>NZ_CAESCH010000002.1:600000-960258 GCF_903166545.1 Metabacillus schmidteae | reverse complement strand
ATCTGAAGAAAAAGGGGTTTTGTTTCTTTTTCAGTTGCATATTTGGTGGTTTCTGTTGCGAAACAACACCATATATTGATAGGTTAGTAATTATAAAAAACGGCTACCGACTTTGTCGACAGCCTGAGGCGCTCTTATTGATGAGCGCCTTTTCTTTAAATTGCCTTCTGTGTACTTTTTTTCAATGTAAACTTTTGAAATGTTCGATAGGCTCTTCCGTTAAAATAAAAGAAAAAGCTGGTCATGCCTCCCAATTTTATTAACCTTTTCGCCCATTTTTTGAGGGCCTTGTGTGTTGCTACTTTATCATCTGATAAATAAACACCTAATAAGCCTCTATTAATCAGTTTATGGAAATTTTCATGCGGAATACCGCTTAACTGATAATCGGCTTGTTCAACAAAATGCTCTAATCTTTCCATCATATCTGTTTCAGAATCATAATAACTGCAAAAATTCAAATCTCCCCCTAATTCATCTTCCTCTTGATCAATTAAATAATCGAGTAATATATGAAGCCCTTGAATATAAGGGAAATAGCTGTCTCTAATTTGCTTTGCTTGTTTTTCCTCAAAGTGCTCCCTGAAAGCATAAGCAACTAAACAAAAGATTCCAAGTGTTGATCCTGTACATGCTGAAAATTCATACCATTCCATTTTAGGGAGATTGTTTTTATGACTTTCAAACCAATTTTCTAACCTTGGAACACGCTCATCTTTTTTCACATGCTTATGTACCTGCAGATCGCAATAATAACTCGAAAGCTCTAATAAGTATTTTGATATCAGTGGATAATGCTCTAATTCTGAAAGAACATTTTGACATGTTTGAACCAAATGATGCAAATATCCTCCATCATCTTGATCTTCTCTATATTTGTAATATTCCTTACATGTAGCACCACATGTTAATGCATCAAGCATCGACTGATGTAACATACGAAAATCAGCCGGATCTAACGATGTACTTCGATCACATAAATTATCTAAGTAATCACTTATTGTTTGATAAGCAACAATAAACTCTATACATTGTTCTTTATACGGTCCTGAAATCATGCCTAATATTGCTCCACCCTCACAGTGGAACTCTTTATCTCGAATGCTGTTTAAGGCTTGAATTCTCAATTCTTGATTTGGTATTTTATCAGCTTGTTCTCTCCATTGTTCAAGATAAAAGTGAACAATAGGAAAGATCTCCCTATATACCTTTGTCATTAACTGTATCGGATGTTGTGGTACTGTCAAAGGGTGTGTCACCTCTTTTACCTATATGATTTATATGATTACTTAACAATGCTTTTTTGTGAAGGTGCCAATTTCAACTATATGCTTACATACTACTATCAAACTCGGAATGTGCATCAAAAAACCGCTTTGCTGTTTCAAAAACTTGATCTCGTTCTGGCTCACTAAAGATTTCGTGATATAACCCTTTCCATTCCTTATAATTTTTCTCAAGCAAATCTACTTTGTTAAACCACTCTTTTACAAGTGATTTATCAACGATTTTATCTTCTCCTCCTTGCATAAGAAGAAGAGGGACTTCTTGAAATTTCCCTACTTGTTTTTGTGCTTCTTCCATAGCCTTTAATAACTCACGATACCATCTAACAGAAACCTTTGTCACATATAAAGAATCGTTTTCATCAAGATCCTGAACCGATTTATTACGAGTGGCGATATTTACACTTAATTTTGAATCTACTTTAAACGATGGGGCTATGATATTTAATCCTTTGGAAGCAAGCTCTAAAGCTTTATTTGGTTTAAACAAAATTCCTAAGCATGGAGATGATAAAATAACCGCTTTTATTTCATGATGTTTTTCCTGGAGAGCCCTTATCACTATTAACCCACCCATGCTGTGTCCTAATAAAAATAATGGCACGCCATACTTTTTTGCTTCAGTTATCCATAGATTTACTTCTTTTATATATTCATCAAATGATTGGATATGTCCTCTTCTTCTTGTTGTGGTTCCTTGACCAGGGAGATCACCCATGACAACATGATAACCTGACAGGCGCCACATTTCGACTAACCATTTGTAGCGGCCGTGATGTTCTGCTGCCCCATGAATGATCACAATCACACCTTTTATAGGCTCAATCTCAGCTTCCCACTTCCACAATTTCACTACCTTCTTTCACATTCTTAGTTATATCCAACTTTATTATTGTAAGTAATCCTTTTATTCCTCTTATTTCCGGTTCATAAACAAAACCTATCATTAAATCCTTTTAGAAAAGAGCCCTTGTCTATTGTTATAATAAACAAAAAGCTCCAACTGAAAGGAATGAAAAACATGATCTATCCTTATAAAGAAAAAAATCCAAGAATTTCCGAATCAGCTTTTATTGCTGATTACGTAACAATTACAGGAGATGTTGAAATTGGAGATGAATCAAGTATATGGTTTCAAACAGTCATTCGAGGCGATGTCTCCCCTACTATAATTGGTAAGCGTGTAAATGTTCAAGATTTGTGCTGTCTCCATCAAAGTCCAAACAAACCTCTCATCATTGAAGATGATGTTACTGTTGGACATAGTGTTATCTTACATAGTTCAATTATTCACCGAAATGCATTAATTGGAATGGGTTCCATTATTTTAGATGGTGCAGAGGTTGGTGAGGGAGCATTTATTGGAGCAGGCAGCCTTGTCCCTCCAGGAAAAAAAATCCCCCCTAACACACTTGCACTTGGGCGCCCTGCAAAAGTTATAAGAACATTAACAACAGAAGATCTAATAGACATGGAAAGAATTCGTCGTGAATATGTTGAAAAAGGTCAGTATTATAAATCTCTTCAATTTGAGGAATCTGAGAATAAATAAACTCAATTTTGAGTAAGGAATAGGTAGCACTCCTCCAATTCCTTACTCTGTTACCATTATCGTACAATCCCCGTATACTTCATACCATTCTTCTTCCTACATGTCATAAACTTTTTCTCATTTAAATTAATCTTAATTGTAAAAATCATTCCCATTTTATGTGAGCAAACATTAATTTTGTGAATATTATGTGAAGGAATTTTTTACATTATCTTATTATTAACTAAATAATTCTCTACTAAAATAATAGAAAAGGGGTAAATAAAGGAGCATCTAAATGAAAACAAAGCTTATGACCAACATGTACAATTTTGAATGCAAGCTTTTTCGAAGTGTTAACCGTCACTTTGATCAAAAAATGTTGAACTTCTATTTTCGAAACATTACTCACTTAGGAGGAGCCATCTCTACGATTGCAGTTTGTTTGTTTCTCAGCTTTTTCACAAAAGATCTATTACAAACCATCGGTATTACAAGTGCACTGTCCCTTCTGCTAAGCCATCTACCGGTTGCATTAGTGAAAAAGTTATATCCAAGAAAACGACCTTATCTTGCCCTTCTAGAGACAAAGGTACCTGCCAATCCTTTAGAAGATCATTCCTTTCCGTCCGGGCATACAACAGCAATTTTTTCTGTTATCACTCCATTTATTTTATATATGCCTCAGCTTACAGTCATTCTTTTACCAATTGCAATTAGTGTTGGGCTTTCAAGAATGTATCTAGGGCTGCATTATCCTTCTGATGTGTTAGTAGGTTGCATCTTTGGTAGTTCAGTTGGATTTCTAAGCTACACAGTCATGAGCCAGTTCCTTATTCTACCTATGTAATGTTGTAAAAAAATAGTGCCTCATATAAGGTACCTTTCATTTATGTGTAATTGGAGGGATTGAATTGAGAATAGCTATTTTCACAGATACTTTTGCACCAGATGTAAACGGTGTTGCAAGAACATTAAAACGTTACACAGATTACCTTGAAGAGAATGGCTATGAATACAGAGTTTTTGCACCTGTTAGTACGAAGGAGAGTATGTTTTCAAGTCATATCCATCGTTTCACAAGTTTACCTTTTTTCCTTTATCCCGAATGCAGACTGGCACTGCCGAACATGCTGCAAGTTAAAGCTGAATTACAACGCTTTAAACCTGATATCATTCATGTTGCCACTCCATTCAATATTGGTCTTTGCGGCCTGCATTATGCAAAAAAGCTCGGTATTCCTATAGTAGGATCTTATCACACTGATTTTGACCAATATTTAGAGTATTATGATTTTCATTTCCTATCAAAGGTATTATGGAAATATATGCACTGGTTCCATAAACCCTTAAGAAAGATATTTGTTCCATCAAATGAAACACTGGAACAATTAAAACGAAAAGGATTTTCAAATCTTCGAATTTGGGGTAGAGGTGTTGATTGCAACTTATTACATCCCAACTACAACAAGGATGAATTTCGTCATAAATATCAAATTAAAGAAAAATATATACTCTCTTATGTTGGAAGATTAGCTCCAGAAAAAGATATCAAGACATTGATGGAAATTACGAAGAAGCTACCTAAGCAAATCCATGATAATGTTCATTGGGTAATTGTTGGAGATGGACCTTCAAAGGAAGAGATGCAAAAAAACGCTCACGAAAACATAACATTTGCAGGCTATGTAAATGGTGTAGAGCTGGCTAAAATCTACTCATGCTCTGATCTATTTATTTTTCCTTCCCCAACTGAAACCTTTGGAAATGTTGTCTTAGAAGCGTTAGCTTCTGGTACACCAGTTATTGGAGCAAACTCTGGTGGAGTAAAAAACATTATTAAGCCTTTAGAAAACGGATATTTATGTGAGCCTAAAAAAACGGAGCATTTTATTCAAGCTATTATTCATATATTAGAAGATTATTCATTACGGAACAAAATGGGTGAAGCCGCCAGAGAGTATGCCCTAACACAAACATGGGATCAAATATTTGAAGGTCTAATAAAAGAATATGAGGATGCTTTAGACGAAAAACATATACGTTACGCATGACTAAGAGGAGCCAATGGCTCCTCTTTACTATGGTGTTCTACTCTTCACTTGCCTTATCTTCATGATCATGATGATGCTCAGTCGTTTCACTCTTCTCATCAACTTGTGGAGATTCAACAGGATCTCCCACTTGAAGTTGCATCGATGGCATAATATGGTAGTCCTTTGCATTTGTATGGGCAATAATCTCATACTGACCATCTGACTCAAACGTATAATCAATCACATATTCACCATTTTCTACGAAGTTAGCTGTGATCTTTTTTGAATCTTCATCATGTTTGATTTCAAACACAACATCTGCATCATCTACAAATTCCTCTCCTAAAGTAACGATTGCGGAAATTGTTTCTTTCTTTCCTTTTTCAACTTGTTTTTCAGCCATAATTTGAACTTCCGGGGCTAGTACTTCACTAGTAGTATCTTGATTATTCAGCTTAGTATCTGATTCATTTGCTTGAGACTGGTTTTGGCAACCACTACTTATAGATAATCCTAAAACTAAAGATATCCCAACGAAAAACGCTTTCATTTATATCCTCCTGCATTTTTTCTTTTCTATAATTACTATATCATTGACTTTAACAGTTAATGTTAAAAAAGAATTGCATATTTATGAACAATATAGACCTTCACTATACACCATTGAATAAGTGTTTCCAAATTTTCCGCATAAAAAAATGGCCTAATACAGGCCATTTTTTCATCTATTATTGAAGCGCCGCACTACTAAGTGCTTCAGCTTTGTCCGTTCTTTCCCATGGAAGATCCAAATCGTTGCGACCAAAATGTCCATAAGCAGCTGTTTGCTTGTAAATAGGACGTCTTAAATCAAGCATTTTAATAATTCCGGCTGGACGTAAATCAAAGTTGCTGCGAACAACTTCAACTAATACTTCCTCGGAAACTTTTCCTGTTCCAAATGTATCAATTGAAATGGATACTGGCTGTGCTACACCAATTGCATAAGCTAATTGAACTTCACACTTTTCAGCTAATCCTGCTGCTACAATATTTTTTGCAACATAACGTGCTGCATATGCTGCAGAACGGTCAACTTTTGTTGCATCCTTACCTGAGAATGCTCCACCGCCGTGACGAGCATATCCACCATAAGTATCAACAATAATTTTACGACCAGTTAAACCTGCATCACCTTGTGGTCCACCAATAACGAATCGACCAGTTGGATTAATAAAGTATTTTGTGTTTTCATCAATTAATTCCTTAGGAACAACAGGGTTAATAACATATTCTTTAATATTACGCTGAATTTGTTCTAACGTAATTTCAGGATGATGTTGAGTAGAAATAACAATTGTATCAATACGTACAGGCTTGTTATTTTCATCATATTCTACTGTTACTTGTGTTTTACCATCAGGACGAAGGTATGGAAGAATCTCTTCTTTACGTACCTCTGTTAAACGACGAGACAGCTTATGAGCTAAAGAAATTGGTAATGGCATTAATTCCTTTGTTTCGTTACATGCAAAACCAAACATTAATCCTTGGTCTCCTGCACCGATTGCTTCAATTTCTTCATCAGACATTTGTCCTTCACGTGCTTCTAGCGCTTTGTCAACCCCCATAGCAATATCTGCTGATTGTTCATCAATAGAAGTTAATACTGCACATGTTTCTGCATCAAAACCATACTTAGCACGAGTATATCCGATATCTTTAATTGTTTCACGAACAATTTTAGGAATATCAACATACGTGCTTGTTGTGATTTCTCCTGCTACCAACACTAAACCTGTTGTAACAGATGTTTCACAAGCTACACGTGCGTTAGGATCCTTTGAGATAATTGCATCAAGAATAGAATCTGAAATTTGGTCACAAATCTTATCTGGATGGCCTTCTGTTACAGACTCAGAAGTAAATAGACGTTTTTTAGACATAGTTAAAAGCTTCCTCCTCATATTTCAATTGATCCGGAACTCTTCCCAAAGTATGACCTTTAGAAAATCACGTTGGCATATTTTGTGAACAGAAGTATTATGTACCCTTTTACCACATGCTTGTCCTGGTAAAACTCTATGAAGAAAATACTTGTTTCTGTTATCAAAAAAAAACCTTCCCTGTGTGAGGAAAGGTTTTTCAATCGTTCATCGCCTTTCGCTCTTATCGATCAAGGGCTTTCGCCTTGCTTCAGGTTAGCACCTTTGCGTCGGAAAATGTCGCCGGGAGTGCACCTTTTAAACATAGTTCCACAGATTGGGACTTTTTCGCCTACGCAAGCTTATGCTCGCTTAGAATGATGCTACGCACCATTCCTGACCTAACAAAAACACAACATGAAACAAAACGAGTTTTGTTTCATAACGTGCTTTTGTTAGGTCAGGCAAAAAACTGCTAATACTAGTAACTATATAATTAGTGTGCATTCGCGCTTTCCTTTGATAGCAGGTTGCTGGGTTTCATAGGGCCTGTCCCTCCACCAGCTCGGGATAAGAGAATCCGTTCAAGGTCATATCATAGCGCACTAACTTAAAGGTGTCAACAAAAATCGACAGTGATTCCGTATGAAAATTTAATTCTTTTTAAGTAAATCTTATGATTAGTATTCCCTTCCTGTTAGTAAATATGAAATTAGTTTTAGGAAATGTAGGTTGTACATTTTTTTCAAAAAAGCACACACGTATAGTATGGTTCAATAATATAAATGTGTTATACTATTAGATAACAATAAATACATTCAGAAAGAAGGGTATGGGGATGAATTTAACAGATTTAACGAATGAGCTTAATCAGCTTGTTAATGGGAAAAATGCTCAGCATAATTTATCGGTAGCACAGCTTGTTGAAAAGGTCCTTGAAAAAAAAGAAGGAGTTTTAACTTCAACAGGAGCCATTAGAGCAACAACTGGGGCCTATACAGGCAGATCCCCTCAAGATAAATTTATTGTGGAAGAGCCTTCCACTCAACAGATCATTAATTGGGGTTCTGTTAACCAGCCCATTTCTTCAGAAGTATTTGATCAACTGTATAGTAAAATGGTTTCTTACTTAAAAGAGCGGGATGAGATCTTTATTTTTGATGGTTTTGCAGGAGCTGATAACCGTTACCAACTTCCTTTAGTGGTCATAAATGAATTTGCATGGCATAATCTTTTTGCCAATCAACTTTTCATCCATCAAAAAGGTGAAAAACTTATAACAACTGAACAACCTTTTACAATTTTATCTGCTCCACACTTTAAAGCAGACCCTGAAGTGGACGGAACAAAATCTGAAACCTTTATTATTACGTCGTTTGAGAAGAGGACTATTCTAATAGGAGGTACAGAGTACGCAGGTGAAATGAAAAAATCTGTGTTTTCTGTTATGAACCTACTACTACCTGAAAACAACATACTTCCAATGCATTGTTCGGCGAATGTTGGATTTGAAGGGGATGTTGCCTTATTTTTCGGCTTATCCGGAACAGGAAAAACCACATTATCCGCTGATCCTAACAGACGACTCATTGGTGACGATGAGCACGGTTGGTCATCGTCCGGAGTGTTTAACATTGAAGGTGGCTGTTACGCAAAATGCATCAACTTAACAAAAGAAAAAGAACCTCAAATCTATAATGCTATTCGATATGGGTCTGTTCTTGAAAATGTTGTTATCGATGAGTTCACGAGAGAAGTAGATTATAGCAATCCATTCTATACTGAAAATACGCGAGCTGCTTATTCCCTTTCAAATATTGATAACGCTATAGTTCCCAGCATAGCAGGGCATCCGCAAACAATCGTGTTTTTAACTGCTGATGCGTTTGGAGTTCTTCCTCCAATCAGTAAATTATCAAAAGAACAAGCAATGTATCATTTCTTAAGCGGATATACAAGTAAGTTAGCAGGAACAGAGCGAGGTGTAACAGCACCGGAAGCAACATTTTCAACTTGTTTTGGTTCTCCTTTTCTTCCACTTGAAGCAACACGGTATGCTAATATGTTAGGTCAAAAAATTGATGAACATGATGTTCAAGTGTTTCTCGTAAATACCGGATGGACGGGTGGAGCATATGGTGAAGGAAAACGAATGAAACTACATTATACTCGATCAATGGTTCAGGCCGCAGTTGAAGGAGACCTTGACCATATTGAAACTGTGATAGATGAGGTATTCGGATTAAATATTCCTATTCATGTCCCAGGTGTCCCGGATGATGTGCTTCAACCTCATAAAACATGGAATTCCCAAGAAGAATATTTTCTAAAAGCTAATGAGTTAGCATCAAAGTTCAAAGACAATTTTAAAAAATTCAACCATCTATCACCACATATTGAAAAGCTTGGCGGACCAGCAGTATAAATTATTTTTTTGTTTAAATTAATTATGTTGGAGGGCTGTCTCAATTTTGAGAGGTCCCTTTTTTAGTCTACAATCAATTACCAAATTATCGTCTTTTCCAAAGAATGAACATATAAACGGGGACCAAAAATAGGTCCCCTAACTGTTTTGTTAATTTGTAGAATTTAAGTTAATTAAACGATAGGTAAGCATCGTATTAGTGTTTGTTAATTCTAATTTTTGGACAATAGCTTGTCCAGTCATTTCTCCACTTTTTGTTTTTCTCACTTCAATTGGAATATCAATAGGATATATACGATACCCTTCTTTTTGCAGTTCAAATGTATTTTCATCTATACGAACTTCCTTACCCTTTGTAACAATCATTGTATTAAATTCAACTGGCATTCCCATATGAACTCCTCCTCTTCTTACTATTGGACACTTCCATCATACCATAGGCTGGTTTTTCATCCACAAGCAAAGTTTGTGTAGAGTTTCACGATTAACACTCGGCGGAAAATAATGGGTATACTCTTCAAAATACCAACTCTCCACCTGCTTTTCTAACTCATTTAAACGTTTCTCCAGTCTGTAGGCATGTTCTACTGACACATTTTTATCTTTAACTCCATGAATAATTAATATTGGTGCATGTAACCTTTCAAGCTCATATAATGGAGTTCTCCATTTATACCTTATAGGAAACTTTGAAGGGGTACCGCCGATGACTCTTTTCATCATTCTTCTTAGATCTTCTCTTTCAACATAAGTTAAACTCATATCTGTTACCCCACCCCATGTAACAATTGAACATAAGTTTTTTGCTAAAATTCCGGCTAATAAGGCCATTACGCCTCCTCTTGAGAAGCCGAATGCATGAATACGTCCCTTATGTACAGCAGCATGATTCCTTAAGACTTCTATTGCAGAAATTGCATCATACCGATCTTCCCCTGCAAAATCTTCATTTCCTTCTCCACCTTGATTCCCACGGTAAAAAGGTGCCATGACCACAAACCCTTCTGAAGCAAATTGAACAATTCTTCCGACCCTTACCATTCCAACACTTTTAATTCCACCACGTAGATATAATAATCCATCATATGTACCCTCAAGCTTTGGCTCTGCAAGTAGTCCTTTAATTTTTAGCCCATGAGACCAATACGTCACAATCCATACATTTATGTTTGGATTTGGAGAAGGATATTTGACCTTACTAATTATTTCACCATTCATTTGTCTTCACTCTTTCTCTCTTCTCTCATTGAATTAATTTTCTAGGATCTTTACTACTTTACCCATTTTAACGTGATTCATTTTTACATAGGCATTCACACATTTTTATAAATGATCATAAATTATCCTATATCCGTTCGAGCTACGCTTCATATTGTAATCGAAGAATATCTTTTTTTATCTTATTTTACAAAATTAAGTGATGCTATGCATCAAGGAGGTTGGAATCAAATGAAAAGACGGTTAGCTTATGTTTGCATTGCATTTCTTCTTCTCTTTACATTTACCGCCTGCAGTCAAAACAAAACTGAAACCATTCGACTAGCTGAAGTAACCCACTCTATTTTCTATGCTCCATTATATGTGGCAATGGCAGAAGGTTTTTTTGAAGAAGAAGGTCTTAATGTAGAGCTTACCACTACATGGGGCGGAGATAAGACAATGACTGCCCTATTGTCGGACGGAGCTGATATTGCATTAGTCGGTTCTGAAACGTCAATCTACGTTCATGCACAAGGATCAAATGATCCAATTATCAATTTTGCCCAGCTCACTCAAACAGATGGGACATTTCTCGTAAGCAGGGAAAAGATTGAGTCATTTGATTGGGCCCAGTTACAAGGGAGCACCTTCTTAGGTCAAAGAAAAGGCGGAATGCCTCAGATGGTTGGAGAGTTTGTATTAAAGCAACATGGAATAGATCCTCACTCAGAGCTTGAATTAATTCAAAATGTGGATTTTGCTAATATTCCTAGTGCCTTTGCATCAGGAACTGGTGATTATGTTCAGCTATTTGAACCAACTGCAAGTATTTTCGAAAAAGAAGGTACCGGTTATATCGTTGCTTCATTTGGTACAGAATCCGGCAGTGTCCCTTATACAACCTTTATGAGCAAAAAAAGCTTTTTGGATAATAATGAAGAGGCCGCTAATAAATTTACAGCTGCCATTTACAAGGCTCAACAATGGGTTGAAGAAAAGAGTGTGGAAGAAATCGCCGCATCGATTGCCCCACAATTCGAAGATACAGAACTTGAAATCATTGAAACTGTTATAGAAAGATATAAAGAACAAGGATCGTTTGCAACAGATCCAATTCTAGGGGAAGATGAATGGAATAACTTACAAGACATTATGGACGAAGCTGGAGAACTTCCAATGCGTGTTGATTATGAAACACTTGTCAATACATCTTATGCAGAAGACGTCACAAATTAGGAAGGAGAAGCCTTTATGTCTTTTTTACTCGTAGAAGATGTTCATCATATTTATCTAACAAAAGACAGTGCAACTTTAGCCCTTGAAAATATACAACTGTCGGTGGAGGAAGGGGAGTTCATCTCCTTCCTTGGTCCAAGTGGTTGTGGAAAAACAACATTACTTTCCATAATCGCCGGTCTTATTAAACCAATCCAAGGTAAAGTAAAGATTGCTAATTCATATATTACAAAGCCGGATTCCGTTATCGGTTATATGCTGCAGCAGGATTATTTATTTCCTTGGAAAACAATTGAAGAAAACGTGACACTGGGCCTCAAAATTACAGGGAGAAAAACACAAGAGACGACGAAAGTAACGTTAGACTTGTTAAAAGATATGGGACTTGACCAAGTAGAAAAGCAGTTTCCACATCAGCTTTCCGGAGGCATGCGACAGCGAGCTGCTTTGGTTCGAACCTTAGCAACTGATCCTAAAATTTTGCTGCTTGATGAGCCTTTTTCAGCACTTGATTATCAAACGAAATTAAAGCTTGAGGATTTAGTGGTCAAGACTTTAAAGGATTTCAATAAAACAGCACTTCTAGTCACACATGATATTGGAGAAGCCATTGCAATGAGTGACAGAATTTTTGTTTTTTCTGCCAGACCCGGAAGGATAAGAAGAACATATGTCGTTCCAAAAGAATTAAGAGATCTGCCGCCGTTTCATGCAAGACAGCATCCAGCGTTTTCTACATTATTTCAACAAATTTGGAGGGAGTTGGATCAATATGAAACAGAATGAAACCATTGAACTCCTTCATAAGAATTATAAACGTAATGTTGCACGGGAAAAACAATGGGTAAGATTTTATCAACTTCTCATCTTCATCAGTTTCTTCAGTCTTTGGGAGCTCGCAAGTCGAAGAGAGTGGATCGACCCTCTTTTATTTAGCTCTCCTTCTAAGGTCTGGAATCTATTTATAACGAAAATAATGGATGGAACATTACTTCCGCATATAGGAGTTACATTATTTGAAACGGTCTTAGGGTTCATATTAGGAACATTACTTGGCGCTATCTTAGCTGCATTGCTTTGGTGGTCAGAAAGACTTTCAAAGGTTCTTGATCCTTATCTTGTTATTTTAAATGCCATGCCTAAAGTAGCATTAGGACCTATATTAATTGTCGGTCTGGGTCCTGGTTTTGTATCTATTATTGCAATGGGAACGATCATTTCAGTTATTATTACAACTATTGTTGTGTACACTTCTTTTAGAGAAGTTGACTCCAATTATATCAGGGTCCTCCAAACATTCGGGGCAAAAAAAATACAAATTTTCAGGGAAGCTGTATTACCTGCCTCATTTCCTACAATTGTATCGACATTAAAAGTAAATGTCGGTTTATCCTGGGTAGGGGTCATTGTTGGAGAGTTTCTTGTATCAGCAAAAGGATTAGGATATATGATTATATATGGTTTCCAAGTATTTAACTTCACTCTTGTTCTCCTGAGCCTATTGATTATCGCTGTCTTTGCAACAATTATGTATCAAGGTGTTGAATTAGTTGAAAAAAAGCTTGTTAAATCAGAAAAAAGAGGCTAATGAGACTCTCCACTTTAGGTGGATTTGTCACATGTCGCCTCTTATTTTTATTCTTTTCTCCACTTCTTGTATGCTCTTCTGTAGTACATCGTCTTTCATGATAAAGCTATATTGTTTGCTTGTTCGGATATCATCTGGGAGTTTATCTAATAAGACAGGTCCATATGTTTCAAAATATCCATCTTGCTTTTCAAGTCTTTCAATTCTAGCAAAATAAATGTTTTTCACAATTACCTTTTCTTTTCCTCTTACTTTGTACTGCCCAATATAGTCAATATTACGAACGATTCCTCCCGTTTCCTCTTTTACCTCTCGAATCGCTGCTTCCATCGCTGTTTCATTCGCTTCAACCTTACCGCCAGGAAACTCAAGTCCCCGATCGGAATGCTTCGTTAATAGCCATTGCTTTTGGTGCCTGCAAACAACCCAAACATGCTTGGGTTCTTCGGAAAACGGATGATCGTCAAAAGACAATAAAACTTCATTGTGATAATAATCAATAAATCGGTACATAGTTGATCCCTCTATTTTTTCCTTATCTATTCAAATCTTATCACAATGTTAAATTTATGTGTAAGAGATTATTCTTGTTCATTAATTTTAGACATAAGTTGTTGCGAGCGGATAAGCTCTTTCGCTTCTTCATCACCTAATTCATAAATCATTCGGTAGATTTTTTTATTCGTGTCATCAATTGCATCATTTTCCCGATCATAATGGTATTGAACATATGGTGTATGGGCACGAAAGAACCCTTGCATATCTGATGAATAAACTTGGTCAAAATACTCACGTAGTTGAACAATTTCTTCATCTGTTGCTTCAATTTTAAAATCCCATGCAGAAACCGTGCTTAACTGAGAGATTTGTCCACTCCCGACCGTAATGTAATACGTCTTTTTTGCATTATCCATGATGATCACTCCTTCTTTATTTTCCTCTCATTAGCTTTTGCCCTTATCTTATGCATTATTCTTATGCAGATAAGAAAGAATAGAACATTCATTTATAGCTAACGATAAATACTTGTAATAAGATTGGAGGATGACAAAAGTGAATCATCAACTATTTTTTAATCATGATCATAGTCAATTTCGCGCAGACGAGGAAGATGTTTTGGCTTATGTCCAATCCACTATTCGTCATACAAATAAACAGGAAATTCTCAACTGGATGAAAGATCTGCCAGAACAAGACCTACAGTCGATTCTCATTCCGTTTTTAACAGATAAAATGTCAAAAGAAATTGGAGAGAAGGAGTTTTGAGTAGAATTTTAAAAAAGGCTGTCTTCACAAACACATACATTGAGGTTAAAATAGAAAATTAGTTCGTTTCATTGCGCTGCAGACACTTGCTTTCCGCGGGGAGGAAGCTAAGCCTCCTCGGCTTCGCCTGTGGGGTCTTAGCCTTTCCTCTACTTCCCGCAGGAGTCAAGTGTCTTCCGCTCCATTCCACTATAGTGTTAAAATAGTATCTTAAATCAACAATCTTTGTGAAAAACAGCCTTTAAAAAAGAAGGGACTGTCCTAATTAAAATAGGTCAGTCCCTTGTATTTATTTACCTAAGAATGATTTTAACATCCAATTATGCTTTTCTAACCCTTGATGGATGGCAAGAAGCATATCACCTGTAGTTTCATCTCCTACTTCTCCTGCTAAATCCATTCCTTCTTTTAATTCTTCTACAACTTTACTAAAATCTTCATAGATGCTTTGAACCATTTGCTGTGCTGATTCATTGCCTTCCGCTTCGTTCACAGACGAAAGCTCTAAGCATTCTTTCATTGTTGCTACCGGTTTCCCGTCAAGAGCTAATAAACGCTCCGCTAATTCATCAATATGAATAGCTGCTTCATTGTAGAATTCTTCAAACTTTTCATGTAGAGTAAAGAAATTTTCTCCTTTTACAAACCAATGATAATTATGTAATTTCACATACAATACGGTCCAGTTTGCTATTTGTTTGTTTACTGTTGCGATTAATTTCTCTGACATATATATTCCTCCTTATGCATCTATTATTTGTTTACCCATTTTAGTTTACTCTAAAACCAAGACGTTAAACAATTTTTTCCTATTGTCTAATTTTTCATGATAAGATGAGACAATAGCAGCTTGAAAAACAGGAGGGAAAATAGTGAAAGTCGTTTTTATTATTTGTATCATCATTGTTATTGTTGTCCTCTTATTAAGTGTTTTGACTACAAGCAAAGCCTATCAATACAAACATACAGTTGATCCTGTTAAAAAGCATGAAGAGCAACCGAATAAAGAACATGATGATGAACATCAATAAAAAACACGCAAAGGCGTGTTTTTAGTACTTTTCGTATACATAAGGAGTCTCCGGTTGTTCAACAACTTCAATACTTGCTACATCTATTGAAGGTAACATCCAATCTTGATAGGTTGTCGTTGTTAAGGTTCCCTTTAGTTTGACCCACTTATCATCACCATATTGATTCGCTTCAGGAAATGAAGCAAGTGTTCCGAATACAGAGGCATCAGCAACACAGCAGGATAATCCAAATCTTGCAATAACAAACTGATCTTCATTAAAGTCATGTTCCCGAAAGACAAACCCTAAAATCTCCACCTTTTTCCCAACAAACTTTTCAGGGTTTTGATCGATGATGGTTGTCATTGCAATATAATTTTCCTCTGTAAATTTAATGGTTTCCATTTCAAGCATTTCTTTTTCTAACTGCGCGTAAATGTCAACAGGACGCTCTTGTATTTCAAACCCATCTGGATGTTCAAGTGGAACATCAGGGATATTACTTGAAGACTCTAAAACCTTATCACCTATTCGTTCGTCTAGTTCCGCCATATAAGCTTCCGGATCGTTGAGATATGCTTCAGCTTTTTCAGTTCCAGTCGCTTCTTCAGCAGGTTGCGGATCTGTTGTGGCAAAAGATTTAAAGCCCCGCTTTGCTGCAACTGAACTATCCAGAACAACCTCCGGAAACAGAAAACCAGTTACAATTGGCATGATAAACAATAGATAGACAAAAATAGAACGAAACGGTGAAGAGGGAGCAGAGTGGTCGATTCCACAATCACAATAAAGCTCCGCCTGCTTCTTTGACCCGCTTCTCCAGATTTGAACGACACCTAAAATTAAAAATACAACAATCGCAAAATACATAAACGGCATCATTTTAGGTGCGATAAAATTGAGCATATTTCCTGTCATTAATAATTTAATCATCAGTAAGGTAAAGCCAATAAGAATGATGCCGCGTATATACACTTGAAAGCGGTAATGGCTTTGTTGGTTCTCCATCTTTTACTGCCTCCCATCTTATAGAAAAATTGCTTGATACATAATGATTGAGAGATAAACAACGACTGTGACAACACCGATAAATGCAGCAACGAATTTTGCTTTAAAAAAGGCAAAAAGCATAATTGTATTTTTCAAATCAATCATGGGACCGTACACTAAAAAGGCGAGCAATGATCCAGTTGTAAAGGTTCCACCAAAAGTTGCTGCCACAAATGCATCCGCCTCAGAACATAACGATAAAATATATCCAAATGCCATCATGATAGCAGGAGAAAGAAATTCACTGCTACCAAGTTCTGTTAAAAGCGTTCGATCAAGAAACGTTTGGAACAGACTTGCAATAAACGCCCCAATAATTAAGAACTTTCCCATTTCAAAAAATTCGTCACTTGCATGAAAAAACGTCGATTTTAACTTTCCTACCTTTTCTTCACTTTTTAACTGAACGATGCTGGTTAGTTCTTCTTTCGTCCACTTTAACTGATTTCGATTTTTAAAAAGGAGATACATCATAAAACCGATAATAATGGAAAGAAAAAACGCCAGTCCCATTCTTGCATACGCAATATGCAGCTGTGAAGAAAAAGCATAGTATGTTGACGCAAACACAACAGGATTTAATATTGGAGCACCTACTAAGAATACAACTCCAACATGGAGAGGCATCCCTTTTTTCAATAGCCTTCTAACAATTGGTACAATCGCACATTCACAAATAGGAAAAATCGCTCCAAGTAAAGCAGCAGGCAATAAAGCTAATATTGCGTTCTTAGGAAGCACTCGTTTAATCAGATCCTCTGACACAAATGTTTGGATAAGCGCAGAAATAAAAACACCCAATAAGATAAATGGAATAGCTTCAAGCAATATACTTAAAAACATTGTATTAACAGTCAAAAGTTGAGATGGGATATTCCATTCAATCTCATGGAAATCAACAAATAAAAACAAATAGAAAAACAACCCTAATAAAGCTAACGCAATACACTCTTTCATAAATGGTACTACAGTTCTATTCATATATGAACTCCTTACCTATTAATCTATGTACTATATCATACTAGTTTTCAAAAAGGATTATGACCTCTAATAGAAAATCCTTTGATCAATTTTCGACATTATTTGATTTTTTTCAAGCTTTTAGGGCACATTATGAGGATTTAATCGTTGATGTTTTCTATCGACTTACAGTATACTCTCAATATCGAGTAAGTGAGAGGGGATCAAAATGACAAGAAAGATTAACTTGCCACCAAAAAAAGAACGTCATAGACTATTTGGCTCCGTTGAACCGGGAGTTAAACTGAAGCCAACTGAAAAAGACAAAATGCCTGATCTACAAAATACGAAAAAAGATTTTCTTTTTACTATAGATGCAGTTGGAATTAGCAATGTAAAACACCCTATTATCATACATTCTAGTTTACTTCCAGAGCAACAAACAACTGTTGCTAGTTTCAAAATGACAAGTAAAATTTCACATGATTCAAAAGGAACGAACATGAGTCGTTTTACAGAACAATTGGAACAATACCGTCAAAATGGAGGATTTCATCTTACACTAGAAAATCTCTACGACTTTACAAAAGAGCTTGCTGAACGACTTAAACAACAAGATGCTAGTATCGAAGTAACTTTTCCATGGTTTTACGAAAGAAAGGGTCCAAGTTCTGAGTTAGTTGGTCTCAATCATGCTGAAGCTTCCATCGCTGTGTCCTATGAGAAGGAAAACGGATTTACGAGCACAGCCTCATTAAAATGTGCCGTCACTACTCTTTGCCCATGTTCTAAGGAGATTAGTGAATATTCCGCTCATAACCAACGTGGATATGTCACAATGAATGTTGAATTTTCGAATGACTATCATGAAGAAATTGACTGGAAGGCAGCACTATTAGAAGCAGCAGAAACAAACGCCAGCGCAATGATTCATCCTGTATTAAAACGTACAGATGAAAAAGTTGTAACAGAAACAGCCTATGAAAACCCTCGTTTTGTAGAGGATATGGTTAGATTAGTAGCTGCTGACCTATATGAACTTGATTACGTTCAAGCATTTTCAGTTGAATGCCGTAATGAGGAATCTATTCATTTACATGATGCGATTGCAAATTTAAGTTATCGTAAGAACTAATGACAAGGGGCTGCCTCTATAAAATGAGACAGCCCCTTCTCTATTATCCAAATACCTTCGCTAGTTCTTCTTTATCCTGTTCAAGCCAGAAACGCATTAAACGTTTTGCTCCTTCAAGATCGTGAAGTTTAGCTTGTCCACATTGTGTTTCATTCGCAGCAGGAATTTCCGTTACTTCAACGGCTGCTTTTAACGTATCTTCCAGTAAATCAATAATTTCAGTGACTTCAGGCTTACCACTTACAACTAAATAATAACCCGTTTGGCACCCCATAGGCGAAATATCAATAATATCAAAATGATCATATTTCTCAGCATATTCACGAATATTAAATGCCAATAAATGCTCTAATGTATGAATTGTATCAGGCTTCATCGCTTGTTTATTCGGCTGACAAAAGCGGATATCAAATTTATTCACTTCACCGTCACTACCAACTTTATGAACACCGCAATGGCGGACATATGGAGCCTTAACGGCATTATGATCTAATTCAAAACTTTCAACTGAAGGCATACTATTCACTCCTAAAAAAATAATAAGTGCTAAATCCTACATTATTGTAACATAGGTAAAGATATTAGCGCATGATGGCCTCTATTTAGTATAGTAAATAGTAGCAACAAAAGCAGTTAGACAATTTTATTGGAAAAGAAGGTCAATTTATGAAAAATATTTTTATCGTTATCTTTCGTTTCTATCAAAAATTCATTTCACCTATTAAACCTCCAACTTGTCGTTTCTACCCTACTTGCTCACATTACGGAATAGAGGCTTTTCAACGCTTCGGAGTCCTCAAAGGAGGTTTTTTAACAATCAAACGGATTTTAAAATGTCATCCTTTTCACCCGGGCGGTATTGATTTTGTGCCTGAGAAGAAGCAAAAGAAAAATTAATCTTCATATCCATTTACGACAACATCTAACTTACCTGTTGAAGGATCAATAACTAGTCCATGTACTGGAATACCACTAGCAAGGAATGGATGGTTTTTAATTGTTTCTACACTATCACGTACACTGTCTTCAACGTTATTGAATCCTTTTAACCATTGATCTAAATCAACCCCGGCATATTTAACTGTGTCAATTTTCTCTTTATCCACACCTTTTTCAATCGCTTTAGAAAGAAATGATTCTGGACTAATCTTACTCATTCCACAATCATGGTGACCGATTACACAAATTTCATCTGCTTTTAATTCATAAACAGCAACTAAAATACTTCTCATAATACTTCCAAATGGATGGGCTACGATTGCACCTGCGCTTTTAACTATTTTCACATCTCCATTACGTACATTCATTGCACTAGGAAGAAGCTCCACCAATCTAGTATCCATACATGAAAGAACAACAAGTTTTTTCTCAGGAAATTTAGTAGTCTCAAACTTTTCAAATTCTCTATTCGCTACAAACTTTTCATTATGTGCTAAAATTTCTTCTACGATTCTCATGTTCTATCTCCTCCACTTATGAATAAACTTTTTAAATAATATACCATATTTCTTGAGTAATCTCTAATTTTAGGTTACTATATCAATTGTACTAATCGTAACTATTACTATTTAACTTTTCTAAAAATAAAAATTCACAAAAAATAAGTTCTCAAATCGGAATGATTAAGATATAATGATGAAGGCTTAATCGTAATCATAATGATTTGCAGAAAGGAGATCATGAAAAGTGAAGAAACATTTATTATCAATAAGCACAATGCTATTTATATCCAGTTTATTATTCGGCTGCAGCAGTAATGGAGATACATCTTCTTCCTCTCAATCAACTGAACCGGCAGCTGATTCGGAAACATTAAAAATATATACAACTCTTTACCCACTAGAGGATTTCACAAAAAAGATCGGGGGAGATTTAGTAGAGGTTGAAAACGTTATTCCACCGGGTGCCGATGCACACACTTTTGAACCTTCTACAAAAGATATGGTAAACATCGCTGAAGCTGATGCATTTATCTATTCAGGAGTTGGATTTGAATCCTTTGCTGAAACAGCACAAGAATCACTTAAAAATGAAGATGTCACGTTCATTAATGCAGGCGATGGTTTGGAATTGTTGGAAGGACATAGTGAAGAAGAACATGCCCATGATGAAGCTGAACATGAGGAAGAAACTGAACATGCCCATGATGAAGCTGCTCATGAAGAGGAACATTCACATGACCATGGTGATACAGATCCACATGTATGGATTGACCCTGTTCTTTCTATTCAATTAGCAGAAAATATTAAAAACGCATTAACAGAATTACATCCTGAAGGAAAAGAGACTTTTGAAGAAAACTTCGAATCTTTAAAAACACAATTAAATGAATTAGATGAATCTTTCTCAGATGTCATCAGTCATGCAAGCAAAAAGGAAATCCTAGTTTCTCATGCAGCATATGGATATTGGGAAAGCCGCTATGGCATTGAACAAATAAGTGTTTTAGGTTTATCTCCAACCCAGGAACCATCTCAAAAAGAATTGCAAACAATTATTGAAACAGCAAAAGAGCACGACATTAAATACATTATTTTTGAAACGAATGTTAGTAGTAATGTAACTGATATCGTACAATCTGAGATTGGTGCCGAAGCACTAACTTTAAACAACTTAGAAACTCTTACTGATGAAGATATAAAGAATAATGAAGATTACTTTAGTATTATGAAGAAAAACCTTGAAACTTTAAAAAAGGCACTAAATTAAGAAGGAAAGTGAGCGATTTAATTTCGCTCACTTTTTTTTATTAGGAAAAATGAAAGTTTATATTTTAAGACTTAGTACGAATGCACTTGAATTGCAAAATAGAAGAATATTCTCTAGAAAATAGTGGACACTATGGGTGATTACGACAAGAGTGGAAAAGAAAGGCGGATCACAATGGATGATTTAGTTTTAGCACGTTCGCTGTTCGGAACGACCATGGGGTTTCATATTATTTTTGCAACGTTGGGTGTTGGACTTCCCTTAATGATATTATGCGCGGAGTTACTTTTCCAGAAAACCAAGGATCAGGATTATGCCGTCATGGCGAAACGATGGACAAAAGGTCAAGCAGTTCTACTAGGAGTCGCAATTCCTACTGGAACCATTGCAGGTGTTCAACTTGCATTGTTATGGCCAGGATTTATGGAAGTCATTGGAAGAGTCATGTCATTACCATTCCAAATTGAAATATATGCCTTTTTTATTGAAGCATTATTTATGTCTATTTATGTGTATGCCGCTGATCGTATCTCACCTAAAATGCGCATTATTAGTGTCACACTTGTCCTTATAGGAGCCAGTGCTTCAGCTGTTTTAATTACAAATGTACATGCCTTTGAAGGGACTCCTGCCGGTTTTCAAATAGAAAATGGAGAGATTGTTGATGTAGATCCATGGGCCGCTTTTTTTAATCCCAGCTTTTTTATTTCTGCAGCTCATGTTGCCGTTTCAGCTTATATGACCGGTGCCTTTATGATTAGTACAATTTCAGCATTTAAAATGTTAAAAAATAAACGTAATGAACGAGTCTATCTTTTTCATCGGAAAGCCCTCATGCTAAGTTTAATCGTTGGTGGAATATTTTCTCTTTTAACTGCTCTTAATGGGCATGAGTCGGCTCAAATGCTTCATGAATATCAGCCTGAAAAGCTAGCTGCAGCAGAAGGACTTTTTGAAACACAGGACCACGCTCCATTAGCAATCGGAGGGTTCACCGATCGTGAGACAGAAGAAATAAAATTTGCCATTGAAATACCTTGGGCCTTAAGTTTTCTTGCTGGCAATAGCTTTGATACAGTTGTCACTGGTTTAAATGACTTTCCGGAGGAATATTGGCCACCTTTATTTGTTCATACATTGTTTAATGGGATGGTACTCATCGGCAGCTTTCTCATTTTTTTATCTGTCGCCGGTTTTATTTGGCATAAATTTTTAAAGAAACAGCATTTCCCAAAACTATTTATGTATGCCTTCGTTATTGCAGGTCCTCTCTCTCTTCTTTCCATTGAATTTGGATGGATATTTGCTTGTACCGGTAGACAGCCATGGGTCATCTATCGAATATTAGCAACCGAGGATGTTGTTACAGGTTCAACCCAAATTGGGATATTATTTTTACTCTTCTCTCTCATTTATGTTATTTTAGCAATCGCTGTTTTGTCTGTCCTGAAATATTATTTTAAACGCCACCCTGTTGAGTATGAGCTTGATGGTGGAAACTCGCAGCAAAACCATGTAAGTATTACCTAATCCTAAAAGAGGTGAAACAATATGACCGCAGATTCACTACTCGCAATCACTGTGCTCTGGGGATTCGTTTTTATCTATGCTGTGATGGCAACGATGGATTTTGGAGCAGGCTTTTGGTCGATGATTTATTTTAATAGAGAAAAGACAAATGCAACGAACATCGCAAACCGATATTTATCACCAACTTGGGAAGTAACAAATGTTTTTATCGTTGCGATCGTTATTGCCCTTGTGAGTTTTTTTCCTGGTGCCACCTTTATTCTAGGAACAGTATTATTGATTCCGGGAAGTGTGATTTTAATTTTACTAGCACTACGAAGCGGATTTTTAGTATTTTCTCATGTGGCAAAGGATTATGAAAAAGGCCTTACGTATGTTTCTGGTATTTCCGGATTCATTATACCCGCTTTGCTTATGTTGGTCTTACCTATCACACATGGTGGTTATATAGAGCATGTTAATGGTGTTCATCAGCTTAACTTTGGATCACTGTTTACCAGCCCGAATATCTATGCCTTTATTGGTTTTGCCATAACCAGTACGCTTTTTTTATCTTCCTTATTATTAGCTGATTACTCGAATGTGGCAGATGAGCTGGAGGCATATCGTGTTTATCGAAGAGATGCTCTCATTCTCGGCCCAATCTCATTGTTAATGGCTTTTTTCATCATGCTTACACTGAGAATAGAGGCAAATTGGTTATATACAAACATGCTTGATTATTTGCCCTTTTTAATTGGATCTGTTCTTCTCTTTGTCGTTGCTGGTGCAGCACTATTCATTCCTTCTGCCAAGCATAAGGGAAGAATAGGACGCCCGAGACTAGCAGTTGTAGCGGTGACAATTCAATACCTCCTAGCTAGTTATGCATATGGCAGAGCACATTTACCATATATGATTTATCCTGACGTCACGATTGAATCCGGTTTTACACATCCTAATACATTTAGAGCTTTATTTATCACATATATCGTTGGTTTCCTTATTTTATTTCCAGGATTTGTTTACTTTTGGAAGCTGTTTATGAAGGATAAGCGCTATTTAAAGCAAAATGAATCCTAAAAAATTGTATAAATATTATATTTTTAACAAAAATTAAGATGATACCTTTGCAGAGGGGGAACAAAAATGAAAGAAAGCCTTATTGAGTCATTTCTCCATGATATTAAACATTCTAATGCAGACTCTTTTCCTATGTATGTGGATTCTTTTACAAATTTATGGGATTATGAGTTTGGATCATTAGATGATCTCCCACAGGATGTGGATGAGTTAGTTGCTGATCGAGCAATTGAATATGGGTTGATGGAATAAAAACATAAAAGATTTGGTTAAATACTTAAAAATCCCGGCACAATACGGCCGGGATTTTCCTTTAGATTAATTTCCAATAGTTGCTGTTTTTTGTGTGGCTTTAGAGAGCTTTTTCTGAGCCCGTTTTTTCGCGATCAAACCATGTTTTGGCGAGAAAAGGAACGCTAATGCAAAAAGAATTCCTGTAGAAGTGGCCATAGCACCAGCTATTGACACATTTAGAAAAGAAGCCATGTAATATCCGCTTATCGCTGATATAACACCGATACCAGCACTAATAAAGAGCATATTCAGCAATTTATCTGTTAATAAATAGGCTGTTGAGGCTGGAACAATAAGCATAGCTACAACTAATATAGCCCCCACACTATCAAAGGACGCAACAGTTGTAATAGAAAGCATCCCCATTTGTAAATAATGAATAAACAACACTGGAATTCCAATTGCTACAGCCATTTCGGGATCGAATGAGCTAATCTTAAATTCTTTATAAAAAAAGATAATGATTAGTAAATTGACGATGAACACAAAGGATAAGAGCCAGACTGCTTTAGGTCCTAAATCCATCCCATTCCATTGCACTGTATCCCAGGGAATAAATGTGATCTCTCCCATAAGTGCATGATCAACATCCAGATGGATGTTTCCTGCAAACAACGACAGGAGAATAACCCCTACTGCAAAAAGAGACGTAAAAACAATTCCAATTGCCGCATCACCTTGAACACCTTTTCCGCTTAACACCTGTACAAGTAATGCTGTTAACAGTCCAACTACTACTGCACCAATTAATAAAGAAGGACCATCTAAACTCCGGCTAACTAAATACCCGCCAACAATACCCAATAAAACTGTATGGGAGATAGCATCGGCCAGCATTGCCATTTTTCTTACTACGAGAAAACATCCAATCATCGCACATGTAACACCTACTAATGAACCAGTGATGATAATCCATGCATCATATGTCATTCATCATCATCCCCCGATCTCCAATACTTACTGACTTTGGCATTAATAATGGTGCACGGTCATGAATGCGTAACAGTTTTAACAGCTGATCCTTTGTTTCATTCGAAATAGAAGTTAAATTAAGGTCATCTCGGGTTTTTAGCTTAAGGTGAGCGAACTCCATTTCATGCATTAAATACATTTCATACAAACGCTGTTGTAACACAAGTTCATATCCTGCTTCAATTCCCTTTTCTGTTAACATCCATTTCCCAGACAACGTTCTACTAATGTATTCTTTCTTTTCCAACACATTTATCGCATATTGGAAAAGACTTGATGAAACCTTACGCTTTATAAGAACTTCAGCCTCTGTAATGTCACGAAGATTTCCTCCTTCTGCAACATCATAAAAGCTTAGGAAAATTTGTTCTGCTGCTGTTCGTTTTCTAAGCGACAATTGCTTTAGAGCCTTAGCAAGTAACCCTCGTTTTGGCGCAAACACTAAAGAAATGATAAACATGATCGTAGCTGCAACAATAATAAGTGGACCTGTTGCCATACCTTCCATTATCGTACTCAACAATGTCCCCATTACTCCTGACACTCCACCAATAAAGCCTGAAATAATAATCATAGAACTTAATCTCTCTGTCCAATACCTTGCACTAATGGCTGGAGTAATAAGCATGGCTGCAATTAATACAACTCCGACAGTTTGTAATCCAATAACCACTGAACACACAATTAATAAAAGTAATAATCCATTAAAAAATTTGGCCGGTATTCCAATTCCTTTTGCGAATTGTGGATCAAATGTTAGTAATTTAAATTCTTTATAAAAGATAGCCGTTATCGCCAGCAAGATTAAAGCAATAATCGTAATTAATTGAACATCTGCCCCAACCATGGAAGCTGCCTGCCCAAATATAAAATCATCCAACCCACTTTGATTACCGGCTCCATTATGCTGAATATAGGTTAGAAGAACAATACCAAAACCAAAAAACACAGATATGATAATCCCTAGAGCAGAGTCTTCTTTTATTCTTGAATGGTTGATTATGATTTGTATTAAAAAAGAAGAAATGAGCCCTGCAATCAAGGCACCGATTAAAAACCAAATCAATGATTTTGACCCATATAATAAATAGGCAATGCAAACTCCCGGTAATGCAGAGTGTGCCATGGCATCTCCAATTAAGCTTTGCTTCCGTAATAACGTAAAGCTTCCAACAACACCACTAGCAATTCCGAGGAGCATGGTGCCAAGTAACACCCATTGGGTATTCGGATTTTGAAGTTGAAACAATAGTTCTTCAAGCATTTCCTTCACTCCTATTTTTTCTAAAGGGCTCTCACCAGCGCCCAATTATTCACCATCATTTTAAGTGACCTTTATTCTCCTTCAACAACAACAGATTGGTCTTGTAAGAATGTGAGCTTTCCACCATACGTTTTTTGCAGATTATCAATTGTGAAGGTTTCTTGTGTTGGGCCAAAAGCAACCTTTCTCATATTTAGAAGAAGAACCCAATCAAAATACTCTTCTACTGTTTGTAAATCATGATGAACAACCAAAACTGTTTTTCTCATAGCTTTTAACTCATTTAATAAGGCAATAATTGCTTTTTCAGTTGCTGCATCTACTCCTACAAACGGTTCATCCATGAAATATATATCAGCATCCTGTGCTAGAGCTCTTGCTAGAAATACCCTTTGTTGTTGACCACCTGAAAGCTGGCTTATTTGGCGATTTTCAAATTCTAGCATTCCTACTTTTTTTAGACACTCTCTTGCAAATTCTACGTCTTTTTTACCTGGACGCTTAAACCAACCAACCTGCCCATATCTCCCCATTAGAACAACATCTAAGGCATTAGTTGGAAAATCCCAATCAACAGAGCCGCGCTGTGGAACATAACCCACACGTTTACGCTGCTTTTTATATTGCTCTCCAAAAATATTCACTTCACCAGAAGCAGTAGGAATTAACCCTAATACTCCTTTAATTAAAGTTGATTTCCCTGCACCATTCGGTCCGATTATTCCAATTAATTTTCCTTCCGGTACTTCAAAACTTACCTCCTGTAAAACAGGTTTCTGATGGTAAGCAATTGTTAAATTTTCAACTGTAACAGGATTCATCTATCACACCAACCTTACTTCATAATCATAGAATGATTGCTTAATAAACTTAATCTATTAAAAATGCACCGATAGCTAAGAATACATCGAGATTTATTCTTAGCTATCAATTCTTGCTTATTTTAAAGAAGATACAATCGTGTCAACATTATGTTTGAACATTCCGATATATGTTCCCTCTTCCGTTCCTTCCTCTCCCATTGCATCTGAGAAGAGTTCACCACCAATGACAACGTCATGACCTTGTTTTTTTGCACCTTCTACTACAGCACTAATTGACTTTTCCGATATACTGCTTTCAACGAAGACCGCTTTAATATTTCGTTCAACTAATGTATCTACCAGACCTTGAACATCCTTTAATCCGTATTCTGAGTCAGTGCTCAGTCCTTGTAACCCCATTACATCTAAACCATATGCGTGGCCAAAATAGGCAAATGCATCATGAGCAGTTACAAGTACACGGCTTTCATCAGGGATTGTTTGGATTTGTTCTTTTGCATATTGATCCATCTCTTCTAATTCTTGTTTGTAATTTGCAGCATTGTCTTTAAATAATTCCTCATTTTCCGGAGATTGCTTTGATAATTCTTCCTCAACAGTATCAACTGCATGAATCCAAGCTTGGATATTAAACCAAACATGTGGATCGTGAGCGTTTGAATCACCATCTGCTGCTAGTAGCAAAGCCTCTGGAATTGATTCCCCAACAGCTACTATTGTTTTATCCTCTGACATTTTTTCAAATATCTCACCCATCTTACCTTCAAGGTGAAGTCCATTATAAAAAATCATGTCTGCATTATTTAGCTTTTGAATATCACCTTGAGAAGCTTGGTATAAGTGTGGGTCAACTCCCGGTCCCATTAATGAAGTCACTTCTACTTGATCTCCACCTACATTTTTTAATACGTCTGCAACTTGACCAGTCGTTGTCGTCACCTGAATTATTTTAGTAGAACTTTCATTTCCTTCATTTGTATCTCCACTTGTTTGACCACTACCACATGCTGTTAATAAAAAAACTGCCAATATACCTGTTCCTACACCTGCCAACCATTTTTTCACCTTTTGTTCCTCCATTCATTTTTTTAAGATGAAATGATAGCACTTCTTCTAGGTCAAAAGTAGTCTATGTATTATTTTAGGATGTGTGCCATAATTTTTGCTGTTTTCATCTTTTATTCATTTAACTAAAAAAGTTTCCTTAATGCAACAATATGATATTATGTTTTATGTGTCAACTATGTTTTCTCGACAAAAAAAAGGATAACTTCCCTATTAAGTGATAGGGTAGTTATCCTAAATGAGCAGAAAGAGAAACTTTCAATAGTATGATATTGTTTATCTTTCAGGGTTATTATACGGATTTAAGGGTATTTTTGAAAATTGGGATTTTTGTATTTTAGAGCAGACTAATAAATGAAAAATTGTTTTTTCCCCTTATAAAAAATCAATTTTATAAGCCACTTTTGCTCAAAAAATTATTTTTATACTTTATTACATAAAATGTTTGAATAATCCTTGTTGCTCTATAATTAGTGTTGTGAGGGTTGATTTCCGCTACAGGATGCTCGCTTTCCGTGGGGTGGGCGGTGAGCCTCCTCGTCGCAAGCGCCTGCGGGGTCTCACCTGTCCCACAGTTCTCACAGGAGTCTCACACCTTCCGCTCCAATCAACCAAAACAGTTTTTTTGATAGAACCAACTATCAAAAAAAATCTTAAACAAAATGTGCTTTCTCCCTATTTGGTAATTTTTGTCACCGATAAAGTATATTTCTTTAATACTTCTTTGTTTATGTCAAAACCAATGCCCGGTCGGTCAGGGACTGGCATTTTTCCGTTTATTGTTTTAATTTCCGGTATAACGATGTCTTCTTCCCAATACCTGGAGAAAGATGATATATCACCGGGAATTGAGAAGTTTGGTAATGATGCCAAAGCAATATTATGCGCACGGGAAATACTTGTTTCTAACATTCCGCCACACCATACGGGAATTCCATTCTCCAGACATACATCATGTATTTTTTTTGATTCTGTCAATCCACCGACACGGCCTGGTTTTATATTTATGATTTTACAGCTGTCAAGTTCGATCGCTTTTCTAGCATCTTCACTTGTCACAATGCTTTCATCCAAGCAAATGGGGGTTGAGATTCTCTCTTGAAGCTTTGCATGATCAATAATATCATCTGCTGCCAAAGGCTGTTCAATCATCATCAAGTTAAATTGATCAAGTTCTCTTAATTGATCAAGTTGATCTAATGAATAAGCTGAATTGGCATCAGCCATTAATGGCAGGTCAGGAAACGACTTACGAATTTCTTCAATTAATTGAATGTCCTGTGTTGGAGAAATTTTTATTTTAAACCGTTTGTATCCTTCTTCAATGTAACGGGAAATTTGGTCGAGCATACTCGGAATGAACGAGATACCGACAACAACTCCACATTCAATTTCATTTCTCGTTCCACCTAATGCAGTTGATAATGAGATATTGTTCTTTTTGGCATAAACATCCCATATAGCTCCTTCAAGAGATGCTTTTGCCATATGATTACGCTTCACTTTTTGAAAAATGGTCTGCAGTTCCTCCGGATGGTGAAGGTCTTGAGCAATTGTTAATGGAACAAGGATATCTTTTAACAGATGAAAACAAGTTGAAATCGTTTCTTCTGTATACCATGGAGTTGAGAACGCCACTACTTCTCCCCATCCCCTTACCCCTTCAGCATCCATAACCTCGACGATTATACTGTCACGCTCTGTTACATGTCCTATGCTTGATGTAAAAGGTGATTGTAATGCTTGCGATATATGGTGTAATGTCACTTTTTCAATGTTAATCATGTTGAAATCCTTTAGCAAATTGTTCTTTTAATTTTCTTCTTACTAGTTTGTTCGAAGCATTCCTTGGGAGTTCTTCTAAAACTGTAATCCCCTTTGGTACTTTATAGCGGGCAAGTCGTTCATGACAGTACTCTATAAGTTGATCATGATTTACCTTCATATTTGAAACAATGAAAGCATATGGAACCTGTCCCCATTTCGTATCCTCAATTCCAATTACTCCGGCATCAACAACTGCATGATGAGATAATAAAACATTCTCAATTTCTGCAGGGTAAATATTTTCGCCACCGGATATGATTAAATCTGAACGTCTATCAAGTACAAATAAAAACCCGTCCTCATCAATGTAGCCTTGATCACCGGTATGAAACCACTCTTCTGTAAATACCTTTTGAGTTGCTTCCCCTCTCTTCCAATATCCTTTTGTGATATTCGGACCTTTGACAAGAATCTCTCCTTCTTCATAGGCAGAACAAACTTTACCATCCTTCATTATCTTCATTTCGCATGAAAACAATGGTTTTCCGGCTGAGCCCAGTTTATTCATGCTGTATTCAGGTGAAAGTGTAACAATTTGTGAAGCTGTCTCAGTCATCCCATATGTCTGAAAAACAGGAATTTGCCTTTCAATTGCCTTTTCCAGAATATCTTTTGGAACGGGACCTCCCCCCGCGAGCATACAGCGAAAAGTATCAGGATATGTTTCTTTTCCCAGCTTGTCTAACATTTGATTTAGCATAGTGGTAACAACAGAAACGATGGTAACTCCATCCTTCATAATAGCTTTATTCATTTTTTCCGCATCAAATCTTTCGAATAATACGATACCAATCCCATAAATCACACTTCGAAACAAAATGGATAAACCGCTAATATGAAATAAAGGGACAGCCAATAACCAACGGTCATTTGGGTCTAATCCAAGATTAAGGGCGGAACCAACCGCACTTGACCAGTGATTACCAAATGTTTGCATAACGCCTTTAGGATGGCCGGTTGTTCCGGACGTATACATAATCGTTGCTACTTGATCTGATGTAAATCCTTCAAACACTTCATCTTTTTTGGAACTATTCTTTTTATGTATTTTCTCAACGGGTATAACGTTTATTTCTTCATCAACTTGGAATAAAAATTTCTCATGACCTATTAAATGCTTTGCCTGAACATCTTCCAACTGCCAAGCAATTTCCTTGCTGGAAAGGCGATTATTTAGTAAAACCGCTACCGCACCTATAGAGAAAACAGCATGAATCATCTCAATCATCTCAACACTGTTTCTCATTAGCACCCCTACATGCTCACCTTTTTTCACACCGAAGGATACTAAGTGATTTATTTGAGTCGAAACACGTTGATAAAGCTCATCAAAAGTCAATTCTACTTCTTCCACTTTGACAGCCAAGCGGTTAGGTGTTAACTCAGCCCGCTGCTTTAGCCAATTAGGATATGATTGGTTCATTACGTCACCTCCAATAATTAATCAGAAGGACTTGGCTAGTCGCCAAGTCCTAATGGCGAACCCCATAGTCTCCCCCCGTAAAACTTGATCGTATAAAAAAAGCTTGATGAGATAAAAATCATCAAGCTGTTTCAGTAAATATTGCTTAAGGAAAACGTGGGAATTGCTTAAAGTCAGGTGTACGTTTTTCTTTAAATGCGTCACGGCCTTCTTTTGCTTCATCAGTCGTGTAATAAAGTAATGTTGCATCCCCGGCAAATTGTTGAATACCAGCAAGACCATCCGTATCAGCATTGAATGCTGCTTTTAGGAAACGAATAGCTGTTGGGCTTTTTTCCAGGATTTCCTCACACCATTTTACTGTTTCTTCTTCTAATTGATCCAGAGGAACAACCGTATTAACTAGACCCATATCCAATGCTTCTTGTGCACCATACTGTCTGCATAGGTACCAAATTTCACGAGCTTTTTTATGTCCAACGATACGAGCAAGATAACCGGAACCATATCCAGCATCAAAGCTTCCCACTTTAGGACCTGTTTGTCCAAATACAGCATTGTCTGCTGCAATCGTTAAATCACACACAATATGCAGTACATGTCCGCCACCAATTGCATACCCTGCTACCATTGCAATAACTGGTTTCGGAATGACACGAATTAATCGTTGTAAATCAAGAACATTTAAGCGTGGAATTTGGTCATCTCCAACATAACCGCCATGACCACGAACTTTCTGATCTCCACCAGAGCAGAATGCTTTTCCACCTTCACCTGTTAAGATAATAACTCCTACATTTTGATCATCTCGTGCATAAGCAAATGCATCAATTAACTCCATAACTGTTTTTGGAGTAAATGCATTATGTACATGTGGACGATTAATTGAGATTTTTGCAATCCCATTATATGTTTGATAGATAATTTCTTCATACTGGCGTTCTGTAACCCATTCAATTGCCATGTTTATTGCCTCCTAATTTAAGAGTAGTCCTCATTTAAGAACCCATTTACTATTTTACCAAAAATTCGCGGTTGTTCTACATGAATTGCATGTCCTGCCTGATTAATTTCTATTAGGACAGAAAATGGTAATAATTCATGCATTCTTTTAGCTATCTCACAAAACTTTTGATCCAATTCACCACAAAGAAGTAAAATAGGAACATTAATGTTTGGCAGCACATCCCACCATGATGGTTGGGAGCCTGTCCCCATTCCAAGAAGACTATTAGCTAATCCTACCTCTGAATTCAATAATCGCTGTTCCCTCAACTTCTTTTTTTGCTGATCTGACAGAGTCATTTGCGAGGCAAAAAGCGGAATCTTCTCCCACTTATCAACAAAAGAGGAAATTCCACCAACTATTATTTCATCTGCAAGCGCTTGATCAGATTGAATACGATGATTTCGCTCTTCGTCTGTCTTCAAGCCTGGTGAGCTGCTTTCTAATACTAGTTTTTTGACACGATGAGGGTATAATGCTGCAAGAGACAAAGCTAATCTTCCGCCCATTGAATAGCCTACAATATGTGCTTTTTCAATAGACAGACAATTAAATATCTCAATAATATCCTCGACAACTTCTTCCATTTTATATCTTGTTGAATCAGAAGGGTGATCTGTTTTTCCATGACCAAGTATATCAATAAAAATTAATTGATGATGGCCTAATTCATCTATGAGATGCCGCCAACTTAAAGAAGAGCCTGTAAAGCCATGTAAAAACACTAGAGGCTCTCCCTTTCCCACAATTTCAACATGATAAGATACATCTCTTATTTTCATTGTTTCAACACTTTTCTTATTTCCTGGGAAACACGATCTAACAATTCCCGATGAATCTTGACACGAGTTGTTCGATTTGTCTCAATTTCAACCACTTTTAGACCCTTTATTGACCATTTATCATGGAAATACGTATGCAGATCAGCCCAGCAATTGATTTTTTCATACCTACCTTGATACATGTCAACTACTTTAGAAAAATCGATTCCAATTGGTGTTCCATACAATGTTTCAAAATGTTTTTCTTCATTTGATTGAGGAAGAAAAGAGAAAATACCTCCACCATCATTGTTAACCAAGATAATCGTTATATCAAGATCGTTCATTTTGGCTGCTAATAATCCGTTTAAGTCATGGAAAAACGAAAGATCTCCTATTAAAAGGAAAGTAGGCTCTGTTGAAGCAGTACTTATACCTAAGGCAGTCGATACAACTCCATCAATTCCATTCGCTCCCCGATTAGCCAGTACACCTATTTCTTTATCAGTATTCCTAAAAAATGTATCCACATCCCGAATCGGCATACTATTACCAACAACTAATCGACTCCCATTTGGAAGAACATGCTGAAGTTCACGTACAATCTTTCCTTCAAATAATTCATTGATATTTTCCAACTCATGCTCCATCATATCTTGAAAAATATTGTTGGATAAAATCCAGTCATCATAGTATGTATTTTGATGAGTCTCTCCTATGATACCAGACAAATCTTCACAGAATGCGGTATGATTGCAAACGACCATGTGGGCAGCATTTAATGTAGGATCACGATATTCCTCACTTGGATCAATAATAATCTGAGTGATGTCCGGATTATTTTTTAACATTAGCATTAAAGGCTTGGATACAGGCATAGGTCCAAAACGAATAATAAGTTCCGGCTTCAGGACATTCATTATTTCTTGGTCTTTTAAAATGGAATCATACCCATCAATAATCCCTTTCTTGTCTCCTGTACCAGATCGGAGTTGAGAGAGAGGATCTGCCAAGATAGGATACTTCAATTTACGGGATAATTCTTTAACAGCTGAAATGAATGACTTATCATTTTGTTCTCCACAAATGATAAGCCCTTTAGTCACATCCTTCATAATATCTGCTATAGCTTGTACTTGTATTGTTGAAAGTTCAGGCAGTCCTTGCATCGTATGTAAATAGCTAGGCCTGTCATTTTCCATTTCCCATAGATTTGACATACCTAAATTTGGAATTAAAGGTTCCCTAAACGGAAAGTTAAGATGAACAACTCCTGCAGGATGAGATGTAGATACAGCGACAGCTCTTCCTGCAATTGTTCTAACATAACGATACATTCCAACGGTTTCTTCCGGCAAAGCGACGTCAACAAACCACTTTGGATAGCTACCATACAGTTGGATTTGATCAATCGCTTGAGGAGCCCCAACATCCCGTAATTCATGTGGTCGGTCTGCTGTTACAACAATTAACGGAACTCTTGAATAACGAGCTTCAACTATTGCCGGATAGTAATTAGCTGCTGCAGTTCCTGATGTACACACCAAGACAACAGGTTTATTATTTTCCTTAGCTAGTCCAAGTGCGAAAAAACCTGCTGACCTTTCATCTATATTCATGTAACAAGAAAGTTCCGGATGCTCTGCCATTAACATAGCTATAGGAGTAGATCGAGAACCAGGACTAATCACAGCCTTTTTAACACCTAATCGTGTTAATTCATCGACAAAACTAGCGACAAATCGTGTTAGGGAATCATTAGTCTTCATTCACAATTCCTCCTAATGCAGACATCATAGGTTTTAGTTTAATTTTTGTTTCAAGATATTCTGATTTTGGATTTGATTCTTCTACAATACCGCATCCTGCAAAAAGGGCAGCATTTTGTCCCTCTAACAATCCTGATCGAATCGCCACAACAAATTCGCCATTATCCTCATGATCTAACCACCCTAGAGGACCTGCATACCAACCTCGATGCATCGGTTCTAATTCCCTGATCTTTTCAATAGCCTTATCCTTTGGATAGCCTCCTAGAGCTGGAGTTGGATGAAGGTTTTCTACCATATTTAAGAACGAGAAACCTTCTTTTGCCCTACCTTTAACAGGTGTGTAAAGATGCTGGATATTTTTCGATTTAAATAAGGCAGGCGAATTCGGCGTGAATACATCAAAACAACAGCTTTCTATCGCAGATTTTATCATTTTTACAACGATTGCATGCTCTAGTAAATTTTTATCATCATGCAATAATTGCTGCCCTAAAACTTGATCCTCTTGTTCTGTTCTTCCTCTTTTTATTGAGCCTGCTAAACAGGTGGAAAGAACTTCATTTTCTTTCTTTTTAATTAGTCTTTCTGGTGTTGCCCCAACAAAATGCTGAGGTCCATTTTCAAACTCAAAGATATAGCTTGTTGGCTGTTCTTGTTGTAAATTATTTATAACTTGATAAGGATTAATCTTATTCGCAAACTTTAAATGAACCTCTCGTGCCAACACAACCTTATCCATTTCTATTGCCTTTATATTATCTGTTGCTTTTTGTACTGCCTTCAGCCATTCAGACGTTTTATATTCAATGCTTGAGAATTCGTTACCTTTTTCACAATCTTTTTGATAAGGAAGAGACTCTCCAATTTCCAATGACTGGTCGAAATGTTTAAGACACACTGATAATTCATCGTAAGGTGTGACTACCTTATTTATTGTTATAAAGCATTTCTGATCAATAACAGAAAGCATATGTTTAGGCAACACAAACTTCGCCTCTGAAAAACTGTCCCAGAGTGGACTTTTATCCTTTAATGGATCAAACGAAAACCCACCAAATAAAATAGGTCCTGTTCCTACTTGATTTGTTATATTCGACACAACCATTTTTCTGAAGCGCTTCCATTCTTTTTCAATATCCCGAAAACGTTCTTTGGTTGTTAAATTATTTTCTAACACCAATTCATTTCCTAATCCAACCATTGTAAAATCACGATTGGGAGTTGACCAAAAATATCGCTCGCCAAGAAAAAGATCTTCACCGGAAGCAAAGAAATGAAGGGGGTCCATTGCGTCCACTTCTTTAATGCAGCTAACGATTACTGATTGTTTCGTTTGCTTTGCATCTTCCAATGCCTGTTGAATGAATTCTTTTAATGTATGGTCTAAAGTAGTTATCAAGCTTATCCCCCCGACACCAAAAATTGCTTATATTAAGATACACCTAGCTAGAAGGTGTGTCAATAGATCGTTGTTATATCCTTATTATATATCTTGAGGTACAGGATTAAAATGAAAACGTCTCGGATAAGCAATCATTTTATAGGTACAACTGGTAATAATAAGCTTTAATCATTGATCTAAAAAGCATTGACACCCTAATTTTTTTTCAGAAGGCATAAAAATTCCTATTCGGCGATAATCTTCCCAATGAAATTTTTTACAAACATGTTTTTCTGCTTACTGCTCATAATAGGTATAGAACTATTTCATCAAGGAAGGAGCGTGGATGGTATGCTAAGTTCACATCAAGTAGAAACCTTCCGTTCACAGCTTATGCAAATGAAAAAAGAAATCGACGAGCGTTTTGAAATGAATGGCCATTTTGGTTTAGAAGAAGGTCATTTTCATGAATCCGTTGGTGAACTCTCCAGCTATGATAATCATCCAGGTGATGAGGCAACTGAATTATATGAGAGAGAAAAAGATATCGCATTGAATGAACATACGGAAGAAGAAAAATTAGACATTGAACGTGCACTTCAAAAGATCGAAGAGGGAACCTATGGAAAATGTGAGGTATGTGGCATTGATATACCTCTGGAGCGTCTTGATGCAATTCCTACGGCAACTACTTGCAGGGAGCATGCACCTGAACAGGTTGTTTCTCATAACCGTCCAATTGAAGAAGGAGTTTTAATGCCTCCATTCGGAAAATTTGATTATGATGATCAGGACGAAAATGTAGCATTTGACGCAGAAGATGCCTATCAAATAGTCAATAGTTACGGATCTTCAGAAACACCATCAGATTTTAATGATCCTCAAGATCATTATAATGATGTTTATATGGAGTCGAATGATCCAGATGGCTATGTAGAGGATTACGAAAACTTTATTGGAACTGATATTGAAGGAAAAGAAATTACGATCTATCCATCAAATCAACATCAGCAATATGAAGATATGTTAGATGAAGAAGGTCTGATGACAAGTTTTGGTGATCTGCCTCCATATGAAAAAGATCCATATACGGAAGATGAAGTATAAGCATGATGTAAAAAGAAAGAGATTTGGGCAAATATTAACAGATTCTCTTGAAGGGACAAAACAAGTAAATCGAATACAAAATCACACACTTACTCGTATTATTTGAGTAGGTGTTTTTTGTTGGTATTAAGCCGTTCATAGCATTCTGTAATAATTGCACCCAATTTAGGATTAAGTTAGCCTGTACATTAGCTGTTGTACAATGCGATTTTGGTTACTGATTTTATGTTCATTTCTTATTAGGAGCTCTCTTATATTCGTTATTGCTTTTTATGTAGGCATGAGAATTCATAGGCGGAGAATTTCCGGCTAATATATATAGTTGAAGCTAAAAAGCAGATATAAGCGGAGATACTCCGATTAACTGCTCTGAATAAGACCAAAACCAAACATTTGGAAGATATAAATGGAAAAACTCCCCTTATTTTTAAGGAAATATGGGTATTTCCCAATTTAGCCGGAATTTAACCGTTTATTTTTCATATAAACTGAAATCAACATAACGATAAAATTTAAAAAACATGTAATCCTTTCTTCCAATCCCCTTGCTATTTTCCTTATAATTATTTTTATATATTGAAATTTCAGAATAAATAGATATATAATGCCATAAGGAGGATTGATCATATGCATCTATTAGAGAAAATTAGTAAAACAGCAGGAAATACATTCGCCATTTGGGTCATTCTTTTTGCTATATTGGCCTTTTTTATTCCAGGAGGATTTACGTGGATAGCTCCACATATTTCATTACTACTCGGAATTATCATGTTTGGAATGGGCCTTACATTATCATTAAAAGATTTCAAAGCCGTTTTTCAAGCACCTAAAAGTGTCATAATAGGAGTATTCGCTCAGTACACAATTATGCCCTTATTAGCATTTTTATTAGCAACAATTTTTCAGTTACAGCCTGAAGTGGCAGTAGGTGTTATATTAGTTGGATGTTGTCCTGGAGGTACTGCTTCAAATGTTATGACTTTTTTAGCTAAAGGAAATACAGCATTATCAGTTGCTGTTACATCTGTTTCAACCTTACTTGCTCCTATTTTAACACCTGCATTAACATTATTATTTGCAAGTAAATGGCTACCAGTGTCAGCCGGTTCACTATTTTTATCTATTGTTCAAATTGTACTTGTACCAATCATTTTGGGAATTATTGTTAATTTATTATTTAAAAAGCAAGTTGAGAAAAGTATTACAGTTTTACCGCTTATCTCAGTTATCGGAATTGTGGCAGTTGCCTCAGCAGTTGTAGCAGTGAATTCAGCTAAGATAGCTGAAACAGGGTTATTAATCTTCTCCATCGTTGTATTACACAATGGATTAGGCTTACTAATTGGTTTCTTATTAGCTAAGGCATTAAAATTAAATTTTGCTGATCAAAAGGCAATTTCAATAGAGGTAGGGATGCAAAATTCCGGTCTCGGTGCAGCTTTAGCGGTTGCTCATTTTTCACCACTTTCAGCAGTTCCGAGTGCCATTTTCAGTGTATGGCATAACATATCAGGTCCACTGCTTGCTACCTGGTGGGGAAAAAGGTCTGCTAAACAAAAGGCCTTAGAAGATAAAGATACATCTGTAAAGGCATAATATAAAAGGAGCAATTTTGCTCCTTTTTAATTTTGCAATAATGTGATTTCCAAAAATTTCTTAACCTAGTAAAATAGAAGATGAAGTTAAAAAATAAACTTGTTTACATATGGAGGGGAATTGATTGAACGCTCATGAAATCGATTATGTACTGCATGGCGATGATATGCAATGTGTAGAGATTGAGCTGGATCCAAACGAGAGTGTTGTTGCAGAAGCCGGCGGAATGATGATGATGGAAGATGGCATCGATATGGAAACCATTTTTGGAGATGGAGATAATAGCCAAAAAGGCTTCCTGGGAAAACTTGTTGGTGCCGGTAAACGAGTTCTTACTGGTGAAAGTCTTTTTATGACTGTTTTTACAAACAAAGGAGTTGGCAAAAGAAAGGTTTCCTTCGCAGCCCCTTATCCAGGAAAAATTATCCCTGTTGATCTCAGTGAACTTGGTGGAAAAATTATTTGTCAAAAAGACTCCTTCCTGTGTGCTGCAAAAGGTGTTTCTGTAGGGATTGATTTTCAAAGGAAACTAGGTACAGGATTCTTTGGTGGAGAAGGCTTCATCATGCAAAAGCTCGAGGGTGATGGATTAGCATTTTTACATGCCGGTGGTACAATTGTGCGCCGTGACCTGCAGCCGGGCGAAAAATTACGCATTGATACAGGATGTTTAGTCGCCCTTACAAAGGAAGTTGACTATAATATCGAATTTGTTGGAAAAGTAAAAACAGCCTTTTTTGGTGGAGAAGGCTTGTTCTTTGCAACTGTACAAGGACCCGGTACTGTATGGATTCAAACACTTCCATTCAGCCGACTTGCAGATCGTGTGATCGCAAGTGCACCTTCTGCTGGTGGCGGCGATTCCCGAGGTGAAGGAAGCATACTTGGAGGATTAGGCCGTTTACTAGATGGTGATCGATAAAAATGTGAAGAAGGTGCTGCTGATCAGCACCTTCTTTTTTCTCATTCATCTTTGAAGAAACTTTCTACATTTTTACTCCGACCGGATCGATATTCCAAATCCCATCAGCATAATTTTGAATCGTTCGATCGCTCGAAAATAATCCCGAATGCGCTACATTAATAAGGGCCTGTTCAAGCCATTTTCCTCTGTCTTGATAGGCTATTCCTACCTTTTCCTGAATATCAATATATGAAGCAAAATCTCGTAATACAAAGTACTGATCATTCTGCACTAATAAGGAATCTGCGATTGCTTCAAATTCCCCTTCATCCTCAGAAAAGAAGCCATTTGTTAATTGATCAATGACCTGTCTAATTCGTAAATCATGGTGATAATATTCCATTGAACGATATCGTCCATTTTCCTCATATTTGAGTACTTCAGGGGCTGTTAATCCAAATGTAAAGATATTATCTTCCCCAACTTCCTCCATAATTTCAATATTTGCTCCATCCAATGTACCGACCGTTAAAGCTCCATTCATCATGAACTTCATGTTTCCTGTTCCTGAAGCTTCTTTACTTGCAGTTGATATTTGCTGACTAACATCTGCAGCAGGAAAAATATCTTCGGCAAGTGAGACTCGATAATTTTCCATAAATACAACCTTAATAGTTTGTGAGACTCTTGGATCATTGTTCACCTTTTCAGCGAGTGAATGAATGAGCTTAATAATTTTCTTTGCATAATAATAAGTAGGTGAAGCCTTAGCTCCAAAAATAAATGTACGCGGTTGTATGGAATAATTTGTGTCTTCTTTTAAGCGGTTGTATAAATACATGATATGCAAGACATTTAGGAGCTGCCTTTTATAGGCATGCAGTCTCTTAACCTGAACATCAAAAATAGAATCAATATCAACTTGAATTCCATTTTTATCAGCTATTTTTTTCGCAAGAATTTCCTTGCGCTTTCTTTTCACTTGTGAAAATCGTTCCTTTAGTTCTGGATGATAAACATGTCTCTTTAAATCTATTAATTTCTCTGGATGTCTAATCCAATCCTCACCAATTGTATCGTTTATTAAGGATGTTAGCTCAGGGTTTGCTTTTAATAACCACCTGCGATGAGTAATTCCATTTGTTTTGTTGTTAAATTTCGATGGATAAACTTCATAAAAAGATTTCATTTCTCTGTTTTTCAAAATGTCAGAATGAATCTTTGCCACTCCATTGATGCTATTGCTACCAACTATGGCAAGGTGTGCCATCTTTACTAACCCATGTGCAATGATGGCCATGTGTTCAATCCGGTTCCACTCTCCAGGGTAACGATCCCAAAGCTCAGCACAAAATCTTTCATTTATTTCTTCAATGATCATAAAAATTCTCGGCAATAGTGGTTTAAATAAGTAGATAGGCCATTTTTCTAATGCTTCTGCCAAAATGGTATGATTTGTATAAGATACTGTATTCGTTGTAATATGCCAGGCGTCTTCCCATGATAAGCCTTCTTGATCCATAAGAATCCTCATTAATTCCGGTACTGCCATTGCCGGGTGCGTATCATTAATATGAATAGCCACATATTGATGAAGTTCCTGAATATTAGCGTTTTCCTTTTTATAAGACTTAATGATACTTTGGAGACTTGAAGAAACAAGAAAATACTGCTGTTTTAGACGAAGTATTTTTCCTTCGTCATGAGTGTCATCCGGATAGAGAAAATCTGTAATGGCTTCTGTTTCCCGTTTATATGACAGCACATCCTGATTCGGTCCAAATGATGCCGGTTCAGCATTCCAAAGTCTTAGTGTATTCACTGTATCAACTCTATACCCTACAACAGGCATATCATAAGGAACTGCTAACACCTTTTGATCCTGGACATGCTTAAAGCTTAGAGACCCTTCACCACCAGTCTCAATTCTTCCCCAAAAGGAGATTTCTACCGCCTCATCAGGCTTTCTCACTTCCCATACATTTCCATGTCTTAACCATTGCTCAGGCAATTCAACTTGATAGCCATCAACAATTTTTTGATCAAATAGACCATGTTTATAACGTATTCCATACCCATGGCCTGGAAGATTTAAAGTTGCAAGAGAGTCTAAGAAACATGCTGCAAGCCTTCCTAATCCACCATTTCCAAGTGCTGGATCTGATTCACATTCTTCAATATCCTTTAAGCTGATGTTTAGCTCTTTTAAGCCTTCTTCCACTACTTCTTTTATCCCTAGATTTAAAAGGTTTTGACCCAGTAGACGTCCAAGTAGAAATTCAATTGATAAGTAATACACTTGTTTTTTATTCTCTGATCGATACAATTCATTTGTCTCAATCCATTTTGAGCTAATATACTCTCTTACCATATTCCCTAATGTATGGTATTGGTCTCGTTTTGTTGCCTCTTCAAAACCTTTTCCACACATACTTTCAAGTCTTTTTAGAAAGCTTTCTTTAAAACGATCTTTACTAGAGAACATGAATTTCACTCCTAGTTATTAAGTCAGCATAGAGCTGGTCATACTTTATTGCAGATTTTCCCCAACTATAATCCTGAGTCATAGCTGTCTTAACAATATTTTTCCACACCTCATCCTGCTGATAGAAATCAATGGCTCTTTTAATGGTGAAAAGCATATCATGAGCATTAAAATTTCTAAACGTAAACCCATTACCCTCCTCAGTATCTTCTCGATATGAGGTCACAGTATCATTTAAGCCACCTGTCTCTCTAACGATCGGAATTGTCCCATACCTTAAGGCAATTAATTGTCCGAGGCCACATGGCTCAAATTTTGACGGCATGAGAAAAAGGTCAGAACCTGCATATATTTGATGTGCAAGCACTTCATCAAAACCTATGTACGCCTTAAACTTAGAAGGATATACCCATTCCATATGTCTAAAATAATCCTCAAAATCCTTTTCACCAGTTCCAAGCACAATAACTTGAACATCCTGACTTAACACTTCGTCAAGTACACGCTTAAGTAAGTCAAGGCCCTTTTGCTTTGTTAATCTTGTCACCATTGAAATGATTGGTGTTGTTTCATCTTCCGGCAAGCCAAACCTCTTTTGCAGTGCTACCTTGTTTTTCATCTTCTTGCTTAATGTATCAACACTATATGGCACTGTAATGTTTTTATCTAACTTAGGATTGTATAATTTATCATCTATTCCATTTACAATACCCTGTAATTTCTCATGCTTAGATCGCAAGAGTCCATCTAATTTTTCACCGTAATATGCTGTTTGTATTTCATCTTTATAGGTTGGACTAACAGTTGTAATGAAATCTGCAGATTGAATTGCACCTTTCATAAAACTAATGTCACCATGAAACTCTAAATCATAAAAGTTCTCATCATTTAAATTCAATAGGTCTCCGAGTACACTATAAGGAAATATACCTTGAAATTGAAGATTATGGATCGTGAAAACAGTTTTAATTTCTTTATATAATTCTTGCTCTAGATAATTTGCTTTTAGCAAATAGCTTATCATGCCCGTATGCCAGTCATGTGAGTGGATAATATCAGGCTTGAAATCTATTATCTTAAGAGCTTCTAAAACTCCACGACAAAAAAATGAAAAACGCTCAGCATCATCATAGTGGCCATATAATGAATCACGATAAAAATAATATTCATTATCTAAAAAATAATACGTAATTCCTTCATATTCCAAAGTTTCAATTCCACAATATTGCTGTCTCCAACCAACTGGAACCCTTATTTCATCAACTTTGGTCATTTCTTCTCGGTACGTTTCTGGTATTAAGCTATATTTTGGAAGGATGACTCTTACGTCATTGCCCAGCTCGACTAATTCCTTTGGCAATGCACCTGCAACATCAGCTAATCCTCCTGATTTTACAAACGGTACACATTCTGAAACAGCAAATAATACGTTCACGAGTTCATCATCGCTCCTTGAATGGTTCTTTTTCTTAAAATAGTTGGATTATTTTTCGTCCCTGTTAGATGTGAATAATCTAAAATTTTCACATCTTTATCTGTAATAATATTTTCTAGTAAACAATGATTCCCAATTTGTGTCTTCTGCATAATGACACTATTCTTTACAACTGTATCTTTTCCAATATGAACACCTCTAAAAATAATACTATTCTCGACATGTCCTTCAATTTTACAACCATTTGCAATTAATGAGTTTTTTACAACTGCATTTTGTCCGTATTTAGTCGGAGGCTCATCTTTTGCTTTTGTTAGAATCGGACGGTTCTTAGTGAAAATTTCATTCCAAATAGTTGGGTTAAGCATATCTATACTATGTTTGTAGTAGTTTTCGATAGAATCAATAACCGCTGCATACCCTTGAAATTCATAATCACAGATCGTCCATTGGTTTTGATTTTCTTCAATTACTTCAGCAAGTGTTTTACACCCTGTTTTATCTTTATCATTTATAAGATCTATAAGAAGTTTTGTTGACATGATATACATTTGTAAAGGCTGGCCATCTTTTCGTACTTCCGTAATATCACAGCCATTATCAAGGTGACGTTTTAACACTTTTTGGAAGTCAATGTTACAAACTGTATAGCTATTTGTTATTACTGCATATTCCTGTGTACTTCTTAAAAAGAAATCTATGTGGTCTGAAAATTGTCGAAATGACCCAAACTCATCATATTCATTGTGAAGATGTGGTGATGGAAAGAAAAATAGTCCATCCTTTTTACGATTAAGATCCCACTGTTTACCAGAGCCTAAATGATCCATTAATGAGCGGTAAGAATATTTTGGAAAGATTGCAACACTCTCAATCTCAGAATTCACCATGTTTGAAAGGACAAAGTCAATTACACGATATCTGCTGGCAAAAGGTACAGCAGCTAATGAACGATGGTTGGTTAAATCTTCAATCTCAGGTTTATGTGTTGTTGCATCAATAATTCCTAACAACTTATTACTCATATTAAAACTCTCCTTTGTAGAAATAGATTTGCTTATCCATCATGCAGGGTATAAATAAAAATATAAATGCAAGTCAAGCTACACAATGAAAAAGCAACCTATTCCAAGCTATTTTGTGATATTTATTCTTAGTTTATTTTGTCTTCTACCATCGATTTAATTTCCTCAATAATTTCATCTGTTACTAATAGAATTTCATCTGAGTTTGTATCCGGACAAATAACTGTACCATTTGGGATTTCTATGCCGCTAGGTACAATAGCATTTTCAATAAAAACATTTTCTCCAATAACGCAATCCGGCATGAGAACAGAGTTTTTAACTGCTGTATTTTTCCCAACAGTAACACCTTGGAATAAAACGGAATGATTAACCTTCCCCATAATGACACATCCATCGTTTACAAACGAATCTGTAACAACTGCATCTTCTGCGATGAACTGTGGCGGATGATTTGAATTAACTGTATATACCTTCCAATTACGATCAAATAAATTCAACTCTGAATCGTCATTAAGTAAGTCCATATTTGCTTCCCATAAGCTTTTTACAGTTCCTACATCCTTCCAATAGCCTTTAAATGGATATGCAACGACATTGCGTTTTTCATCTAGTAATAAAGGAATAATATCTTTTCCAAAGTCATGACTAGAATACTGATTACGTTCATCCATCTCTAAATAATCTTTTAATATAGACCATTTAAAAATGTAAATTCCCATAGAAGCTAAATTATTTTTTGGATTTGCCGGCTTTTCATCAAATTCAACTACTTGCATGTTTTCATTCGTATTCATAATGCCAAAGCGACTAGCCTCTTCCCATGGAACCTCAATAACTGATATTGATGCATCAGCGTTCTTTTCAATATGATAGTCTAGCATTTTTGAATAATCCATCTTATAAATGTGATCTCCTGACAAAATCAAAACATATTCAGGGTCATATTGTTTGATATAGTTTATATTTTGATAGATTGCGCTTGCCGTACCTTTATACCACTTCATTTCTGAGGATTCAGAATAAGGAGGCAGTACTGTTACCCCGCCATTCTTCCGGTCTAGATCCCATACACTACCAATACCAATATATGAATTTAAAACAAGCGGCTGATACTGTGTTAAGACACCAACTGTATCAATGCTTGAATTGGTACAATTACTTAACGTAAAATCGATAATTCTATATTTTCCTCCGAATGGAACAGCCGGCTTTGCTAAAGTTCTTGTTAGTGAGCTTAATCGGCTCCCCTTACCCCCTGCTAGTAACATCGCGACGCACTGTTTTTTTCCCATGTTTATTCTCCCCTCTTTTTTTGACTGCACGTAAAATAACTGCTCCATATGGTGGAATTGTCATGGAAAGATGATAAGGTCTTCCATGAAATTCTCCTTCAATCGCTTTTAAATTCTTAGGATTCGTTTGACCGGATCCTCCATACTCTATTGCATCACTATTCATAACCTCAACATATTCTGTATCTAATGGGACTCCAATTTTATAATCATGATACACAACAGGCTTAAAATTCAGTATCACGACAAGTAAATCATTTTCTTTTCTACTTTTTCGAATAAAAGAAAAAATACTTTGATCCCGATTATCTACATCAATCCACTCAAACCCTTTATCCGAATGGTCCAATTCAAAGAGTGGCTTCTGTTTTGAATAGATAGAAAGCAGTTGTTTGAAATAAACTCTCATTTTGTTGTGCATTTCATAGTCTTCCAGCATCCAATCCAGCTGCTCTAAGTCTTTCCACTCATCATACTGACCAAACTCACCTCCCATAAATAATAGTTTCTTACCTGGATGTGTAAACATAAATCCATATAGGAGTCTTAATTGAGCAAACTTCTGCCAATAATCACCTGGCATTTTATTTAATAATGATTTTTTTCCATGTACAACTTCATCATGGGAAAAAGGTAAAATGAAGTTTTCAGAAAAAGCATAAATTAAGGAGAATGTTACTTTATGGTGGAGATCATACCTATCCTCTGGAGAGGCCTCCATATATGATAGAATGTCATTCATCCAACCCATGTTCCATTTGTAGTTAAAGCCAAGACCACCAGACGAGGTAGGAGCGGTAACCATCGGCCAATCAGTAGAATCCTCAGCAATCATTAAAATGTCTGGATCTTTAGAAAATACTGCTTCATTTAATTTCTTTAAAAAAGAAGTAGCATAAGGATTTTCCACTAATTCATTGGAATTTGGCCAATACAGCATATTTGCAACAGCATCAACTCTAAAGCCATCAATATGGAAGTATTCAATCCAATACAAAGCATTTGAGATTAAAAAGCTTTGTACTTCTGTTTTTCCAAGATCAAAGTTTGCAGTTCCCCATATGTAATTTTCACGATCATGTTCGTTTGCATATTCATATGTTGGTTGACCATCAAACATATAAAGCCCATGAGCATCTTTACAAAAATGGCCAGGTACCCAATCAATAATGACTCCTATATTTTCTTCATGACACGCATTGATAAACTGCATGAGATCCTTTGGCTTACCAAAACGGCTTGTTGCAGAAAAATACCCTGTACCTTGATATCCCCAAGAACGATCATAAGGATGTTCAATGATTGGCAGAAGCTCAATATGTGTAAAACCATGTTCCAATACGTATGGGATGAGCATCTCAGATAATTCTTGGTAACTGTATAGCTCATTATCTTCTTTTAACTTCCATGACCCTAAATGAACTTCATATATGGCTAAAGGACGATCATACGGCTTTCTCAGACGTTTTCTTTTTTTCCATTTCTGATCTGTCCAAGTAAAGCCTGATAAATCGGCAACAACTGATGCAGTTCTTGGTCTTAATTCAGATTGAAATGCATAAGGATCTGCCTTTAATAAAATCTGATCATTAGATGTAATGATTTCATATTTATAAATTTCACCTTCTCCTAGTTCTTCAATAAATAAATTCCATATTCCCTCCTCATTCACCCTTTCCATTCGATGATGTTGCCCATTCCAGTTGTTGAAATTTCCAACTACATTAACTTGTTTAGCATGTGGAGCCCAAACACAAAAGGACGTACCTTTACTGCCACCCTGCTCAGTAAGATGCGCTCCAAAAACACGAAAACTTTCAAAAGACTGTCCCTCATGAAATAAATGAATATCATAATCTGTTGGAGACGTGATGGTCACTGAAGTCACCCTTTCACTTATTATTATCTATGCTAAAGATTCAAGACTTACAAATGAATCCCTTTTTTGAAAACGCTCTTTTTTCCGACATAAAACAACAAGAGTTTTTCAAACAATTATTATTATTATTCTTTTAAAATTTAAGAGGTTTTTTAGTTGTAAAAGTGCCGAGGGAACTAAACAGGAGATATCCCAGCATTATAGGAAAAAATTTAATCATTGGATATAGTATCTAATGTTTGTACTAAACCGTTTTATTAGTTTAAAACCTATAGTATCAAAGGGTAAAATATTATATGAATAAAATAGTTTTTTCGACTTTTTGTTGGAATTTGTTGAATTATTTCGAGGTGAAATATTGGGGTTTTTCTGAATTTATAAAGGGTATCTCCTTAGGTTATACAATAAATCAAAAGAAAGTAAAATATTTTAGTAAAGCAATATTATTTGTTTTACCATTTGTTTATTAACAGGAATTTTTTATTTAATAAGACGTATAGATTATACTGTGAATAGTAATATGAATATTTAATTTAGAATGAAGGACTAAAGGGGTCTTGAATCCTATTGGAATGTCTATTGTAAGAGGAATGAAGGACATTTCGGGGTTGGTAGTTATTCAGAGTGTCTTTCATTAGAGGGGTGAAGGACATTACGAGCTCGGTAGCTAGTTCATTTGTCTTTCATTAGAGGGATGAAAGACATAACGGGCTCGGTAGCTAGTTCATTTATCTTTCATTAGAGGGGTGAAGGACATTACAGGCTCGGAAACCCGTTGATTTGTCTTTTATTAGGGGTGAAGAATATTACGGGCTTGGTAGCTAGTCAGAGTGCCTTTCATTAGAGGGATGATAGATAAAAGTGAAATATACCTACACCTTTTCGAAAGCACAAAAAAACACTGTTCAGCAACAGTGTTTTTGAGATGACCCGTACGGGATTCGAACCCGTGTTACCGCCGTGAAAGGGCGGTGTCTTAACCGCTTGACCAACGGGCCATAAAAATATAAAAATGGCGGAGAAGGAGGGATTTGAACCCTCGCGCCGCTTACACGACCTACACCCTTAGCAGGGGCGCCTCTTCAGCCACTTGAGTACTTCCCCATATATGGCTCCGCAGGCAGGATTCGAACCTGCGACCGATCGGTTAACAGCCGATAGCTCTACCACTGAGCTACTGCGGAATAATAAATGGTGGGCCTAAATGGACTCGAACCATCGACCTCACGCTTATCAGGCGTGCGCTCTAACCAGCTGAGCTATAGGCCCATTTATTGGAGCGGGTGAAGGGAATCGAACCCTCATCATCAGCTTGGAAGGCTGAGGTTTTACCACTAAACTACACCCGCGTACATGGGGCGGCTGATGGGAATCGAACCCACGAATGTCGGAACCACAATCCGATGCGTTAACCACTTCGCCACAACCGCCATTACTTTATTCTATTAAGTGGTGGCTCGGGACGGAATCGAACCGCCGACACATGGATTTTCAGTCCATTGCTCTACCAACTGAGCTACCGAGCCATAATTAATGTGTATTTGAAAAAAGATGCAAATTAGCTTTTCAAGTACCTACTTTTAAATCTATACTTTAAAAGTATTAGAGCTTTGGCAATTTGAAGATCGTCCTCATCTCAGGATGATGATTCAAGAAGCAGCTCGATGAGTACGCTGAAGTATATTCAGAGTAGCTTATTCGGGCGTGCTCTACCAACTGAGCTACCGAGCCAATATGGTTTACGGCTTCCACTAAGCTTCGAATCTCTTCGTCAGCTCTCTCACTCACATCCTCACGTATTGACATACGCTGCGGTGTTCGCTCGGTCGCTTATTGAAACCCTCTTACTCTGTATTAAGGCTAGAGTAAATATAAGTAGATAATTTATTTCATTTAAATGGCGGTCCGGACGGGACTCGAACCCGCGACCTCCTGCGTGACAGGCAGGCATTCTAACCAACTGAACTACCGGACCAATTTGGTTGCGGGGACAGGATTTGAACCTGCGACCTTCGGGTTATGAGCCCGACGAGCTACCAGACTGCTCCACCCCGCGATAATTAAGAAGTATAACTATTGCTTATAATTCCAAGAACAAAATGGAGGAGGAAAGGGGATTCGAACCCCTGCGGGCTTTGACACCCCTGTCGGTTTTCAAGACCGATCCCTTCAGCCGGACTTGGGTATTCCTCCGTATAAGCAAATGGTGGACCTTGTAGGACTCGAACCTACGACCGGACGGTTATGAGCCGTCTGCTCTAACCAGCTGAGCTAAAGGTCCATCTGGTGTTAATATTCATATAATCAAAATGGTAGCGGCGGAGGGAATCGAACCCACGACCTCACGGGTATGAACCGTACGCTCTAGCCAGCTGAGCTACACCGCCATAATCATTATAGAATTTTAATTGGTGGAGCCTAGCGGGATCGAACCGCTGACCTCCTGCGTGCAAAGCAGGCGCTCTCCCAGCTGAGCTAAGGCCCCAAATTATATCAAAGTGGTCGGGAAGACAGGATTCGAACCTGCGACCCCTTGGTCCCAAACCAAGTGCTCTACCAAGCTGAGCTACTTCCCGTTTTATAGGATAAGGGATATGTGAGGTTAAGATCTCAATCTCACGTCTGACTTCCTACTATATATTTATGGCGCGCCCGAGAGGAGTCGAACCCCTAACCTTTTGATCCGTAGTCAAACGCTCTATCCAATTGAGCTACGGGCGCATATAAGTGGTGCCGAGGACCGGAATCGAACCGGTACGGTAGTCACCTACCGCAGGATTTTAAGTCCTGTGCGTCTGCCAGTTCCGCCACCCCGGCACTTACTGGAGCGGAAGACGGGATTCGAACCCGCGACCCCCACCTTGGCAAGGTGGTGTTCTACCACTGAACTACTTCCGCTTATTATTAATGGTGCGGGTGAAGGGACTTGAACCCCCACGTCACAAGGACACTAGATCCTAAGTCTAGCGCGTCTGCCAATTCCGCCACACCCGCACGGTGTGTAAATGGTGAGCCATGAAGGACTCGAACCTTCGACCCTCTGATTAAAAGTCAGATGCTCTACCAACTGAGCTAATGGCTCCTATTTCACTAAACACTCTTAGTTGACACCCAAATCTCATTGAGATAATTCAAGAAGCAGCTCGATTCGTGTGCTGAAGTAATGCTTTGTAGCATATTCGAACGTGCTCTACCAACTGAGCTAATGGCTCATTATTATAAATTAATGAGTGGTGCCGGCGAGAGGACTTGAACCCCCAACCTACTGATTACAAGTCAGTTGCTCTACCAATTGAGCTACACCGGCTTAAATAATATAAGTTTAAGATTTAATTTATCGTACTTACCAGTCACCCAAATCTCAGAGAGATTATTCAAGTAGCAGCTCGATTTGTGTGCTGAAGCAAAGCTTCGAAGCATATTCGATCGTGCTCTACCAGTTGAGCTACACCGGCATATGGTGGAGGATGACGGGATCGAACCGCCGACCCCCTGCTTGTAAGGCAGGTGCTCTCCCAGCTGAGCTAATCCTCCGTATTGTATAACATTCTATTGCAACCTGGCAACGTCCTACTCTCACAGGGGGAAACCCCCAACTACCATCGGCGCTGAAGAGCTTAACTTCCGTGTTCGGCATGGGAACGGGTGTGACCTCTTCGCCTTCATCACCAGATAAGTGCGACAAGAATGATTATACTATTTTAAAAGAATTTTTCAAGTCTTTTTTTTAAAAAACTTTTATATTCCTTCAAAACTAGATAACGATTCACAATTCAATTCACTAACTGAGTTTATGCTCTTACTTTGTCCAGCTACAGAAGCCAAATCCTACGGTCATTTCACTCTCTCGTACGAAGTCAAAGAACGACTTCTGCTCGATCGCTCCAATGCCCTATGGATAAAAGCTAAGCTTCTTCCGCTTTTCTAATAGGTTAAGTCCTCGATCGATTAGTATCAGTCAGCTCCACACGTCACCGCGCTTCCACCTCTGACCTATCAACCTGATCATCTTTCAGGGATCTTACTCACTAATGTGATGGGAAATCTCATCTTGAGGGGGGCTTCATGCTTAGATGCTTTCAGCACTTATCCCTTCCGCACATAGCTACCCAGCTATGCCTTTGGCAAGACAACTGGTACACCAGCGGTGCGTCCATCCCGGTCCTCTCGTACTAAGGACAGCTCCTCTCAAATTTCCTACGCCCACGACGGATAGGGACCGAACTGTCTCACGACGTTCTGAACCCAGCTCGCGTACCGCTTTAATGGGCGAACAGCCCAACCCTTGGGACCGACTACAGCCCCAGGATGCGATGAGCCGACATCGAGGTGCCAAACCTCCCCGTCGATGTGGACTCTTGGGGGAGATAAGCCTGTTATCCCCGGGGTAGCTTTTATCCGTTGAGCGATGGCCCTTCCATGCGGAACCACCGGATCACTAAGCCCGACTTTCGTCCCTGCTCGACTTGTAGGTCTCGCAGTCAAGCTCCCTTGTGCCTTTACACTCTACGAATGATTTCCAACCATTCTGAGGGAACCTTTGGGCGCCTCCGTTACATTTTAGGAGGCGACCGCCCCAGTCAAACTGCCCACCTGACACTGTCTCCCAGCCCGATCAGGGCTGTGGGTTAGAATTTCAATACAGCCAGGGTAGTATCCCACCGACGCCTCCACCGAAGCTAGCGCTCCGGCTTCTCAGGCTCCTACCTATCCTGTACAAGCTGTACCAAAATTCAATATCAGGCTACAGTAAAGCTCCACGGGGTCTTTCCGTCCTGTCGCGGGTAACCTGCATCTTCACAGGTACTATAATTTCACCGAGTCTCTCGTTGAGACAGTGCCCAGATCGTTACGCCTTTCGTGCGGGTCGGAACTTACCCGACAAGGAATTTCGCTACCTTAGGACCGTTATAGTTACGGCCGCCGTTTACTGGGGCTTCGGTTCAAAGCTTCGCTTGCGCTAACCTCTCCCCTTAACCTTCCAGCACCGGGCAGGCGTCAGCCCCTATACTTCGCCTTGCGGCTTCGCAGAGACCTGTGTTTTTGCTAAACAGTCGCCTGGGCCTATTCACTGCGGCTTTTCCGGGCTATTCACCCTAAAAAGCACCCCTTCTCCCGAAGTTACGGGGTCATTTTGCCGAGTTCCTTAACGAGAGTTCTCTCGCTCACCTTAGGATTCTCTCCTCGCCTACCTGTGTCGGTTTGCGGTACGGGCACCTCTCACCTCGCTAGAGGCTTTTCTTGGCAGTGTGGAATCAGGAACTTCGGTACTATAGTTCCCTCGCCATCACAGCTCAGCTTATGTGACAACGGGATTTGCCTCGTTGTCAGCCTAACTGCTTGGACGCGCTAATCCAACAGCGCGCTTACCCTATCCTTCTGCGTCCCCCCATTGCTCAAATGGTGAGGAGGTGGTACAGGAATTTCAACCTGTTGGCCATCGCCTACGCCTTTCGGCCTCGGCTTAGGTCCCGACTAACCCTGAGCGGACGAGCCTTCCTCAGGAAACCTTAGGCATTCGGTGGAGGGGATTCTCACCCCTCTTTCGCTACTCATACCGGCATTCTCACTTCTAAGCGCTCCACGAGTCCTTCCGGTCTCGCTTCACAGCCCTTAGAACGCTCTCCTACCATTGTTCGTAAGAACAATCCACAGCTTCGGTGATACGTTTAGCCCCGGTACATTTTCGGCGCAGAGTCACTCGACCAGTGAGCTATTACGCACTCTTTAAATGGTGGCTGCTTCTAAGCCAACATCCTGGTTGTCTAAGCAACTCCACATCCTTTTCCACTTAACGTATACTTTGGGACCTTAGCTGGTGGTCTGGGCTGTTTCCCTCTTGACTACGGATCTTATCACTCGCAGTCTGACTCCTGAACATAAGTCTTTGGCATTCGGAGTTTGACTGAATTCGGTAACCCGATGGGGGCCCCTAGTCCAATCAGTGCTCTACCTCCAAGACTCTCATTTCAAGGCTAGCCCTAAAGCTATTTCGGAGAGAACCAGCTATCTCCAAGTTCGATTGGAATTTCTCCGCTACCCACACCTCATCCCCGCACTTTTCAACGTGCGTGGGTTCGGGCCTCCATTCAGTGTTACCTGAACTTCACCCTGGACATGGGTAGATCACCTGGTTTCGGGTCTACGACCACGTACTCTTTCGCCCTATTCAGACTCGCTTTCGCTGCGGCTCCGTCTTATCAACTTAACCTTGCACGGGATCGTAACTCGCCGGTTCATTCTACAAAAGGCACGCCATTACCCATTAACGGGCTTTGACTACTTGTAGGCACACGGTTTCAGGATCTCTTTCACTCCCCTTCCGGGGTGCTTTTCACCTTTCCCTCACGGTACTGGTTCACTATCGGTCACTAGGGAGTATTTAGCCTTGGGAGATGGTCCTCCCTGCTTCCGACGGGATTTCACGTGTCCCGCCGTACTCAGGATCCACTCTGGAGGGAACGAAGTTTCAACTACAGGGTTGTTACCTTCTTTGACGGGCCTTTCCAGACCTCTTCATTTACTCCGTTCCTTTGTAACTCCGTATAGAGTGTCCTACAACCCCAAGAGGCAAGCCTCTTGGTTTGGGCTAATTCCGTTTCGCTCGCCGCTACTCAGGAAATCGCGTTTGCTTTCTCTTCCTCCGGGTACTTAGATGTTTCAGTTCCCCGGGTCTGCCTTTATTACCCTATGTATTCAGGTAAAAATACTACTCCATTACGAGCAGTGGGTTTCCCCATTCGGAAATCTCCGGATCAAAGCTTACTTACAGCTCCCCGAAGCATATCGGTGTTAGTACCGTCCTTCATCGGCTCCTAGTGCCAAGGCATCCACCGTGCGCCCTTACTAACTTAACCTTCGACATCGAAGATGTCATTTACTTCATTAATAAGAGAATCACTAAACTAAGCGTTTAAACTCAGTGAATTACTTGAATTGTTTTCGTTATCTAGTTTTCAAGGAACATATATTGAAAGATCTAATGATCTCTCAAAACTAAACAAAATACCAAGCGTACCTCATATCCTTAGAAAGGAGGTGATCCAGCCGCACCTTCCGATACGGCTACCTTGTTACGACTTCACCCCAATCATCTGTCCCACCTTAGGCGGCTGGCTCCTTACGGTTACCCCACCGACTTCGGGTGTTACAAACTCTCGTGGTGTGACGGGCGGTGTGTACAAGGCCCGGGAACGTATTCACCGCGGCATGCTGATCCGCGATTACTAGCGATTCCGGCTTCATGCAGGCGAGTTGCAGCCTGCAATCCGAACTGAGAATGGTTTTATGGGATTGGCTTGACTTCGCAGTCTTGCAGCCCTTTGTACCATCCATTGTAGCACGTGTGTAGCCCAGGTCATAAGGGGCATGATGATTTGACGTCATCCCCACCTTCCTCCGGTTTGTCACCGGCAGTCACCTTAGAGTGCCCAACTGAATGCTGGCAACTAAGATCAAGGGTTGCGCTCGTTGCGGGACTTAACCCAACATCTCACGACACGAGCTGACGACAACCATGCACCACCTGTCACTTCGTCCCCCGAAGGGGAACCTTCTATCTCTAGAAGTAGCGAAGGATGTCAAGACCTGGTAAGGTTCTTCGCGTTGCTTCGAATTAAACCACATGCTCCACCGCTTGTGCGGGCCCCCGTCAATTCCTTTGAGTTTCAGTCTTGCGACCGTACTCCCCAGGCGGAGTGCTTAATGCGTTTGCTGCAGCACTAAAGGGCGGAAACCCTCTAACACTTAGCACTCATCGTTTACGGCGTGGACTACCAGGGTATCTAATCCTGTTCGCTCCCCACGCTTTCGCGCCTCAGCGTCAGTTACAGACCAGAGAGTCGCCTTCGCCACTGGTGTTCCTCCACATCTCTACGCATTTCACCGCTACACGTGGAATTCCACTCTCCTCTTCTGCACTCAAGTTTCCCAGTTTCCAATGACCCTCCACGGTTGAGCCGTGGGCTTTCACATCAGACTTAAGAAACCGCCTGCGCGCGCTTTACGCCCAATAATTCCGGACAACGCTTGCCACCTACGTATTACCGCGGCTGCTGGCACGTAGTTAGCCGTGGCTTTCTGGTTAGGTACCGTCAAGGTACCAGCAGTTACTCTGGTACTTGTTCTTCCCTAACAACAGAACTTTACGACCCGAAGGCCTTCATCGTTCACGCGGCGTTGCTCCGTCAGACTTTCGTCCATTGCGGAAGATTCCCTACTGCTGCCTCCCGTAGGAGTCTGGGCCGTGTCTCAGTCCCAGTGTGGCCGATCACCCTCTCAGGTCGGCTACGCATCGTTGCCTTGGTGAGCCGTTACCTCACCAACTAGCTAATGCGCCGCGGGTCCATCTGTAAGTGACAGCTAGACGCCGTCTTTCAATTTCGAACCATGCGGTTCGAAATGTTATCCGGTATTAGCTCCGGTTTCCCGGAGTTATCCCAATCTTACAGGCAGGTTACCCACGTGTTACTCACCCGTCCGCCGCTAATCGTTGGGAGCAAGCTCCCTCAGATTCGCTCGACTTGCATGTATTAGGCACGCCGCCAGCGTTCGTCCTGAGCCAGGATCAAACTCTCCGATAAAGTGTTTGATGTAGCTCATAATAAAATTTTGTACTATATAGTACGTTTTTTGTTAATCGAAATTAACGTTGGCACGCTTGGTTTTGTTTAGTTTTCAAAGATCATTTGGTTTGTCGTTCTCATCAGAAGCGACTTTATCAATATAACATTTCACAAACAGCTTGTCAATATTTATTTTTCATCGTTGTTTCTTACTGTTTGTATTTTTGCTCATCACTACCGCAGCAGCGACGTTTAATAATATATCATGATATTTTTATGTTCGCAAGCACTTTTTTGAATTATTTTTTGTTTTTTGTGAAGAGCGTTAATAAATATAGCTTTTACAACAAAAAAGGACTAAAGAATAATCTCCAGTCCCTCACATATCTCTTAAAACCTTTTCTTCATTAGAAAAGTATCCGTAATTATACTGCTGTTCTATAAAGGATAGCTCTTTATATTCCTCCAAGGCATTTTCATCAAGTAAAATTTTTTTCAATACAGAAAAAGATCTGATTTCTGGAGGCAGTTCTTCTTTGTTATCCGATTCATAAAATAATGCCGGAGCTAACTTAATATGTTCTTCACAATAATTTTTCCACTTTTGTATTAAAGACTTATTTTCTGAAACCTCATATATATATTAATTTCTGATATGCTCGATGAAGAGTATAAGTACTTTTTGAGCGATGAATTACCTCATTAAGTATTTTTTCAGTTAATACATATTCTTTGGAATCAAATGCCCAAGCAGCATTTCCCATTAGAAAACGACAATCATCTCTCTTTGTTTGAGCATGACTATCCGGGTGATCTATATCTTCTCCATTAAATCGTCCACTAAATGACCACTTCACACAATTACGTATAAATGATCTTTCATGAATCTCTAAGTTATGCCAGAAGTCTTCTAGTTGTAATTGTTGAATAATACCTCCATATTGTTTTTCTTTCCTTGAAACATTCAATTGCTTTCTAATAGAAGGTTGTTTAAAACTAAGTATTTTTTTTAGACTCATACATTCACCCCATGGACAATTCTGGTGAATTATATGTACCAGCCTATTAATTCATTACGAAAAATAATGCAGGTTCTCTCAAATTCTTCTTTCTTTTAGTTGTTGATTAATGAATGATGGTGTATAGTTATGACTAAAATATAATACCTTAAACCACAGGGGGAGCCTTTTAGCTGAGATTGAATGACTTTGATCATTCTAACCCTTTGAACCTGTTAGTTAATACTAGTGTAGGGATGTGGATGATCATTTATAAAAAGTAATGTTTGGGACTACTATGATCATTCCATTCATTGCTTTTTTAGTTTATACGCAGATATGAAAGGTTCCCTTTGGTTTAATAAAAAAAGCGAGGGAATTAGATTGCAAGGAAATCAGCGTTTAGTTTTTTTAATTGAAGTCGCCATGCTAGGTGCATTGGCATTTTTATTGGATTTATTATCTGGGGTAATCGGCAAATTGCCGCAAGGTGGATCCATTTCACTTGGAATGATTCCAGTATTTATTATGGCATATCGCTGGGGATTAAAAGGCGGATTACTTACCGGACTCATTTTAGGTTTATTACAAGCTATTTTTAATCCTTATATTGTTCACCCTGTTCAAGGGTTTCTTGATTATTATTTAGCTTTTACATTAGTAGGAGCAAGTGGGGTATTTTTTAAAGCGGTACAAAATGCATTAACAAATAATAATAGAAAAGCAGCCATATTATTTATTACATTAGGCACAATTTTAGGAGGCATACTTAGAGCAGTTGCACACATCATTGCAGGAGTTTTCTTTTTTGCTTCTTTCGCTCCGGAAGGTACGCCTGTATTAATCTACTCAATTGGATATAATGCATCCTATATGATTCCAACAATAATTGTCTCAGCTATTGTTGTTAGTTTATTGTTATTAACAGCTCCTCGATTAGTGAAAAGAAAATAGTTTATTCAACCTTGGTCATCGGCCAAGGTTTTATTTATACTATCAGGAAGTATAAAAATTTATGGACAGTAGTAAAAGAAAAACTAAGGCTTTCTCCATTAGGACTTGGCGATTAGCCAAGTTCTTCTAATATCTTCTATCTAGCTTTTCAGTTCTCCCTACCTTTTTTAAAAAGTTATCATATTCATTTGTTTTCTAGCATGTATTAATAGAAAGACTAGATTGTAAAAAACGGAGGACAGATGATGACTATATCTTTTGCTATTATTCTACTAACTTTATTACTATCATTATTTCATTTTGCTTATGGATATAAAGAAGCGATTCGAATAAGCAATGAAGAGGGGCCTGTTCATGGGTTATCCTTAATTGTCAGCTTTCCTTTAGGTTTTGTTTTTGCATATCTATGTTCAATTTTCTACTTATAATCTTAATCAAAAAGAGGAGGTCACCTTATGTGGTCTCTCTTTTTTGCATTTGAACACGGCATTTTTTCAGGACATTGTTCATAAGTATAAAAAAAGATCACCTATGTAGGAGGTCACATTGAAAACACAATTCCTGTTTTTAAAGAATGCCATACATTATTTGCTTATTTTTTGCGTGCTCTTTGTTATTTCTGTATGTGTTCATTTATTTTTTAACATAAAAATATCCACCGTTTACAGTATCATCATGGCACTGGTTTCATTTTTGTTTTTTTGTTTTTGTCTTTATCTTCTTCTTAATCCTAAGAGGAATATCACACTTCTTAGCAGGAAAAGTGGGATTCTTTCATTTATTTTACTAACCATTTGCACGTCTTTTTTATCGATTTACTTTTTATCCATCAATCATATGATTGCAACAGAGCTTGGAGAAAACCTGACAATTGAAGAAAAATACCAATTGTATATAATTCCGTTTCAGAAAAAAACAGTAACCATAGCTGACTATAAAGAGATGAAGAAAAATAAATTAACGACCACCTATGGTCATGTAGAGGTTTACTATGAATCACAAGAAGTCGGGTTACTCCCGATCATTGAGGAATCCATTGATAAAGCGGATGAACTTACAACCGTGATGTTCGGGGAGGTAAAAGATAATCAAATCGATTTAATTCTTCATTCTTCTACAGAAGAATTATATGAAAAAACTTCACTAATTGAAACAATGGGATATTTTGATGATCCAAATAACATAATAGGCATAGCGATTACAGACTTATCAAACATCCTACTTGCCGAAATGCCTGAATCCTTTTATTTTCAAAGTACACTTTTACATGAATATACACATTATCGCTTGCAGGCATTTATTAAACAACAAGGGCTTTATGTATATAGAATTCCTTTATGGTTTCATGAAGGTATTGCGGAATACATAGGGATGCACAATGTAGCCCATAGATATTATCCTTTTCGAGAAGTAGAATTTAAAAAACTTGATAGCCACCAGGATTGGGAGAAGTATCGTTTAGAAGATTATGATGTTTATTTACAAAGTTATTATGGCATTAAGTATCTTGTTGATCAATTTGGAGAATCGATGATTAAAACGATTATTATTGAAACAGCTAAAGAAAATGATTTCGATAAGGGGTTTTCGAATGCAACCGGAATGACAATTGAAGAGTTACAGGAAGTGTATGTTAAAGATGCAAAACAGACATATACAAAATAAAGCCCCCAACTTAAGAATTGGTAGGCTTTATTTCTTTTTGTAATACGTTTAATAGCTTTCTCTCAAATACATAGAAAATGATGCCAAGCAAAATGACCGTACCGCCGATCATTTGCGAAAGAATCATTTTTTCTCCCAATAGGTAATAAGCGAGAATAATGGATCCAACCGGTTCAAAGAGAATCATAATTGAAATTGTATTCGTACTTACCCACTTTAATGACCAATTAAATAGCGAATGACCAAGCAACGTCGGAATGATGGCTAATAACAGAAAATAAATCCAGTCCTCCTGCGGGTATGGTGCTAGTGGATATTGCAACAAAAGGCAATACCCTAATAAGGTAATGGAGCTTATCCCATACACAATAAATGTGTACAATGTTAAAGAATGCCGCTTTCGAATTCCTTGCCCAAATAAAAGATATGCTGTAATCATCGCACATGCGGCTAATGCTAATAAATCACCTAGTAATGCTATACCGCTAACTTTAAAATCTCCCCAGCTAATAATCACACTTCCGGTTATTGCTATCAATCCGCTGATAATCGCCACGATTGACACTTTTTCTTTAAAAAACAGAAAAGTACCGATAAAGGCAAACAAAGGCTGGAGTGTCACCAAAACAACAGAGCTTGCAACAGATGTGTAATTTAACGATTCAAACCATAAGATAAAGTGAAAAGCTAAAAATACTCCTGCTATCGTTGAATAGGTCCAATCCTTTTTTGATAGATTTTTCATTTCAGAGAAATGTTTCAGAAAGAAAATCGGGGCAATTAGCACTGTTGAAAAAAAGAGCCTATAGAAAGCAATGACAGGAGCTGGAGCAGTTGCTAACTTTACAAATATAGCTGAAGTAGATACCGCAATAACACCCACAATAAGAGCAGCAAATGGTAGAAATCGAGGTGATGTACCCATTTGTTTTCCTCCAATCTTTCACAAATCAAAAAGCCTTCAACATTTTAACACGAAAGTTATCGTTTTTAGCATATAATTTTTATGAAAGATTGTAGAGCACGGTGAATCTTATATATGTAGAAGAGGATGACTGAATACATTCAGTCATCCTCTTTCCCCTATTCATGTGAGTGTTTTCCTTTATGATGCCCCTCTTTATGTCCCATAAAGCGTAATTCCCGAATATCGTCATCAAAAGGAAACAGCTTTTGTTTTATAGCTTCATCTTTGTAGTTTGTAAAAATATCCTCCAGGATTTCCTGAGTTGATTTATTTTTCACATCAATTCCCAGCTTTTCCGCCGTTTGCATCGTCTTTTTATCGATGACTTCACGAGCTATTTCTTTTATATCCTTGCCATCGGTTTTAATTCCTAATTCCTTTGCAGCATTGATAACACTGACTTCAAATATCTCTTTACTTAAATCATCCAGTGACTTGCCTGTTGTATCAATCTTGAGTTCTTTTGCCTTTTTCATAATAAGTGTTTCTCTAATTTCCTTTGCGATTTCCTCAATCTTTTTTCCCTCGGTTTTAATTCCTAGCTCTTTCGCTTTTTCTAAAATTTTCGCTTCGTGAATTTCCCGAGCTAACACCTCTGTTTCTTTTCCTTCTGTTTCAATGCCTAATTCTTCAGCACGCTTTTTAATGATCTCTGGATTCATTTTATGTCTTTTATGATGAAACTCTTCCTTATCAAGTCCCATTTCCATCAATGTTGGTTCTTCTTCAGGACCTTTTTCAGCGAATACTTGGTTCGCTCCTATAAATGCTAATGTCAGAACAACAATGGACACATATATACCAAATTTTCTCTTCACTTTTATTCTACCTCCTGCAATTTTCTTCACTAGTTTTTTCCAACTGTGAACTTCACCATTTATACTCCCCAAAATTCTTGAAATAATTGTTAAAATTATGTTTCTTTTTTTCAACATTACGATAAAAACTTTATGTATCTGTTGGGCATAACATATATAATGTGAAATAGATAACATGTTTAAGTTTTTTAGACGGTTGTTGACCTTGTAGTTAGGAGTGAAAATAGTGAAAACAGCCCTTGTTATAGGTGGCGGAATTACCGGTCTTACTGCCATGTATTATTTGCAAAAATATAAAAAAGACCAAAACTTGGATTTACAACTCATTCTTGTTGAGCAAGGCAAGCAATTAGGCGGAAAAATTCTGTCCCTACAAAACGATGAATTTATCATGGAAACTGGCGCCGATTCGATTGTTGCACGAAACGAAGGCGTTATGCCGCTTATTAAAGAGTTACGATTAGAAGATGAACTTGTTTACAATGAAACAGGTATTTCCTATATTTATACAAAAAATGAACTAAAGCCAATTCCTGCAGATTCCGTTTTCGGGATTCCTACTAGCATAAAATCATTATTTAGCAGTACCTTAATTTCTCCAAAAGGAAAATTAATAGCATTAAAAGACTTCGTAACAAAGAATAATCGCTTCACTAATGAGGATTCTGTTGGAGAATTTCTAGAGGCTTTTTTAGGAAAAGAAATAGTAGAAAATCAAATATCGCCGGTTCTTTCCGGGGTTTATTCCGGTAAACTGGATAAGCTTACAATGGCCTCCACTCTTCCATATCTACTGGAATATAAAAATCAGTACGGAAGTATTATTCGTGGAATGTCTAAAAACAAAGCAAAATTCCAGTCATCCAGTAACAAAAAATTCATTTCCTTTAAAGGTGGACTTTCTACTATTATTCATCGACTTGAAGAGCAATTAGAAGATGTGAAAATCCTAACAGGCATGAAGTCAACTAGCATTAAGCAGGTCCAAAGCAAATATGAAGTTACATTCAATAATCAAGAAACAATTTCAGCGGATTATGTTATTTTAGCAACTCCTCATGATGCAGCACAAAAGGTTTTAAACAATAAGCAGCTAGATCATGAATTTGATAAACTAAAAAACTCATCACTAACAAGTGTTTATCTTGGCTTCGATATTCCAGATCATAAACTCCCTGCCAATGGTACAGGTTTTATTGTTACAGAAAATAGTGATCTTCATTGTGATGCCTGTACATGGACGAGCAGGAAATGGACACATACATCCTCTAAGAGAAAACTTCTCGTTCGCCTGTTTTATAAAAGCTCTAATCCTTTCTATGAAACATTAAAGAACATGAGCGAGAAAGAAATGATTCAAACAGCGTTAACAGATATCGAAAAAAGCCTTGGAATTACCGCTCAACCGATCACTGTTGAAGTGACAAACTGGAACAATTTAATGCCAAATTATCACCTTGAACATAATCTTGCGGTTACATCTCTTAGTGAAAAATTAACTGAGCAATTCCCTAACCTATATATTGCCGGCGCCTCTTATTTCGGAGTAGGCATTGGTGCATGTATAAAAAACGGAAAACAAACTGCAGAAAAAATAATCAAACAGATCTAAGAAAAAAGCAGTGTACCCTTTATGGAATACACTGCTTACTTTTTATATTTCTCCTCGATAGGCTTGCCCTACAAATCCTTTCTCCTTCGTTTTCACTTTAAACAGACCACCGGAATGAGGAGCATTGGCTAAATTTTCTTCAGATAATCCTTGCCTTGCTGTTGTAATATATAATTCATCTAAATCCTTTCCGCCGAATGTACATGATGTTACATTCGGGGCCGGAACATGAACTTCATCCAACTGTTTTCCATTATGGGGATTCCATCTTGTTACTCTGGAGCCTCCATAATGTGCGACCCATATCATTCCTTCTTGATCAATGGTCATTCCATCAGGAGCCCCCGTGTCTTTTGGGATACGTACAGCTGTTTCTTTGAAGGTAACATCTCCCGTTTGTTTATCATAATGAAAGGTTGAAACTTCTCCTGTAGGAGTATCGATATAGTACATATACTTTTCATCAGGACTCCATGCCAGACCATTCGAAATGGTGACAGGTGAAATGATTTTTTTCAAATGACCTTTCAGATCTAAACGATATAACGAGCCTTTCCCTTTTGCAGCATGAACATCCATTGTCCCGATATACAAACGTCCTGAACGATCACATTTTCCATCATTAAACCGATTTTGTGGTAAATCCCTTTCCGGATCATTAATTAACGTTAACCCTTTCGTTTGTAAATCAAAGAGATGGATGCCGTTTTGAAGACCTACTACCAATTGGCCATTTTCTGCCGGTATGACTGCACCGATATATTGGTCTAACTGAAAAGTTTCATTTATATCTTGTTCAGGATCATATCGATGCAGCTTTTTATTTATAATATCGACCCAATAAAGAACATGCCCGTCCCAATGAGGACCTTCCCCTAAGATTGCCTTTTCATCTACAACTACTTCTGCTTGATACGCCATATTTCTCCCTCCCTGTCTATCAATATTCCCTCATTACGACGGAATTCCTTCTTCCTTATAAAGAAACTGACTCAGCTTGGGTGAATTGACTTTCATATAAATCCGAATAGAAGCCACCTGCAGCTAAAAGCTCATCATGTGTTCCTTTTTCAATGATATTACCTTGATTCATCACAAGAATGAGGTCCGCATCTCGTATCGTTGATAAACGGTGGGCAATGACAAAACTTGTTCTTCCTTGTAATAGATTGTTCATTGCTTTTTGGATGTTCATTTCTGTTCTTGTATCAACACTGCTTGTTGCTTCATCAAGGATAAGAATTTTCGGTTTCGCAATGATCGCTCTGGCAATTGTAAGCAACTGACGTTGTCCCTGCGATAAATTTGTTGCATCCTCACCAAGCAGTGTGTCATAGCCGTCAGGAAGGGTACGAATGAAATCATCTGCATAGGCATTTTTTGCTGCTTCTTCTACTTCCTGATTCGTTGCCCCTTCATTCCCGTAGGCAATATTTTCGCGTATGGTTCCGTTAAAAAGCCACGTATCCTGCAAAACCATGGCAAACATACTGCGAACCTGTTCCCTGCTCAAATCTGCTAAGCTTACACCATCAACCTTTATTGCACCCTTATCTAATTCATAAAACCTCATCAATAAATTCACAATTGTTGTTTTCCCTGCACCCGTTGGTCCAACAATCGCAACCGTTTGGCCTTCTTTTACCTCCAGGCTTACATCATGAATAACTGGATGATTTTTATCATAACCAAATTGAATATGGTCTAACTCTATACATCCTCGAAGTGAAGATACTTGAATAGAAGAATCTTTCTCTTCCTTTTCCTCTTCTTCATCTAATAAAATAAACACTCGTTCAGCAGAGGCAATCGCAACCTGTATCATATTTGCAATACCTGCTACCTGTGCCAGGGGATGTGAAATTTGTTGAGTGTATTGTATAAATGCTTGAACATCTCCAACACGGATGCTTCCATTTAAAACGAGTAATCCACCTGAAATCGCAACAATAATAAATCCCAAATTCCCGACAAACCCCATTAACGGCATCATGAGACCAGAAATAAATTGCGCTCTCCAGCTTGAATCGTAAAGTTGATTATTAATCTTATCAAAGGTTTCAATCGACTTCTCTTCACGACCAAATGCTTTAATCACTTGATGACCGGTGAACATTTCTTCAATATGACCATTTATATTTCCAAGCTCCTCTTGCTGTTTAACAAAATGCTTTTGGGAAAATTTCGTTATAAAACCTGCCACTGATAAACTCAAAGGAATCGTAACTAAAACGACTAATGTTAACAACGGACTAATGACAAGCATCATGATGATAATTCCCAGTATGGATATAACAGAGTTAATCACTTGAGTTAGAGCTTGCTGCAACGAGTTATTAATATTATCAATATCATTCACAGCTCTACTTAATAAATCACCATGTGAATGTTGATCAAAGTACTTCAGAGGTAGGCGGGATAATTTCTCATTTACTTCCTTCCTCAATTGAGCAACCGTTCTTTGTGAAATCGACGCCATAATGTATTGCTGTAAATAGGAAAATAAAGATGAAAAGATGTATAAGCAAATAAGCAGCAACAATATTCTGGCTATAAAGTTAAAATCAACTGATGTTCCTGAGCTAAAGCTTTCAAATATAGATGAAGTTGCATCACCTAACAGCTTTGGACTAATAACATTAAACAATGTTGAAAAAATGGCTGCAATTGTGACAAGGATCATCCGATTTTTCCAAGGCTTTAAGTAACCTAGTAATCTTTTAAAGGTTTTCTTAAAGTCCTTCGGCTTCTCAACAGCCATCATACCAGGTCCATGAGGTCTTCCACCTCTCATCGGATGTCCTCCACGGTGGTTTTTCTCGCTCATGCACTCACCTCCCCATTCTGTTGAGAAGTAACAATTTCCTGATAGATTTTATTGGTTTCCAACAGATCTGCATGAGTACCAATACCAGCAACTTCTCCCTCATTTAACACAATAATTTTTTCAGCATCTTTTACCGTATTCACACGCTGAGCAACAATAATCAAAGTCGCTTCATCTGTTTCAGTCTTTAAAGCCTGCCTTAGGATGCGATCTGTTTTATAATCTAGGGCCGAGAAGCTATCATCAAACAAATAAATCTGAGGTTTTCTGACGAGCGAACGAGCAATTGATAATCTTTGCTTTTGTCCACCAGACAGGTTTACACCTGCTTGTTCAAGATTGCTATGTATTCCTTTTTCTCTCTTTTCTACAAAATCAAGTGCTTGTGCAGTTTTTAATGCTGCATATATGTCCTCTTCTGTTGCATCTTCTTTTCCAAAAGCAATATTTTCCAGTATTGTTCCACTAAACAATGTTGCTTTCTGCGGAACATAACCGATTTTGCTTCGAAGACTACTTTGCTTCATGTTTCGAATATCCTGACCATCTAGTAAAATCTCTCCACTTTCCACATCATAAAAACGTGGAATTAATTGAAGAACGGTCGTTTTTCCTGACCCGGTGCTCCCTATAATGGCAGTTGTCTCTCCAGGCATAGCAGTAAATGAAATGTTTTTGAGAACAGGCTTTTCTGCTCCTTCATACCGAAACGTCACATCTTTAAATTCAATCATCCCTTGATTTTGCTCAGGCAACGTTTCCTGGACTGGATCCAGGATCATCGGTTTTGTAGACAATACTTCACTTAAACGTTTTGCAGAAACTTGGGCACGCGGAATCATAATAAATGCCATCGATAACATGATAAGTGACATTAAAATCATGGCTGCATATTGAATAAACGCGAGTAGATTCCCTACCTGCATTTCTCCCTGATCAATCCGAATTGCACCAAACCAAACGATGGCAATATTCGTAAAGTTCATGATGATCATCATAATCGGGAACATGAACGCCATCAGCTTACCAACTTTAATCCCTGTATCACGAAAATCCTCATTCGCATGATTAAATCGTGTTCTTTCATGGTCAACACGGTTAAAAGCCCGAACAACACGCACTCCTGTTAGCGCTTCCCTTAAAATAAGCGTTAGTCGGTCTGTTTTCTTTTGCAATGCCGAAAATAATGGAACTGCCTTTCTGGCAACAATAAAAATAACAAGTGCCAAAATAGGCAAAGCAACCAAAAAGACAAGTGATAATGTACTGTCACGAGACACTGCCAAAATCACACCACCAACTAACATCAACGGCGCCCTTGTCATCATTCTCTGCATCATATTGATCACATCCTGAACAACTTTTACATCATTTGTTGTCCTCGTAATAAGTGATGCAGATCCAAACTTTTCATATTCCTCAAGCGAAAAATGCTCAATATGGACAAATAAATGTCTTCTCATATCACGCCCAAATCCAAGCGATACCTTTGAAGCAAAATAACTTACTCCGACCATTAAAACAATGGCCATAAGTGAGCAAAACAACATCCATCCTCCGGTTTGAAGGATGAAAGGTACATCAGAATTTACTATCCCTACGTCTACAATCTCTGCCATTAATGTTGGCAAATAAAGCTCAAATAAAATGGCCACTAACGAAAACAAAATAACAAGAAAAAGCTGTTTTCGATAAGGCTTTAAATATTTCATCATTTCTACCATTCAGTCACCTCATTGCACGATTTATGTACTACAAACATTATAATATAGTTCTTTATAGTTAACCTAATGAAACATTAGTTACTGACCACTATCTTTCTTGTTTAAAACCGTTATTTAGTGGTATAGACAAATATAGTTGATTTTCACTAAAAAGGAGAAAGGTGTGGTGAACATGCCATGGAATAAAAATGACTATCCTGCCTCTATGAAAAATCTAACTGAACCAACTAGAAGGAAGGCAATTGAAATTGCTAATGCTCTATTAGAAGAAGGCTATGAAGAAGGAAGAGCAATTAGCATTGGTATTTCGAAAGCAAAAGAAGTGACGAACACTAAAAATAAATCCGAAGATGACATAACCTATCATTTAGTCCCACACAGCGGTGAATGGGCAATAAAAAAGGAAAACTCCAGAAGAGTAACAGAGGTGTTTCAAACAAAAAATGAGGCACTGGTAAAAGGGAATGATTTAGTAAAAAGGAATAATGGTAGACTTGTTGTTCATAGACAGGATGGGACGATTGAAAGAGTAAGTTGAAAGCTTCAGAGAAAGTAGCGGAATTTGATGATCAAATCCGCTATTTTTTTCTTGTCAATTTGCCTGAAGGCGTGTACAATACTGCTATATTCATTTTTACGGGGCATTAGCTCAGCTGGGAGAGCGCTACGCTGGCAGCGTAGAGGTCAGGGGTTCGAGCCCCCTATGCTCCATTCATACAGGAACCTCTAAAACCTTGAGAAATCGAGGTTTTTTATATATAACAGAATTATGGAATATATGTGGTACAGATTAGTTGGGGACGAATTGGGGACGTAGTTATATTTTTACTTAATTAACTACTATGTCGCTCATTAGTTTTAAGTAGACTTCAAATTTTACAGCCGCTAAGGTATCTGCCTCTTGTAACGCATGACCATAAATGCAGGCACCAACTATCAGGCATTTACAATTTCCACAAGTTATATTATTGATTCAAACTGCATTATCACTAAAAAAATTGTTGGACTTATGGATGAAAGTACCATGATAAACCTGGTAAGTGAAATAGACTAATAAAATTGAACGAAACATTACAATAGAAAAGAAAAATAACCAAATTAGCTTAATATTACTAGACTAATTTGGTTATTTTTCTTTCATTTATGATCTTATGTTATTCTCATAAGATATCAACCCATATTTTAATTGCCGTTGCAAAAATCAATAATGCTAAAATAACCTGCAGAATCTTGGTATTTACCTTTTTCCCTGCCATTGCTCCTAATGGTGATGCAATTAAACTCGCAATAACCATAATAGCTGCTGGCCCGTAATCAACTTGCCCAGTTGTTATTTTCCCTACAGTTGCTCCAATTGAAGAGATAAACGTGATCGCTAGAGATGAAGCGATTGTCATACGAGTTGGAATTTTTAATACAACTAACATTATTGGTACAAGTAAAAATGCTCCTGCTGCACCAACAATCCCAGCACCTACACCAACGATTAAGGCAAGTATAGCTGCAAGCCACTTGTTAAATTTTACTTGATCTAGCGGAATATCATCAATTCCCTTTTTTGGAATAAACATCATCACTGCAGCAATCAAGGCTAAAATTCCATAAATAAGATTAATGCCTCCTTCAGACATTAATTTAGAACCATATCCACCAATAAAACTACCGATTAATATACTTGCTCCCATATAAGTAATAAGTGTTTTATTTAAATATCCACCTTTTCGATATGCCCAAACACCACCGATTGTCGCAAAAAACACTTGAACAGCACTGATACCTGAAACTTCATGAGCACTAAATGCTGCTAACCCAAATAAAGGTGGAATATACAATAACATTGGATATTTAATAATAGAACCGCCGATTCCTAACATACCTGAGATGTACGAACCTATAAATCCTATTAAGAAGATTGTAATAATAAACCCTATTTCCATGATTCTTACCCCCTATTTAGAAAAGGGAACCTACAGAAGGTTCCCTTTATTTTTTAGCCCTTTTTTATCCAAAACTTCAGTACATCTCCAGCTTCTTCGTTTTTCATTAATTCATGACCACCAGATTTTGCCCAAGCAGCTAGATCATTTTTAGCTCCTTTATCAGTTGCATGGATTTCAAGAATCTCACCTGGTGCTAACTCATTCATTGCCTTTTTTGTTTTTACGATTGGCATTGGGCACGCCAATCCTTTTGCGTCTAATACTTTTGTTGATTCCATATCTTAATATCCTCCTAAAAAATTAAATATAAATTAACGAACCGCACAACGGTTAGGTCCAATTTCCATTTCACGTTGTCTTTCTTCATCTGGAGAGATTTTCCCCATATTCGTTTCACGAATTTCTTGATAAGCATTTGGTTGTGCTGGTAAGTTTTCTGTAACAAGTTTTCTAAATTCACTCTCATCTTCAATGTTTAAACCATGATTTTCTGCAAACAAAGTTCCTAATTTTTCTGCTACACTTCCATCTTCATTCAACTCATCAATGATCATAAAGTGAGCTGGTAAAACAATTAAGTCCTCTGAAAGTTCACGATAACGTGAATATAAACTCTCTCTTAAATCTGCTACCCAATCTTCAGCCATTCCTGCTAAATCAGGTCTTCCAATGGAATCGATAAAGAGAATATCTCCTGATAACAAGTATGATGAGTCAACAACAAATGATGTTGAGCCAATTGTATGACCTGGTGAATATAATGCATGGATATCAATAGCTGTGTTTCCAATTGTCACTGTATTGCCAGCTTCTAGTGGACTATAATCGAATGTTACCTCTGTTGCATCTTTTGGTGGTAACCAATATGTTGCACCAGTGTTCTCAGCAATGACTCTACCTCCTGAAATATGATCAGCGTGAAGATGAGTATCAAATACGTGAGTAATAGTTGCACCAATTTCTTGTGCAAAGTTCAGATAAGTTGAAGTCATTCTAGTTGAATCAATAATTGCCGCTTCTCCATTTGAAACAACCATATATGATAAGCAACCTTTTCCAATGCGAACAAATTGATAAATTTCCCCACCATCTCTTAGATCGCCAATTTTCACTGGCTCTAAGTGTTCACTCCAAGCCTTCATACCGCCTTCTAAATAAGAAACATCTAAACCTTGTTCTGAAAGCATTTCTGCTACCATGATAGAAGAGCCTTCTTTCGCACACACCACTAATACTTCTTTATCAGAAGGTAACTTTTCTAAAATTTCTTCAACACCATCTAGCAATTCAAAATATGGGATGTTTAGATAATCAAAGTTTTCTCCTTCAATTTTCCAATCTTGAAAATCTCCTTCATTACGAACATCAAGAATAAATAATGCTTCTTTATCAAATACCTTTCTTGTTACTTCTTTTGAATTCATCGCTTTAAAAGCCACCCTAATTACCCCCATAGGTATATTTTTATTTAAAAAAATTTAGTATTAAATAATAGCTTAAGTTTCTTTTAGTTATTTAATGTGGATGTTATGCCTGACCATGCACTCATCCCAGGTACAACATTATTTATTTTAGTAAAACCTTTTTCAGCTAATTTTTGAGACGCGAGATCACTTCGGCTACCAGTTCGACACACAACATAAATTTCATCCTCTTTATCTAATTCACTTACACGCTCATCTAATTCACCTAATGGAATAGAGATTGCGTTTGGGATATGATTAAAAGCATATTCAGCAGATTCCCTTACATCTAATACAACAATGTTTTCTCTTGCTTTTAATTTTTTTTCAAGTTCTTCATTGCTTGTTACATGTGGGTGTTTTCTTTCAACAGTTTCTTCATTTGAAGATTTACGCAGATAGTGCTTAAGAACATCTCCTTCTTCAATTGTACCCAAATATTGATGACCAGAGCTTTTTGCCCATGCTTGAATATCAGCCTTTGAACCTTTATCTGTTGCTTGAACCTCTAGGACTTGCCCTGCTTCGATTTCATTCATCGATTTTTTTGTTCTCACAATTGGCATAGGACATGCTAAACCTTTTGCGTCTACTAATAAATCTGTTTTTATTATGTTCATATATAACTCCTCCTAGGTACCCAATAGGGTATATTATTCATTAAAAAAATTAGTTTGTTTCGCCTTCCCAAGCAAGCATTCCACCAGTCATATTGATTACATTGTACCCATGACTTTCAAGAAATTGATAAGCACGACCACTTCTTGCACCAGAACGACATACCATGATATATTCTTTTGATTTATCTAGTTCATTCATACGAAATTCTAATAATCCCAATGGAATGTGAATGGCACCCGGGATTTTTCCAGCCTCCACTTCTTCTACTTCTCTCACATCAATGATGTTTACACTTTGACCTTGAGTTAACATGTTTTCTACTTCTTTTGCCGTAAATTTTTTCACTTTAATATCCTCCTTTTATCTCCAGGCGCTCATACCGCCCTTTACATTTGTTACATTGGTGAATCCTAATTTTTTCAACGTTTTACTAGCCTTTTGACTTCGCATACCACTTTGACAAATCACAATGACTTCTTTGTCTTTTGATAATTCCTTCTCAGCTTTCTGACCAAGTTCATGAAGTGGAATATTTTTAAATTCTTTAATACGATACCCTTTAAATTCACCTGGGGTTCTAACATCAACAAACTGCTTATTTTTATCTTTTAATTCATTCTTCAGTTCAGTTGTTGAGATATGTTTCACTCCTTTAGCAGGGATGATCCTGTTCAGGATTAAAAATACGAAAAGAGCGATGACGATATAGTTCATGTATTCCATTGTATTTCCTCCCTACATATTTAGGGGAGTATCCCCCTACTGACTTAAATGAATAAATTCACGTTTCCATCTTCAGCATCTGCAAGGTATGCTGCAACACCTGCATACTCAATGTTGTCTAATAATTCTTCTTGTTGAAGACCTAATAAATCCATTGTCATCGTACAAGCTACTAGTTTCACATCTTGTTCTTGTGCCATTTCAATTAAATTTGAAAGAGGCATTGCATTGTGCTTCTTCATAACATCTTTGATCATTTTTGGACCGAATCCTGCAAAGTTCATTTTGGATAATCCCATTTTTTCTGCGCCTCTAGGCATCATCTTGCCAAACATCTTTTCCATAAAACCTTTCTTCACTTGTATATTTTCATCTTTACGTAAAGCATTTAATCCCCAAAATGTATGAAAAATTGTTACTTCATGATCATAGGCAGCTGCACCGTTCGCGATAATATAAGCTGCCATCGCCTTGTCATAATCACCACTGAATAATACAATCGTTGTCTTTTTCTTTTCTGTCACAGTAGTTCCTCCTCTTCTACCCCTATGGGTATCTAATTATATAAAATTTTTTTATCCTTTTTTAATCCAAAATTTTAATACTTGATCTTCTTCCTCATGCTTTAAAAACTCATGCCCTCCTGATTTAGCCCATGCAGTTAAATCATTTTTAGCACCTTTATCTGTTACATGAATCTCTAAAACTTGACCAGAATCTAACTCATTCATTGCCTTTTTTGTTTTTACAATTGGCATTGGACATGCTAAACCTTTCGCATCTAATACTTTATCTATATTCATTGATTATTCCTCCTAATTTTTTATTACCATTACCCCTATGGGTATATATTAGTGTAAATAAAAGTGGGTGTCAACCCATTATTATCGACTTTTAACTAGTAAGTTTACTGCTTCTTTCACTAACTCTTCTGTACTGTGTTCTCCAGTTTCTTCAGCATTACGAACACATTCTACTAAATTTGAACTGACAACTACGCCTATCGTTCGATCAATTGCCGTTCTTGCTGCAGACAACTGCGTGATAACTTCCTTACAATCTTTTCCTTCTTCCATCATTCTTAAAATACCTCTAAGTTGTCCCTCAATTCGCTTTACTCTATTTTTCATTTGATCATTATACTCCATCTTCTAACCCCCTTTAACAATATCCTTCCTTGCTTATTTGTTTTTAATGATTATTTACCTCAATCTCTTGCTTATCAATATCATGTAATCCATAAATAGGATAATACCTAACTAATAAGAAATAGATGATACTTATTAACACACAAATACTTAAGATAATCATGTGACAGGCTCCTTCCTAATTTATAGCAAGGAACAACTTACAAGACTCATAATATACCACCTAGGGTATGTTGTCAACAACTTATTAATAATATTGTTTACCTTATTTTATAACTTTATTGAGTTATTTAAAATAATCTTGTATAATACCAAGTATATCAATAGGAATTTAAGACATAGGATAGGAGGATCTTTTATTGGGTTTTATAAAATCATTATTTACTGAAAAATGTCCAACATGTCAAAAACTGTTGATTACGAGCAAAACAAACTTCCTGAGCAGCATTGTTATAAAATCATGCCCGGAAAATCATTTCAAAAAAGAGTTTCATCCAGCTCTTGAAACATATATAGAACATAAGAATTAGTTTTATAATATATCTGACCAAATTTTAATAGATGTACCTAATATTAATAATGCCAAGATCCATTGCAGGATTTTGGCATATATTTTTTCCAACATTAGCACCCATTAACAGGGTCCTCCTTAACGTACTGCACAGCGATTTGGTCCTATCTCCATCTCGCGTTGCTGCTCCTCTTCTGGGGTAATTTTCCCCATATTTGTTTCTCTTATTTCTTGATATGAATTAGGCTGCGGAGGAAGATTCTCAGTTACCGTTTTTCTAAATTCATTTTCATCCGTAATATTTAGTCCATGGTTTTGTTGAAATAATGCACCTAGTTTTTTGGAAACACTTCCATCATTGTTCATCTCTTCTATCCCCATGTAATGTGCCGGTAATACTAATAAGTCATCTGCAAGCCCTTTGTAACGCTTATATAATGTCGTTCTTAAATCACCAACCCAATCCTCAGCTTTCCCTGCTAAATCTGGGCGACCAATTGAATCGATGAATAAGATATCTCCCGTCAATAAATACTGATCATCAATGATGAAAGATGTACTTCCAATCGTATGGCCTGGAGAATAGATGGCCTTAATCGTTGTATGACCAACCGTGTATTCATCCCCATCATTTATTTCTCCATAGTTGAATGTAACTTCGTTTGCATCTTTTGGAGGAAGATAATACTTTGCATCTAATTTATCAGCAAGCTTTTTTCCACCTGAAATATGGTCAGCGTGTAAATGTGTATCAAGAATATGAGTCAGTTTAATATCCTGTTTTTTTATAAAGATCTCATAAGGCTCTAGCATCCTATTTGTATCAATTATTGCACCCACTCCGTTTGATATAACAACATAGGATAAACATCCTTTACCTATACGTACAAATTGGAATAGCTCTCCCCCATTCTTAAGCTCGCCAATTCTTATAGGCTCCAAATGCTCACTCCAAGCCTTCATACCACCCGCTACGGAATAAACATCCGTAAATCCAGCCTCTGCTATTTGTTGTGCGACAAACTCTGAGGATCCACCTTTTGCACATACAACATAAATTCCCTTACTTTTTGGCAACTTATCTACAATAGAATCTACTCCCTCTAATAATTCAAAATAAGGAGCATTCATAATTTCAACGTTTTTCCCTTCGATCTTCCAATCGTCAAAATCATCGGTATTACGGGCATCTATAATAAATACATCCTCATGATTGATGACCTTTTTTGCTAATTCTTTAACCGTAATCGTTTTAACATCAGTTTCAGTAGCCATAGTTAACCTCCCACCTATTAAAACAACTTGTTGATTTTATATTGATTTAGAAAGTTAATGTAACATCTGCATCTTTCGCAAAAGTTAAAAATGTTACAGCTCCACCTACATCAATACCTTCAATAAATTGTTCTTTCTCTAAGCTCATAACATCCATTGTCATTTGACACGCAATCATTTTTACACCCATTTCACTTGCCATTGAAACAAGTTCCTCAACAGGTGGAACATTTGCTCTTTTAAAACCTTCTTGAAAATGTTCTGTGCCAGCTGGCATTGGTAAGTTTTTATGTGCTTCTTTATGAATTAAATTTAAACCCTCAAATGTAAAAAAGATCCCTACTTCGGCATCTGTAGCAGCTGCTGCAGTTGCAATATTGAAAACTTTATATGCATCAAACATGCCACCATTTGCTGCAATAATAGCTACTTTCATTCTTCTTCCCCCTTAATGAGTTTTATCAATAGGACCATGCCAATCCTTCATACCTGGTTCTACATTTTTCACATTTTTAAAACCTTTTTCTGTAAGCTTTTGGGCAGCAAAATCACTACGGCTACCAGTTCTACAGATAATATGGAGATCTTCGGCATCACTTAATTCTTCAAATCGCGCTTCTAGTTCTTCAAGAGGTATATTAATAGATCCTGGGATATGACCAAAAGCATATTCAGCTGGTTCTCTAACATCTAAAACTGTTATCTTTTCATTCCCATTAAGGCGATTAAGCAATTCTTCTAGATTGACCACATCGGGGTGTTTCGATTCAGATTTCTCTTCCTCAGCGCTAGCCTTTCTAAGGTAATGTTTAAGGACATCCCCTTCTTCAACTGTGCCTAAATATTGGTGACCAGTGCTATCTGCCCAAGCCCTAATATCAGCTGTAGATCCTTTATCAGTAGCTTGTATCTCCATAACCTGTCCCGGGTTAAGTGCGGTCATTTCCTTCTTTGTTTTTACAATAGGCATAGGACAAGCTAACCCTTTAGCATCCAAAATCTTATTGACTGTTACTTGCATCCAAGTCCCTCCTATCCAACTTTCTTCTTTGCTTGACCTACATACGCTTTTGATAAACATACAAGTCAATATTAGAATTTGTTTATAACATTTATATATGTCTCTTTCTTTTATCCATTAATATCCATCATTGCTTGTGATATTTATCACATTAATTTATATGTTTATTTATTATGGTTACGCGGCTACACGAATTCTTATAAACAGCGGTTATAAAGTAATGAGTTTGGATGGTGGCTAGGAAACGTACAGCTCTGTATACATCTAAAAGAAGAAACCCTGTAGCTTCTACAGGGTTTCTTTTATTCATTGCTCTAGTATTTATTCAATCATGATTTTAAACAAACTTAATAGCTTATGGAATTTTATGTAACAGCCACTTCCTCTTTTTATAACATCCTAGTTCCAACCTTTATTAACTCTATATGCTTTTATTAATACAAATCATTAATCTTTCCTCAATATCCCTAGCAAGTTTTTTTACTTCCTCGTTGTTTACTAAATTTATTAAAGCAGTAGGTCTAGGCATTCCAATATTCGTTTTGCCATTATCATTATAAACAACAATTTTACATGGTAGGAAATAACCAACTAATAAATTTTCTTTCAATACCTTCTGGGCTTCATGTGGATTACACACTTCTAAAACTAGATAGTCAGAATCAAACTCTAGTCCTTTCTCTTGAAGCTTTTCTTTAATATCAAACATCCATAATACCCCAAACTTTTCTTCCTTTAAATTTATTTCCAGACTAGAGATTGCTTCCTTTATATTTTTATTTGTTGCTACAGTATAATCAAACATTGATTTTCACCCTTTCTTTTTAGATATTTTCTAAGTAATTTACCCAACTTTCTCTAGGAAGTAACATGTTATTGTTTTATAAACCTTGTATGTCCTAATAATCATTTATTAATACTCTTTGCAAATACTTCTTAACTAGACATGACTCAACAACGCGAATATGAAAATTGTCCAAATTTTAAGCATGAATAGATAATATTCGTGTTGTTTACTAAGATTTCCTGAAATTATTTATGGATGTAAAATATGTCTGCTCTAGCTCTTAGTGGGAGTTAATTAATAGTAATTCTAAAAGGCAGGGGCTCGTACTTACCATTGCAGTTTGTACTAATTGAAAATGATAAATCAAAAAAATTATTAATTTAAGGCTGAAAAATATAATAGATGAGAAAAGGAATATCTTTTCCTCAACTTTTTACTGACAAAATCACTAATACTATGTTCATCTGTGATTATTTTTATAATTGAACTTTATTTTACTTAATACCGATTGTAATAACTTAATTTTCCGGCTCGATGAAAGAGTTAGCCAATCTTTCACTAAAATGCTCTCTGTCAGCATAATGGAGAAATTGTTTAAATTGTAAATATCCATATTCGGGAGATCTAACTGATCTCTCGTGTAATATAAGGAAGAACTTTCTGGATCAAGAAATTGGTGCTCATTACTGATCTTACTAGTCTTAATGGCTGTCTTCCTATTCAATTCGAATAGTATTTTCTGCAAACACATCATTCTATATTTCATACCTTAATATATAAATTTGTTCCATTTACTATAACAAATCACATTATCCTTAACCATTCTTTCCTTACAAAAAGTAATGTTCCTTTTTCCTTTTATATAACAACAGAGTACCAACGAAGATACCCTGTGATGTAAATATTCATTAATATAGATCATCTATTGCTTTTTTCAAATTCTCATATGTATATGGTTGAGTTATTCTTTTTAGTGAAGTTAAAGATATTGTTTTTTTGTGAGGAAAATGTTGATCTAGTTCTTTGGTAAGTACAACGTAAAATTCCCATTGCTTTGTGTCTAATGGATTAATTAGGTCTACATCTTTCTCTTTTAATAAGCTAAAGACATATATATCGGCATGTCTTTTCGCACTAGGACCGTACTTATTCGTACCATAATCATATACTTTTTTTCGCCCTATATTGAAGCTAATAGTAGAAAATATCCCTCTATGCCAAGACTGAATAAACGCAGCTGATTTTACTTCAATTTTTTTGTCGTTATAAATTAAATCAAATGAGTCCCATTCAACACGTGATTGATTTAAGCAACCAAGGGCAGTCCCAATTAAGAATTCAGCATAGACCCCTCTCAAACTATTGGTCAGTTGGTTGGAAAATCCCCATTGCCAAAAATCCTGAATGATATGATCTGTACCTATTATTTGAGTTTCTGGATTTAGTAGACTTTTAATATTCAAATTTTAACCACATCCTTAAACAATATTTTAGAGATATACACAGTAGTAAGCCTAATATATTTTTTAGCTTCCCACTTTACTTTTCACTTAAACCAAAAAGCCACTTCAAATGAAGTGGCTTTTCTCTTTAATGTGGTACAAAACGGTAACAATTAGACAACCTTTCTTATTTTCAGGTAACAATCGGTAACAAAATAGAGGACTTTAACTTAGACACCTGGTTCACATGGGAATATTATTCCCTATGCAAACTTACTCCCGGAAAAGAGAGCTTGGATATCCAAGCTCCTACATTATTTATAATTTCGCTACATACATGGCTAACGCTCGTTGCACATCATATATACTTTTGTCTTTTTTGAATTGTTTTGAAACTGGATTAGCTGTACTAGATATCCAGATCTTTAATTCTGCGTCTAAATCAAAGCTTCCAGCAGTTTCTACACTAAAATGTGTAATACTTTTATAAGGGATTGAATGATATTCTACTTTTTTACCTGTAACACCTTGCTTATCAATTAGTATTAAACGGGTATTAGTGAACACAATTAAATCTCTGATTAATTTATAAGCTTTTTCAACTTTTTCATTATCAATGATGACTAATTCTAATTCTTTTTCAACTGAGTTAATATCAACCTCTGACACATTCCCCATTAAACCATCTAAAATTCCCATATAAACCTCCAATAATTTTAGTCTTTAAAATTTATATTCTTTATTACATAAAAGTTTCCTTCTTAAGATTAGGTATTTTATCCAAGCTATGTAAATATGGTGGACTATGGACTACTGAATCTATTCAAAAGATAAATAAAAGAGGATGGCCATCACCACCCTCTACATACTTTTATTCATTTCTTCCTTCATCCCCATATGCTTCTTCTCAGTCTCAGACACAACCAAAGCACATGCCGCATCCCCAGTAATATTAACTGCCGTACGAGCCATATCTAATAAACGGTCGATTCCTAAAATCAAACCAATACCAGCAACAGGTAAACCTACAGAACTAAATACCATTGCTAATAAAATTAAACCTACACCAGGTACTCCAGCCGTACCGATACTTGCCAGCACAGCCGTTAATACAACCGTTACTAACTCCATAGTTGATAAATTTACACCATAAACCTGTGCAATAAAAATGGTGGCTACTCCTTGCATAATGGCTGTTCCATCCATATTTATGGTAGCTCCAAGGGGTTGAACAAAGCTGCTTATTGATTTAGGAATGTTCAACTCTTTTTGTGCTGTTTCCATTGAGACTGGTAATGTTGCATTACTACTGGAAGTACTAAATGCAACACTTATGGCAGGAGAAAACTTCTTAAAGAAAGAGAATGGGTTATATTTTGCTAAGAAAAATACAGCTGAACCATATGTGACGATAGAATGGATAATTAGCGCTAAAACGACGACAACCATGTATAATCCCATTGCTTTAATTGCCGATAGACCTTGACTTCCTACAGCTGTTGCAATTAAACCGAATGTTCCATAGGGTGCGAACTTCATGACAATGTTCACTAAATACATCATGAGGTTATTTCCCTGCTCCACTACAGTTAGCAAAGCTTCTGCTTTCTTTCCTAGCATAGCTATACCAAATCCAACAAAGATGGAAAACGCAATGATTTGGAGCATATTGCCTTCAGCAAAGGCTTGAATAGGGTTAGACGGGATGATGTTCAGTAATGTTTCTCCAGTAGATGGTGCTTCTTCTGCTTCAAACGAAGCTCCTTCTGTATCAAAGTTTCCTACATGGCCAGGCTGTATGATCATGGCAAGAGATAAACCAATAATTATCGCAAATGCTGTTGTCACTAAAAAGAAAGAAATCGTTTTAAAGCCAATTCTCCCAAGCTTTTTAGGATCACCTAAACCTGCAACACCGAGTGTAATGGAAAAAAAGACTATAGGTACAACGAGCATATTAATTAAATTTAAAAATATTTGTCCTAGTGGAGTAAATACATAGGTATCAAGGACTTTAAAAACATCAGGTGATACAATGTTTAAAACAAGACCTACTATGGCACCTGCTATTAAACCTATAATTATTTTAGTTGCCAGCCTCAAGCTAACCACCTCACTTTCTAAAATTTATGTTTTATTTCCCTTATTTATCATGATAAAAACCTATTTTTTTATTATATTTACACCGCTTGCTTTTCCAAAAACCTTTTGACAATTAAACTCCACCGTATGCTGAAATTTTGGTTGGCGAACCAAAAATATTTATCACTACGGTGGAGTTTTTAATACCTCACTGGAAGCTTTATAGAACCCTAGCTTAGGAGTTTCTCTTCGATAAAACAAAAAAAACGCCAAACAGGCGTTTCCCCATAAAATGTATTCGTTTTGCAGTGCTCATTATTAAGAAATGGCTTTATTTATCAATTAAGCGTTTGTAGATCCTAAATTAGTTATTTATATATTTTTCAAATATTGCACCAAAATCTTTCTCGTGGTATTTTTCACGCGCTGAAGTTAACCATTGAAAACCGAAATCCGTTATCCCTTTGTATGTAGCTGCTAAATTGTTATCATCTGTTCTGGCATTTTGTAACACCGAAACAGCTTTATCTAAACTTTGAGATGCAAAGTCTAAGATTATTCCATTTTCATAGGTAATTTCTGAGATTTGGAGGAGTGCTTTGTAAAGATCTTTTAATTGTTCGATTTGATCTTTTCTCACATCAATATCAATTTTTTCATTTCCAATATGAAATTTAATCTCGACATCCATATCGAGTTTTCCTGCTGTTTCAAGCATTACTCCTGATATTTTATGCTGAGAATATGGATAACGTTTTAATGTTCTTTTAGAGGAAGCAGCACTAGTACCATCCACATGGATAATCGCTAGATTTGTAAAGCAATATTCGTCCGCCTTTGTTTTTATTAGAAAGTAAATTTTCTCCTGATCTTCATGCATGACATAATCGTCAGCATCCGTTTTATCGTAGTCTGAAGGCTGAATTATTGTCCCAATATCAGATAAGCCTAACGCATCGGCAGCAATTTTTTTAAACATTTTTATCCCTTCCTCTCAAATTTGTTGAAGAACCTCCTAAATTATAACAACAAGGACTAGAAAATGAAACATTCTTACTGCTTTTTTGTTTCAATTTTCACTTCAGTAATGTTTATTTCAGTAAAGGCTTTTTATAACACGTTACTTACTTATTTGTTACCGAGTTGTTCCGCCAAGCCGATTAGAAGTCCTTCGATTCCACGAATGTAGCAGAGCCGATACGAGTCCTCGTACTGAACCACTTCGCCAACGAGTTGAGCACCATGCTTAGTGAGTCTGGATACCATTTCGTCAAGGTCATCAACGGTGAACATGACCCGTAGATAACCAAGGGAATTTACAGGAGCAGTCCGGTGATCTGATATAATAGGTGGGGTGAGAAATTTCGAAAGTTCAAGTCGGCTGTGGCCATCTGGGGTAACCATCATAGCAATCTCTACGCACTGAGAACCCAATCCGGTTACTCGACCAGCCCATTCACCTTCGACAGTGGCTCGCCCTTCGAGGTTCAAGCCAATCTCCTCAAAGAAAGAGATTGCGTTATCAAGAGATTCTACAACGATGCCTACATTGTCCATTCTTAGTAATTTGTTTTTTTCCATCGTTTTATCTCCTTATGTGTAATAATTTACCATCTGATTCATCTTCATAATAATTCTATTGAAAAGTTACTAATTCCTTCCAAACAAAAAAACACCGTGTAAATTGTAAATAAATCAATACGGTGTTTTTTTAATCCAATATATTTTTATTAGCTTCCCATTTTCCTACGTGTATTACTCGTTTTTTTAGCTTGCTGACTTTTCATCTTTTGATTTTTAGCTAATCCTTTGTTTGCCTGTTTTCCATTTTCTTGAGCTTGTTTTTTATTTGCAAGTTGTTGTTTCATTAACTCCTGTAAGCTAACCTTCTTTTTTTCTGTTGGTTGTGTATTTTGGTCGTTGTTATTTTCATGATTTGACATTGAGATATCTCCTTTATCGTTAAAAGTAATTTATAAGCTTTAACAAATACATTACAATCCATTATAATACAATCTTAATAAATAAACTAAGATCTATATATTTTTAAGCACTCTTAGATTGCTCTAACATCCATTTTTTCTTCGTTATTAAAACGCAAGGTTTCGCTACATTACTATAAACAGAAACAACCTCCCCATTTTCAATTTCCATAGCAGCAGTGTACCATTCTTTCAATGAAAAAAATTCTATGGAGGTATTGTTGAAAGTGAAAACCTTATTTTTACTATGATGAATCAGTTTACGGCCTGGTTTACATCTGAGAAGGAAATAGTCAGAGGTTTGGTGAAGTATTTCACCTTCCCATTCATAGTGAGGAATATCAGGGAATTTGAGAGCCTTAATTTTTAGCACTTTACTCAATTTTATCATCCTTCAAATAATAATTAATATCCTTAATATTTCTCCTAATCACTAAGAAGTTCCTTCTTTAATAAACATGTTGTTACTTCAAAGAGATATTTCCCATAAATTAATTTCCGCTTTCACATTATAAGTGAGCCCTTATCAGGAGCCTTATAATATGTAAAAAAGCGCACATCCTTTTACAAGAATTGCGCTCGATTATTGAGTATAACTATTTAGGTAATAATTATTTAATAATTGTGCGAAGAGCATATCTTTATAAGTATTAATCTATTGATGCTATTTTTTACACATGTAACAAATCACCAGAAAGGTAAACTTTGAAAATTGGTACTAAAGTAATCTATAATGGATTGATTCATTGAGGTATATTATAAATGCAAAGTTTCCAATCTAGAAGTGGATTGCTTTGTCCTACGTCATGAGTCGAGTATCTCGGCTCTTTTTTGGTTGATGTTTTATAAATGCGAAATGCGACATAGACGCTAAAGATGACACAAAAATAGAGTTTGAATCTGAGATATCAAAAAAATAACAGTTAATACTCACCTAATTATTGAAAAATAAATAACATTGAATTAAAATAATAAATCTCTAATAATAAAGAAGAATTTTTATATAGGATGATTATTAATGGAAATAAGTTCAATTAAAAATAGTGAATTATTTTCAATATACCTAAAGTATAAGAAACAATTAAAAATATATAAACAAAGAGAATCTTTTTATGATCTAAATAAAACAATAGAGATTAAAAAGTATCTATCAATCATTAAATGGGAAATGAAAAGGCGTGGATTAACCCCAAAAGCAGCAAAAGATTGTGCGGTCTCATTTAGTGAAAAATAAAACTCCAGCACAGCCAATAGAGTTGGCTGCGAAGAAAACGCCCTCTAATCTGCAATAATGTCCTTTTCAATTTCTACTTATTTTTTAGGTCTAAGTGTTGTAAGTTGGAGTAGTTGGTAAAATACAAACAATAATCTTAGTAATTATGTGTCGCAATTTCCATCAATTCTTTAATTTCTAAAACTGAAATAAGCACTTTACGTTGTTCCAGATAAGCGCTTGTTCGTTGATGATCCTACTATACTATTTACACGATGAAAGGTCTGACTTTGTCCTTGGTGAAAGACCATCTTCCATTCATCCTCACTAAGTCTCCATATAGAGCTTCGTAAGGTGTAAGGAGAGATATCGAACATTCCACATAGGTCTACACAGATGTTTGAGGATAAAAATAAAAGCTAAGTATCAACTTTCGTTAAGTTTGACACTTAGCTTTTAAAATATCTAATTTATTATTTTATTTTACTCCATTAAAGCACTTATATTGTTGAAGAACATTATTTTCTTGTTCAACTAAACACCCGTTCGTTCAAAAAGGACTTTACTTTTTAAAAGTTAATTAGGTTAAATAAACTTTTCCCCAATTGGTGTAACTATTCCATCCATACTAATAGCATTTTTCTTTTTACGATATTCTTCTAAGTCTTTTTCACTTTTATTGGTAGCCCACTGTTGAAGAGTATCTCGTTCACCATTGTATGTATAAAATGGTACACTAAATCCACATGACGTTTTTACCGTTTCAATCTTTGCATGAATTATTTGGCGAGAACCAGGAAGGATGTCAAAGTGTTTAGCCATGTCCTTCCACTCTGGTGAGTCTGGTAAAACTACCTTACCTCTTCCGTATAGACGCAAAATCATCGGGGGACCTTCAAAAGCTAAGAACATAAATGTGATTCTACCGTTATCTGTTAAATGGGCACTTGTTTCGTTTCCACTACCAGTTAAATCTAAATAAGCGACCTCATTTGGTGAAAATAGCCTTAGTACGTCATGACCTTTTGGGGAAATATTAACATGTCCTTCTGCTGATAGTGGTGCTGATCCAACGAAAAAAATCCGTTGTTTTCTTATAAATTCTTCATGTTTTGGAAGTATTGAAGAAAAAACTTTTCCCATAATAAATACTCCTCCTCGCCTCACCTAATGCAAAAATAAAAAGCCTAATACCACACATAATTCTTCAAATCTATAACGTATAAATAGATATATATTCTATACAGAAGAATTTACTCCTTCTTAAATAAACCTACCGTAAAGTGTAATTCTTTACAATCTCTAACCTATATCAACCTTGATCTTCGACAATCTGGTCCTTAACATGGAAAAGCACTTACCTTTATTCAAGATAAGCTCCCGATAATTGAATAAACTTTCTACGTAAATTTATTTTTCATTCTTCTTTCTATAAAGAAGATACCGAAAGTTATCATTAGAAATAGAACTAAAAGACCAACTGTTAAACCTAAAAAATTAAATTTGTCTTCTGCGTATGTGTACTTCATTTTATTCCTCCAAACACGCTGGAAGATACAATTTCTATAAACATAATTTAATTTCCTTCATCTTTCACCACTTACTTTATTGGCCATAATAAAAAAAAGCTGTTTGAATAGCTCACAGATTCTTCACTTATGCACCCTTAACTAAAATAAGCGTCTTTCCTTGTTCCAGAAATGCGCACTTTTGTTTAAGATCGCTCATACACTATTTAAGCGAACTACGAAATAATTTTGCTTATTATCGTTCTCTTTTATTAGTTAATGATTATCCAAAACTCCTTAAGGTGATAATGTATTATGCATTAAACTTGTTGGAGGATTGTATATGGCTACTACGTTAAGTTGGTTTTTATTCATTGCACCATGGTTCTTATTAATTCCACTAAATCCATTGCGATTACGAAGATTTGCATCAGTATCACTTTTCATTGTTATGCTAAGTACAATTATTTTTCAAATAGCCAAAAACTTTGATTGGTGGTCTGTTACAAACAATTTATTCTTTTTGACAGATGTTTCATCATTTACATATGGTTTTCTACCGGTTACTACTCTTCTTGTGTTTTATTTTACATATCCAAACCCTTGGGTATTTTTTACCTCGAATATATTGATAGATGCTATACAAGCTTTTATTATTAGTCCGTTTATATTTGAAAAAATAGGACTATATCAAATGAAAAGTATGAATAACCTAGGACTTTTTCTTTTAATTATCAGCCTAACTCCAATAATATTTGGATATTAAAAATGGTATAATAAGGTGTTTAGTAAAGAATTCAAATCTAATTAAAATACCTGATTAAACAGCAAAGAAATTTTTGCTGTTTTTCTCCCGTTCACAACTCGCTATTTCCATCAATTGATTATTTCAGTTCGTTGGAAGATTTGGAGCCCTGACTCAGCAGCCACTTAACCAAAGGGGTGGAGGCACTTCTTTGCGCTGCATCCAATGGGGTCAAGCCATCCCAATCAGAAATCCAGTTAAGATCGGCACCTTGGTCTAAAAGGTAATCTGCAGCATTTGTCTGTCCTCCATGGCAAGCACACCAGAATGCTACGTTAACCTTATCCTGGCATGAAGTGCATTTTGCTCCCCAAGGATATCGCTCCGAAAGTGTGGAACCGGAGAAGTAGGCCTCTATAGCATCCATATATCCTAGCGCAGCAGCATGCCAGAGTGCAATCTGCGCTCCACGTTCAACCAGCCTATGAGCCGCCTGCCACTGCCCGAATGCCACCGCATCATCTAACGGAGTGCCACCTGCGATAACTGCTCCGGGAGCCTCAATGTCTGCACCTGCATCGAGAAGAGCGTCAAGCACTTCGATGTCGTCACTGCTCGCAGCCCAATGAAGTGGCGTCTCGGTGTGTGGACCGGTAAATCGAGCGTTCACATCAGCACCGGCATCGATCAAAACGTTCACTGTCGTCGTACCATTAGGGAAATGACCAGGCCAGTCGGTCACAACATGTAGAAGTGTACGAGACATTCCCAAGTTATTACACTTGTTATCATAGTCTCTTCCGATAATTCTGGTCTTGGCCAGACCTGGATTTTCAGCAAGCTGTCGCTTCAATAATAGGACATCACCTGTATGGATCGCCTTGACCACTTCGACGGATTGCGCCTCATCATTGAAAATAAAGTCCATGTTTGTCTCTCCCTCGGAATATATTAATAAACATAGCTGCCTGATTACATATACCAATTATTTCAAAAACATATTATTTACTCAATAATTTATTACATAAGAAGAACACATTTCTTACTCCAGATATGCGCCCTTTGATGGAACAACTAACATCTATATCACCTTAAATACAGAACTCCATGTAAAATAAAGTTAGATTAAAATGGTGTTTCTTGTTCTACTAAGTGATTTTTTCAAGGAGCATTATTCAGCATACTTTTTTCCTTCGTTTCATACCTATTTAATTTTTACTATTATTTTCCCTTTAGCCCTGCCAGACTTCGCATATTCCATCGCTTTTTGTGCATCTTCAAAAGGGAAAACTCTATCAATTACAGGCTTGATTTTACCAGCCTCAATAAAGTTTGCGATTATACGTAATTGCTCTCCACTTGGCTTCATAAACAAAAATGTATATTCCACATTATGCTTTTTTTCAAGCGCAGTAAGTTTATGGCTTGCTGCTGAAAACAACAACGTTTTAAAAAATCCGGACCCATATTCTTTACCAAAACGAGCATTCGGTATTCCTGAAACAGAAACAATTTTTCCTCCGCTTTTTATCACTTCGAATGATTTTTCGAGTGTCTCGCCTCCAAGTGTATCAAATACGGCATCATAGTTTTTTAGTATCTCTTCAAATTTTTCTGTCTTGTAATTGATTATTTCATCTGCACCAAGAGATTTTACTAAATTCGCACCAGCCTCACTGGCAGTCGTTGCTACAAAAGCACCCATTAATTTGGCCAATTGAATAGCAAAGGTACCGACACCACCAGCCCCAGCTTGAATTAAAATCTTTTGTCCCTTTTGTAATTGCAAAATGTCTGTTAGGGCTTGATAGGTGGTTAACCCCACTAGTGGAATTGATGCTGCTTCTTCAAAGCTCAAATTTTTAGGCTTTAAGGCGACGTCATCTTCATGAATAGCAATATATTCAGCAAAAGTACCGATTTTACTCTTACGTGGACGTGCATATATTTCGTCACCAACTTTAAAACGAGTCACTTTTACGCCAACCTTTGCAACAACACCAGAAAAGTCATTCCCTAAGATAAGAGGCATTTTATATTTAACTAACAATTTCACTTTTCCATCTCGTATCTTAAAATCAACAGGATTAATACTAGCTGTATGAATTTCTGCGAGTACCTCATATTCACCAATTTCAGGTGTAGGCATATCTGCCAAACGCATTGGAACTTTCCCATACTTATCAATAGCCATTGCTTTCATTGCTTATCCCTCCAAAATTGCATCATTTGAATAAAAGTTCTGCATGAACTGATCAATATCCAACACAAGGGTTCTTAATAAACCTAATTCTGTACGTACATTAATATAGTAAAAGTTTTTAGTTCCTTCTTTACGCATTAAAATAATACCGGCATCTCGTAAAACCTTTAGATGATGGGACACAGCAGGTCGAGAAAGATGTGTTTGTTCAGTGATTTCCCCCACACGCAACCCTGTTTGACAATCCGTCCCCATTAGAACTAACAAAATCGATTGACGTGTTTCATCACCAATTGCCAATAGTACTTTTTGACAATTAATAAAATCCTCTTTGATCCTATTTAGTTGGTCCTGTTTATTCATACAGTAAAATACCTCCAAAATTCAGTTTAATGGTTTAAGTTGATAAACGATATCACTGAATACAACAATATAAGATTGTTATGTAAGGTGCAATATTGAGAAAGCAAATCGAGACGAATACATCTTAAATTGAAAGCATCATTAACTTTTAATGTTCAGCAACTTAAAATCGGGGACTATGTTTGATGAATGCTCTATGTAATAAAGCAAATTTAGTATGCCAATTGATCCATTAAATAAAATAAACGCTAGATAAGTAATCTAGGTGTCTTTTTTTAAAAAAAGCCCTGAATCGTATTGTCAATTTATTAAGATTCAGGGGGTATTTCTTTTACTTGTCTATTTTATTCACTGTTACCTCATTAAATGGCCATTAACATGAAAAAGCACTTACCTATATTTTAGATAAGCGCCCTTTAATGGAATAACTGAAAAACTTCTATTAGTTGCTACATCAATATAGATAAATTACTTACTTACTTTTAAAAGAAACTGATCGATACGCTCTTTTTGCCGTAAGTGGTGCCGGAAATGCATTTCGATTAGCTGAAAATATTCCTCTGCATTTAAATATCCCATTCTCCGGTGCTGAACTTTCTGGCTGACCGGAATGTCAGAGAGCTTTCTTTCTGTCTCTCGCATTTTCTCAATGATTTGAAGCAGTCCTTCCTTTACTTCTTCTTTTCCTTTAGGATTTGGCGGTGTGAAATCCGGTGTATCCGGACCTTTTACTCTGATTGAAGGAAACGTTCCTTCTTTGAAAATCGATTCGCCTATTTCTGTTTTTTTACCGCCATCGGAAGCAGTGTCATTAGCACATTGCTCAATAGCTTTCAAATGAAGATAATGAGTGCCCTTTATTAAATGATTGTACATTTGTCCTAATGACCATTCATCCTCAGAAGGCTTCCTCGTAAACTCATCTAGCGAATATTTACTTAATTCTTCAATATAGTATGTAGCCACCTGTTCGAACTGCTTCAATATCTCTTTTGTATCCAATAGATCTCCCTCTTTCTTTATAATTTTCTTCCTCCATAATGTTGAGTAACGTCCAATGTTAAACTAAATAACATCTTCTGAGTTATCTTCGATTCACTTACAAATAATCCCTCTTTTTTTCTGAAAAATGGCCCTTTAAATGTAAAAGAGCCTACCCCTTGTATTCAAGGATAGCGCCCGATAGTTGATATTACTGCAAACAAAAAGCTACTCAAAATGTATCCATGTTCATGATAAGCGCCCTAGAATTGAATTAAGTAAACAAATGAAAATTACAATTTCTTTTTAATCAAATTTATAAAGCAGTAAATTTGCGTAATTACAAAAGAAAGCAGAATAACAATTATAGTTCCAAATGTGTAAACTGCATCCTCTGCAGGATCTCCTCCTCCAAAGAATACAGAGCCAAAAATAAAAAAGAGAACTACGCTTACCATTACAGTTAAAAAGAAAATGCTAATATACCTCCCCATAAACTCTCCCCTTTTAAGATAATTTGATTTGTTAATAACGGTAGCTCTATATTTTTATTCTATAATTAGGGGTAATTCAAATCACGCACTTACTCAAGAAGTGCGCCCGTTTGTGGAATATCCTTTTTATATTGAATAGTATCCTTGTACTGTGCAGTAAATGACTTTGTTTTATTAGTTTTTCTCCTTCAAGATAAGTATCCCCATTACTTTATGTATTTGTATCTTATCAAAGACTACTTTTCTTTGTAATTGTATTCAATACCCTATTAGAAGATAGCAAAGTTACCAGCTATTAATAAAACTGAATAAATGTCCATAACAAGAGGATATTATTTAATAATAATACCTATGGAGGATTACTAAATGAGAGAAGAAAAAAATCCAAGGCTAACCTCATCTGAGATTTCAGTGGTTTGGAGTAGCTTTCAAAACAACAGTTTTTCAATTTGTATATTGAAATATTTTTTAGCCAATGTTGATGATCCTGAAATAAAGTCAGTTTTACAATTTGCACTCGATATATCCATTCAAAATTTTAACTATAGTAAAGAAATACTACAAAATGATAACCAACCATTGCCAATAGGATTTACTGATGAGGATGTTAGTCCCAATGCCCCTCGCTTATTTTCCGATTCTTTGTATCTATATTATCTAAAAAATATGTCTAAAGTGGGTTTATCTATTTATGGCGTAGCCATAGCAACTAGTGCACATTCTGATGTCCGTACATTTCTAAGTCAAGCAATTCAAGTTTCAACCGATTTATATAATAAAACAGCAGAAACATTATTGTCAAAAGGATTATTTGTAAGACCACCTTATGTTACAACGCCCGATCATGTTGACTTTGTTGACAAAAAAAGTTATTTAGGCGGAATACTAAATTTAACTAACAATAATAGACCTTTAAATGTTATAGAAATTACTCATATAGAAGCGAATGTTGAAACGAACTCCTTAGGTAAAGCTCTTATGGCAGGTTTTGCTCAGGTTGCTAAGTCTAAAAAAGTTCGGAACTATTGTCTAGAAGGGAAGGAAATAGCAACAAAACATGTGCAAGTTTTTACAACTCTTTTAACAGATGATGACCTTCCATCACCAATGCCATGGGATTTGGAAGTAACCGATTCAACAGTATCACCATTTTCTGATAAATTAATTATGTTTCATACTTCTTTAATCATTTCATCAAGTATATCAAATTACGCTACCTCTTCAGCAGCTTCCTTAAGATCAGATATTGCAACTTCTTATGTTCGCCTAACAACAGAAGTTGCTCAATTTGCAAAAAATGGTGTCGAAATAATGATAAAAAAAGCTTGGTTAGAACAGCCTCCACAAATCCCAAACCATAAAGGGTTAGCAAAAGGATAATGTGTATACATTTATACTCTAGAAGAAAGATGATGCTTCTAAATGAACAACGATCAAAAAGAAAAGTTACTATGGTCAATAGCATTACCAGGATTTGCTCAACTCTTAAACCGAAAATATATAAAAGGGATTACCCTTATAATATTGGAGGTTATTGTGAATGTTAAATCGAACTTTAACCTAGCGATTATGTTTAGTTTTCATGGAGATATTTTAACTGCTATTGAAAAAACCAATTATCAATGGCTTATGTTTTATCCTTGCTTATACTTTTTTGCTATGTGGGATGCAATTAAAGATGCTAAAGGTAGAACTCCTCCCTTCAGCTTTCTGCCTTTTGTTACTGCTGCATATTTCGTAACGATAGGACTAATCTATTCTTCAAAGATTAAAATATTTGAAATTTTACTTGGACCAGTGTTTTCACCAATACTCTTTATGATACCAGGTTTTATTATAGCCTTTTTAATTTTTAAAATAATAAAACAAATTGCATAAAATAAATCGCCTTTTAAACACATCGTTAACAAAGGCGATTTTTCATTTGATTTATATGAAATGTCTCTTCTCAAACTCCATTGCTTTTTTAACTTACTGCACAGTATCTAGTCTACTACGCAAAATAAAGTTACTCCACAATCTGGCCGTTTGCGGAAGAAAAGAGATATGAATAGAGACCTTGTGTTTCATTCCTCAAGAAGTGTTAATACACTTTTCTCTTGTTCCTAATCTATTAAAAAAACACTATGTTTCCAACATTTTCAGGGATCTAAAACGTTTGGACTACTCAAATTCAGCTGTGTTTATAGGCTATTTACTATATCATTACTCTGAATTAGCAATAGGTACAAAAACCCCTCTAAAAACTCAAATAGCTGATCAATAATGATCAGCTATCTGTATACTAAAAGTTATTTACCTTGAGCCAATATACTCTCCGCCTGTTGTCTAAACTGTTTGGCTGCTTCCTCCGGCTTTAGAACTCCATATGCTATTTGATCAGCTGTGTTCTTTAATAGATTGATTACTTCTGCTGCTTTGGTTGGATCTGGGCCATTATATGGTGAACTATTTTCTCCTGCCCAAGCTACATAGTTGAATACTTGCTTTTGTGCAGGTGATAACAATGGTAATAATGCTTCCTGGACTTTTGGAGATCCTGGAACACCACGGTCACCAAGCATTAATTTATTTGCTTCAATATCGTTTGTTAAGAAATTAATGAATTTAGCGGCTTCCTCTTTATGTTTAGAGCTATTGGCAACTGACCAGAACAAGCCTGGTTTTAGGAATAGTCCTTGATCTGCATTTGGTCCCGGCAAGCCAACCATTTCAAGTGGACGGTTTGCAGCTTCTTGAATACCGATAAACTGGTTGGACCATTGAATTAGGCCGATCGATTGTTGTTTTACAACAGGATCATCTTCAAGCCCCTTCACTTGGGCACTTGCATCAGGTGATTGGACGGCTTTTGCTTTTACTAAATCAGCATACATTGAAAAGAAGTCTGTAAATAGTTTGTCATCTTCATATCCCAATGTTGTGCCATCTTCACTGTAAAGTCTCTTTCCATTTGTTCTTAAATAATAATTGAACGAAACATCAGGAGCGGTTCCTGGTCCATTTTCAAAAAGCAAACCAGCATCAGCTGCTTTTTTCGCCATGTCTTGATAATCATCCCAAGTCCAATCTTCTGAGATTTTATCTACACCAATTTTTTTGAGTTGTTCAGGATCATATTGGAAAGCAAGCGCGTTAACTCCACCGTTAAGCCCGTAATAGTTTTCACCGATTTTTCCTCCATCAAGAAAATCCTGACTGAGATCTGTTGTGTCAATTTCTTTTCCGAAGAATGGTTTTAAATCTGCTAATTGATTGTTGTTAGAATACTGTGTAATGTAAGAAAGATCCATTTGGATAATATCTGGAAGCTGATTAGCTGATGCTTGAGGCGCTAGCTTTTTCCAATAATCATCCCAGCTAGCGTATTCCGGTTGAATTTTTACGTTTGGATTTTGTTCTTCATACAATTCAATCATTTTTAGTGTGTAATCATGTCGTGGTTCAGAACCCCACCAAGCGATGCGAAGTGTGACTTTATCTTCTTTACTATCTTTTGAATCTGAACTAGATTTGCCTGTTGTACTACTACCGCTACATGCTGCCAGAGTGAATACCATCAATGCAGACAAAACGACCATCAACCACTTTTTCATTCTTCATCCCCCTTGTTCGTTTAAACCGTTTAAATTACTCCCAAATGTACATAAGCATTTAACTAGCATCACCTCCTTAACATTTTTAAAGCGCTCCCATTATTTTGCAAGGCTGTTTTCGCAGTGATTGTTGCTTTTAAATTACTATTTTTACTCTATAGCCATCCATGAAGCGCAAAAATCAGCGCTTCACCACAGAGAATGAAAATGATTATAAACCGTCAATACTGTTTCTACGGCTGGGAGAGGAAGGTCGATAAACTATGGTGCGTGAGAGCCCATTCTATAGTCTGACTCCAACGACCACGGTGCACCACTGACTGTCGCTCCTTTACGGGAAGCACACATGGTAGATTAATCCCATTCTGGTTGCTGCACCAGCCTCCAATAATTATTTGTGCCGTAGAAAGGATGTTTTTTATGGATGTAGTCATTGAAAAAGCATGTGGTATGGATGTTCACAAGGACAATATTACTGCATGTATTATGACACCAGAAGGAAAGGAGATTCAAACGTTTTCTACTAAAACTGTATTTCTATTACAGTTGGTTGACTGGATTAAACAGCATAATTGTACCCATGTTGCTATGGAGAGCACGAGTGTTTACTGGAAACCAATTGTGAATTTACTAGAGGCTGAAGATATTGAGTTTTTGGTTGTCAATGCCCAACATATGAAGGCAGTTCCAGGACGTAAAACAGATGTCAAAGATGCAGAATGGATTGCAAAACTTCTTCGTCATGGACTTTTAAAAGCCAGTTACATTCCAGATCGGAACCAACGGGAACTCCGTGAACTGGTTCGGTATCGTCGGAGTATCATTGAAGAACGTGCTAGACAACATAATCGCATACAAAAGGTGTTAGAGGGTGCAAACATTAAGCTAGGCTCTGTGGTTTCAGATGTTATGGGTGTTTCAGCTCGGGATATGCTTAACGCTATTGCCGATGGTGAAGACGATCCTGAAAAACTAGCAAACTTCGCTCGACGTACAATGAAAAAGAAGAAAGATGAATTGGAGCTCGCACTTAGAGGATATATCAATTCGCACCAACGTCTTATGTTGAAAACCATTTTAAAGCATATTGATTTTTTGACTGAGCAAATCGATATGTTAGATAAAGAAGTAGCTGTAAGAGTAAGTTCACATCAGGAAGATGTCGAACGACTAGACTCTATTCCTGGTATAGCTACAAGAATGGCTGAACAAATATTATCAGAAATAGGGACTGATGTTAAGAAACAATTTCCAAGTGCAGCTCATATGTGTTCCTGGGCAGGCTTAGTTCCTGGACAAAATGAAAGTGCTGGAAAAAGGAAATCAGCCAAAACTAAAAAAGGAAATAAGTATTTAAGGTCAGCATTAACAGAAGCAGCTCATTCAGTAAGAAGATCTAAAAACTATCTCGGTGAACTGTATAGACGTACAGCTTCACGAAAAGGCAGAAAACGAGCAGGAATAGTTGTGGCTCATGCCATATTGAGAATAGCTTATTACCTCTTAACTCGTAAAGAAATGTATGTAGACTTAGGCGAAGACTACTTTGATAAGCAGAGAGAGCAATCCATTGTACGACATTCCCTGCGGAGACTCGAAAGTCTAGGCTACACAGTTACATTACAAGAATCTGAAGCATCTTAATCAATCCAGTCCATTTTCTACAGTAGATCAACGGATTAGACGCACTCTCCTTATTTAAAAAATGAATGAGCTGCGTTTTATTAAGTATTGCCTTTTTTTATAAATTACAGAAGTTTATTTTCATGGTAGTGGAATGGATCGGAAGACACTCGACTCCTGCGGGAAGTAGAGGAAAGGCTGAGACCCCGGAGGCGAAGACGAGGAGCATTCCTGTTTATAATCCTAAAGGGTTCTTGCAAAATAAAAAGTCCTCTTGTAAGATGCTTGAGTATCAACTTCCCAATCGAAACTCAATCACCATACAGGAGGACATATGATGAATAGTAATACCAATCACAAAATTAATCAAGTTTCTGAAACTACTTTGGTCATTGGAATCGATATTGCCAAGCAGAAACACTTTGCATGTGCAATGGACGATCGTGGCCGTGTGTTAGAGAAATCATTTCCGTTCTTTCAATCAGATGCCGGTTTTGAACAGCTGGTTAAAAGAATCAAGTCTCTACAATCTCTCCATCAAAAATCAGAGGTTATAGTTGGATTTGAACCCACTGGGCACTATTGGATGAACTTAGCTGCATATCTGGTTGATCAGCAAATTCGATTTGTCTTGGTAAATCCTATGCACGGCAATAGAACGAAAGAATTAGATGATAACCTTCAAACCAAAAACGACCAAAAAGACGCTCGTGTTATCGCTAGCTTAATACGTGACGGACGGTTCACTTATTCTCGAATACTAACTGGAGTAGAAGCAGAACTTCGAAACGGAGCGAGCCTTCGGTCTAAATTACAAGAAGATATTACATCTATTAAAAACCGCATGATACGTTGGACAGATCTTTATTTCCCTGAGTTTCAGCACATATTCAAAAGTTTTGGGAAGAACGCTTGCGCTGTGCTTGAAATGACACCATTACCAATCGATTTTGATGGTAAAAGTGATAAAGAACTGATTCAGCTATACAAAAATGTAGAAGGACTACAATGTCTTTCTTTTTCTAAGATTCAAAAGTTAAAAATGCTAGCCACCAAGTCCATCGGACTTACAGAGGGATTAGAAATGGGACGATTTGAGATAAAAACATTGCTTTCTCAATTCAAGGCTCTTTCAAAACAACTAGAAGTTTTATCTTCAAGATTATCTGAACTCGCACAGCAATTGACAGACTACGAGTATATCTTATCTATTCCTGGTTTAGGTGAAAATACAGCAGTTGAATTACTCTCTGAGATTGGTTCCCTTAGCCATTATGAGCATCCACGCCAACTAATTAAATTAGCGGGACTCACACTTAGGGAAAACTCTTCAGGCAAACATAAAGGTCAAAAGAAAATCTCAAAAAGGGGTAGCAGAAAACTCAGAGCTATATTATACAGAGTTATTCTTCCTTTGATTCAACATAACATAGCATTTAAATCCCTTTACCAATACTACACAACTCGTACTGTTAATCCGCTGAAGAAGAAAGAAGCCATGGTTGTATTATGTGGGAAGTTACTTAAAATTCTACACGCTTTGTGTGTGAAACGTGTGCACTTTAATGCAAGTCTTATGATAAGAGACCTCCATTGCCTCCAAGAGGCAGCTTGAGCTACTTCTTAGTAGTTTGTGAAATCTAAACAAGAGGATGACACGGAGAAGCCGGCACAATATGAGCCATTAGACCAAGAGTCCCTCGAGGAGCATCGCCAGCCTCTGCCTTATGAATAGACCAAACGAAGGAATGTATGCGCTAGACGCCAAGAGACATGGGAGGGTTCGTCATCATAAGATTCGCAGAGATCCAATGTGCATCATATAAGCACTTTAGAGTTAATGATTTCCAATTAGCTCTAGCGAAGCGTAAGCTTCCCCTTACAGATTCTTGAACATTTAGAAAATCTTATTAAATAATTAAGGATAAAAAAATTTTATTAGCCAGGAAAGTGGCTTTAAAGGTTGATATTCCAACATTTCTAGAGGGAGGCTCAGCTTCCTCCCCGCGGAAAGCGAGTTTCTGGAGCGCAATGGAACGAACTAATCTCCACCTTTAACTGCATTAAAAACAACAAAGTATGCGAAAACAGCCTTTTATAAAGACAAAGACTCCCCTAAAGATCGTTCAGATTTTATCCTAATCATCTAACCTTTAACGGAGTTTTGTTTCTTCAAATTATGTCATCGATTGATATGCTAATAAATCATCTACTTTAATAGCTCGATTTTGTTTAACTGATTTCCAAACTGCTTCACCTGTCGTAACTGCATATGCCCCATCTTTACTTCCTGATAAAATCTTGTAAGGACGAAATGGGTCCACACCTAAAAAGATGTCCTCTTGCATGATTGGGTCTCCTCCGCCATGTCCACCTGCACGTTCAACGACATGGATTGTTTCCTTAGCTCCAAAGAGAGGATAATAATCAATAACTTGAGTAGGAGTTGGAAATGGCACTCTTGATGGAGCATGGTATTCCATCGTTTCAATTCTGCCCTTTGTTCCGTTTATCGCAAGTCTATAGCCTTCATATGGTAACGAGAAATTAATTGAATAGCTTAGTAAAGCTCCTTGGTCATATTTAACGGTTGCTGTGTACGTATCTTCTATTTCAATCGTTGAATCAAAGATGCATTGGTCTGTACGATAATTTGTGTAAGCATTTTTGCGTTTCATATCAGAGCTTATATGGTCATCTTGTACACTGGCACTGTTGCTTCTTGTATTCCATCTCATGTAATAAGAGCAATTTGGACTTACATCACAAGTAAAGCAATGACGTCCATCTTCCTGCTTTGGATTAAATGGACTTTCTTCACCATAATAGTTTCTGGCGCCGAAGGAAAAAACTTCCACAGGCTTCTGATCAAGCCACCAATTAACGAGATCAAAGTGGTGTGAGCTTTTATGAATGGAAAGTCCTCCTGATAGTTCTCTTTGACGGTTCCATCGTTGAAAATAACTTGAACCATGGTATGTGTCAATGTACCAGTTTAAATCAACGGACGTTATCTTCCCTAGCTTTCCTTCTAATATCATCTCTTTTATTTTCGTATGATATGGATTGTATCTATAATTAAAGGTAACCGTAACGGTTCCTTTACTTTTTTCTTCTGCATCCATAATTTTTCGGCAATCTGCTGCTGTTGTTGCCATTGGTTTCTCAGTAATAACATCTAAATCGTGCTCTAAAGCCTTTACAATATATTCCACATGTGTGTCATCTCTACTTGCAACGATAATTACATCTGGTCGTGTTTCTGTAATCATCTGTTCGAATTCCCCATTATGAAAGGTTGGGATCTCCATTGTTTCTGGAACTAAATTTCGACATACGTCAAATCGCTTATCATCATAATCAAGCATCCCTACCAAATGACAAGTTTCAGAGAATGTTTTAAATATAGGCTTAATGAACATATCTATAGCCCTATTACTAACACCACACACTGCAAACCTTTTCAACATAATTCCCCCTTAATATTCATAAAAGCATGTTTTATAGTCAGTAAGATTCATCCCTATTCATGTAATCGCTATCTTTTTAAGAAAAACTCAAGACTTTTATGATATATTCTTCATTATAAAGGGTTATTAAGGACTGTTTCCTTACACTTATCAGATATAAATCTATAAAAATCAGACTATCTTTGTATAAACTAAGAAATATAGACTAAATGAGGTATCAAAGAATAAGCACCTACCCATATAAGAAAATAGATAGGTGCTTTGGATTTTTTTCTTATTTTATTAGCTTTTTTTATACACTAACTGCTGGTCATCAATCTCGTAAACGCAATCCGCCACTCGATCAGTAAACACATGATCATGTGACACAAGAATGACCGTACCTTCATATGCTCTTAAAAACCTCTCCAATGCTTCAATACAATAAACATCTAAAAAGTTAGTTGGTTCATCTAAGACCAGCACATTATATCTTCCTAAAAATAACTGACACAATTCAAGTCGAATTGCTTCACCACCACTTAAGTGTTGAACATCCTTTTTCAAATCATTGCCAGAAAAATTCATAGAATGCAAGACAGACCGAATTTTACTTTCTTCATAGTCACTTCTTTGTTTCATATATTCTAGTACTGATTCACTCTTACTAAATTGATAGGCCATTTGCTCATACACACCGATTACCGCTTTAGGAGAAATCACCATCCCCTCTCCCCGCTTTAAGATATGTTGTAAAAGAGTGGTTTTTCCTGAGCCATTTTTTCCTTTAATCACAATAATTTGTCCTAACGAAAATTGGAAGCTGGCTTCCTGAAGAAGTGTCCTTTCTCCAGCTTTTATTGTGACCCGTTCACCCATAATCGGATATTTATTGTGCATGCTAAGAGCTGGTGGTTGATGAAAGCGAATAGGTTGTTCAATCTTTGGAGGTTCAAACCTTTTTAATTGTTCAACCCTCTGTTCAATTGCTTTTGCTGCACGCTGAACCGCTTTTTGGCTCGTGTCTTTTGACTTTGTCATAAACATTTTATTTGCTTTTGCTTTCGTTTCCTTTTTCGATATATGCCCATTGGCTTGTGTTATTTTATCGGCCTTTTTCATTTTTTCATCCGCAGCCTTTAATAATCTTGTTTTTTCCTTTACATAGTTCTCGTGTTGCTCTTGTTGTTGTTTTCGTTCCAGTTCTTTTTGTGAAATGTAGTCTGAGTAGTTCCCTGTGTATTCTGTCACATATCCATCTTCAATTTCCCAAATTTTTGTTACAAGTTTATTTAAAATATATCGATCATGACTTACAAGCACAAGTGCTCCATAATAATAGGTCAGTTCGTCGATAAAAAATTGTTTACCTTCTTCATCAAGATGTGTTGTTGGTTCGTCAATTAACAACCCTTCATGATAGGTTGAAAATAGTTGCGCTAATTTCAACCTTGTTTTCTCTCCACCACTAAATTGCTCAATTCCTCTTTTAGGGATTGAAAATTTTCCTATTAGTTCAAAGTCTACATCTTTTTCAACTGGAAGTGATAATTGATCAAAATACTCGAAGCTTGCATATTGCTTCATATGACCTTTGTCCGGCTTGATTTGACCATTCAACAATTTTAGCAGTGTAGTTTTTCCTGCCCCATTCTTGCCAACAATACCGATACGGTCAAACTGATGCACAGCTAACCTTGGGATTTGTAACACCAATCGATCTAAAAATGAAAGTTCTATATTTTCTAATTCAAGACATACTTTTTCCATCTCTCTATTCCCCCACTTTATTAAAAAATAAAAAATCACAGGTAATCTGCCTGTGATTTTAGGGTAAAGGGATATAGAACAATCCTTATTTAAGTTAAAGATAACCTGAGAGCATCAGCAATAAACCTTCCTTTTTGATGACAAAAGAAGGTTGCTACATGCATAAATAAAGAAAGGCAGAACGATCCGCCTTTCTCATCATTAACACATTTCATACTATCAAAAGGATGAATGATCACCTGATCGTATAAAACACATGTGAAATATGAAATGAAGATTATTAAAAAAGGACAGACTGATCCCGTTTACCCTGTTCACAGAACAGAGCCTTTGAACGTATTCAATTACTGGTTCAAAGTTGGGAATCGTAGTCTCATCGAATGTGTCATTTTTTAATAATCCTCCTATTTTTTGAAGTACAGTGATCATTATAAAATCTCTTCTCAAAAAAGTCAAAAGTAAAATCCTTCATTTTATTGATTCCTCGTTAAATCTGATATCTTGGTTAATTCCACTTTTCCGATTGTAAAATAAAACGGGGATGGAAATGGAGGCAGCTTTTTCATTTTAAGATTATTTTTGGCTATTTGAAGCCAATTCCGTTCGCTATGTAATCCTGTGAAAAACATATATAAGGTATTTTCGTCATCTTCTGATTCCCCGTAATGACCACAGGGACTTCCGATTCCATTTTTGTACCAGTTTTCACCTTTTTTAGCATCAAGAATTATTTGTGGTGTTTTAGACCAATTCGCCCGATCTCCATTAGGTTTATCTCCCTTTAATAACCATAATCCCTGCATAGGAAAAGGAGAACGTCCATATAAATTGGTACTTCTGCAAACAGCCATTTCATAGCCATATGTGTTTGATTTATGTACTGAAGCATCATAAAAATTTTCATCTTCCAAAAACAATGGGATCGGTTTAGACCAGTTATCTATTCCATCGTCACTTTCGGCATACATCATAGTATAGTTTGGGTACCCACTTCTCCCGGTCTCTTGCTTTGTTGTGACATACCAAGCTCTCCACTTTCCTTCTATATATCTGATCTTAGGTTCGAGGACATTAGGAGAATCTTTTGTACCTGTTAGTATTGGATTCGGATGACGTACCCAACCATCCATCGTTTTTTCAAACATTCCGATAGAATACGGCGCTTGATTATCCACCACTTTATTAGAGGCTCTTCCAGTATAGTAAACTCTCTCAATTTCTGTACCGTCTTTCCCTATTCCACAAACATAGCATGGAGTGTGAAATCCATAATAGTCCCAGCTTCCTTTTTGCGAGTTTTCTCCGAGCGGTTTTGCTTTATTTTCATTATTTTCACAAGTTGTGATTCTCCAATTATTACTGCTTAACGGTTCCCCAACCGGAAGTGTAGCAGTAAATATATTATTTTTAAAATTTGTTTGAAAACCGCCAACAAACATCACCCATTGATTTTGGATTTTCACAACATGAGGATCACCAATTCCTAAAATATTGTGGAGTCCTTTATATTTATCAATTTGATCAAAGAGCTTAATTGTTTTTTGAATCACAAAATTCATACAGTTTCCCGCCTCAATATGTATTTCTGTTATTTTGTGAATTCTTCTACATGTTATTCTATTTTCAAGGCGTTTCTATTTTTCACCTTTCACATTCGCTCTAATTAGCTCAATATATTGTGTGTCTCCTAAACCATACTCTTTAAAATTTGCAAGAAGTAATAATAATAGTTCTTCTTCAGGTAATTCCCCATGCTTGTGAATATACATCATAAGGTCGCTGTCATAGTCAAGGTACTTTACATATAATTGTATTCCTTTTTGTAAAGAGTGAGGAAGCGTACGATCTGGAATTTGTTTTTGAATTAGTACTTGTTTGTAAATTCCCTTGTATCCCTTAGGATGAATAATTTGTTTATCAATAGGGTTGAACTCATCATCAACCAACACGAGTGTTACCGAAATTTGATAATCAATTTGATCTAGCCAGGCAAGAATGGTCAGTATATTAATTTGGCAGAACATGTCTTCATCAAACCATAATACTAATTTATCGAAGTTTTTACTTAATAGCGGTTGTAATGCTTTGATCGTGATGTTTTTATACTGATCAAGTGAAACGTTATGTACCTTTGAACGTGTTTCAACAAACTCAGCTGAGAAAATAGAAGAGGAAGTCTTTCCATAGCACATTGCTTCATTAAAAGAAATAATGTTTTCCCCCTTCAGGAATCCCTTCTCTTTGAAAAAATTGTACATAACCTGTCCATTAACGATATTAAGAGTGTTCGTTTTCATATTTTTTTCTCCCAAGTTTGTCGTTTTTAAGTTAAAAAAGAGGAAAATTTTTAGATTAACCCTAAAACATTTTCCTCAACTTCTCACTTATTTTGTGACACATATTCTTTTTGTTCTTTAAAATTCCGAATCCATTTTGCCAAATCCTCACGCTTTAACGGAGGGGAATAATAATATCCTTGTATACCTGGTTTTTCAGGCATGTGAGACAAGAAATTTACTTGTGCTTCTGTTTCAACCCCTTCGATAATAACATTCATATTCAATGAATGACAAAGGACAATGATCGCTTTAATAATAGCCGAATCTTTTTCCGATTCAGGTACTCCGTCAACAAATGACTTATCAATTTTCACTGTTGTGATGGGAAGCCTTTTTAAATACGATAAAGATGATAGGCCTGTCCCAAAATCATCAAGAGCTACTTTAAAGCCGTACTTCCTAAATTCACCTATTGAGTTTATCGCATTTTCTATATTGTTAATGACACTTGTTTCGGTTATCTCCAATTCCAGAAAATGACTGTCGATTTTATATTTAGAAACAGATTTCTTTAATACGTCCATTAAGCGAGGTGAAGTGATATATTGACCCGGAATATTAATAGATACTCCTCTTAGCGGGTAATGGTTTTCAATCCAAACAGCCATTTCCTGACAAACCTGTTCAATGATCCAATCTGTTACATCCGTAATTCTCCCATTTTCCTCTAACGCGGGGATAAAAACACCTGGTGAGATAAACCCATAGGAAGGATGTTGCCAACGTAACAAGGCTTCCGCTCCAATGATTTCCTTGTTCGAGCCGATTTTGGGCTGATACACGATAAACAGTTCGCGATCATCCATTGCTTTATCAATATCTTGTATAATACTTCTTTCAAACGAATATATGTGAACAGTTGGATCATATTCAATGACTTCATGCTTATATTCAATGGATGAGTGCTGAAGGACTGCTGTTGCGTTTGAAAAAAGCTGCATTTTCTCTCTTTCACGATCACCAGTTGAAAGCGCACATACCATATCAATCACAAATGTATGATTTGCTATTTCAATAGGTTGCATAAGTTCAAACATTATTTTTTCTAAACTCTCCTTAAACTGTTCATAATAATGCTGACCTGTAATCAGAAGAGCAAAGCGATTTCCTTCAATTCTATAAGCATCAGCCAGCTCTGGTTTGTGTTGAATGATCTTTTGTCCAACCTCTTTAATCATTTTGTCTCCAAATGTATAGCCATAACCACTATTCCATTTTTCCAAGCTATGTAAGTGAATAATAGCTAAGCTTCCATGAGAAAATGGCATTTCCAGCTTTTTTTCAAACTGTCTTCTATTTGGGAGTAGAGTTAATGCATCGAAATAATTTAAGCGATAATCAACATATCGATCAAGAATACTAGATAACCCTGAAAAGGTAAGAAAAATACTAATTCCTATTGTAACAAATAGAATAAGAAGAGGAATATTCATTGAATGAGCATGTTGAGTGTGTTCCATTAATTCTGTCTCACCATAAAACACAACCGCTGACATTCCCGTATAATGCATACTTGCAACAGCAAGCCCCATAATAATAGAAGTAATAATCTTAATCACCAGGTTTCTAGTAAACCTTCGCATCGTTGAAAAAATATAAAGTGCTACATACGAAACGATAATCGCAATCAAGACAGATGCGATAAAAACCAATGGCTTATAAACAAATTTTGCCTCCATTTTCATTGCTGACATTCCGATATAGTGCATGGACGCTATTCCAAGTCCCATCGTAATTCCTGCAATTATATATGACCACTGATTTTTATTTTTTTTATTTGAAATATAAAAAGCTAAATATGATGCAAAAACAGCAGGAAATATAGAAATAATTGTTTGGATGATATCATATTCCATCGATACAGGAAGCATAAACGCACTCATTCCAATAAAATGCATGGACCAAATTCCCATCCCCATTGCAATGGAAGCTAATGCTAACCAGAAATTACGACTAAAAAAACTGTTCTGCTGAATCCTTTCATTCATAGAAAGAGCTGTGTAAGAGGCCAAACAGGCAATTACAACAGATAATAAAACAATCCAAGTTGTATATTCTCCTTCTAGGATAATCATGGTGTCTGAATTTGGTAGAATAAACATTTTTATGACCTCTTATTTTAAGATAAATTTCTAGTATATATATCGGTTGCATTTGGGATTCTTTTAGTTTTATATATATAGAAAAAAGAACGGGTTTCTCAAGAGAAATTCCGTTCTTTCAAACTACTAATTCAGATTATTTTTCTCCCCATTTGACCTAAGGCAAAATGGATACCATGTTGTAACGATTGGAAACAGTCATATTGAGAAAAATTAATTGCAGACCGGGAAATCGCAATGCTTAACTCAGGTGTAATCCCAACCAGAATTGTTTTTGTTCCTATTAATGAAGAAGCTGCACCAATACTTTCTATTAAACTAGCTGTATGATCACTTATTTCCAGATCAAGACCAGTTAAATCAAGAATGAGATAATTCGCTTTGTGTGCAGGGAGATTGTTTAATGTATTTGAGACCAGATCCTCTGCACGGTCCATCTCATATGATCCGATAAGGGGAACAACAACGATTCCCTCCAGTACTGGAATAATTGGCGAAGAAAGTTTCTTTACTAAATCCTGAAGCTTTCCTGTTTTTTCTTCCACCAATCTCTCTAAATATTGAATTTGTTCGGATTCTTTTTTTCTAGCAAGCTCATGTATATTAGAAGATATATTGATGTCTGAAGGAAAGTATTCAATGATACTACATTCATTCCCATCCAGTTGGTGTTGGATCGTTTTATACCATATATTCGTACCTAATAGTCCTGTAAAAATCCCTGCAAAATGAGCTGGAAGAAAGCTTCCTCCTTGCGTTTTCATCTGTGCAAGATTAATTTTATGCTCCCAGGTATCTTTTAGATAAACAGACAAGGTCTTAGTCTGATAGTTAAGGTCTTTCACTTTAATTTGTCCCCATCCAGCGGATGCATATGTAGTAGTGATGGCTGTTGCAGCATCTTCAACACTTAATTCCTTCATTCTTTCGAAATATTCCCCAACCACTACACCTTGACGAAAACCAGTTGTTTCAAACACTAAGTTTGAAGCTTCTTCACCTGAAATTTCTTCAATTGTATCAAAAAAGGATTTCATGGCAGTTGAAATCCAAAAAAGAACTGCCTCCTGCCCCTCAAATTGAAATACACCTTTTTCAATATCCCAGTTAAATTCGAATCCTTCTATTATCGCTTGTCTGTCACCAGCCACGTTTAAACCACCTTTTCACTTCTCATTTAGCAATCTTAATTATAATATGCTTCCTATGGAAATTCCAATAGAAGGGATATCCAAACAAATACATTAAGACAATCACCTATCCCAATTCATATGAATATTGTGTACTGTGATAGGAGGTTTTAAAATGGAACTCCTGAAAAGGGACTCACTAATCAAAGATACATTGCCTTCTTGGAAAAGAGATGCACTAGATAAGTTCGAAGCTAAAATGATGGATAAAGACAAGCCGTTTCCATGCATTCCTGCTACACAGGGATTTTCCTTAAATCATTTGCAATACGGATTTGTAGGGGACCCTAGAGAAGACTCTTCTTCCCAAGAGCTGGCAGAATTGCTTTCATCTTATACATTGCATTCCAAAGAGCTTGGAAAATACACATCACTCATTGTCTTTTTCGAGACTCCACCCGACTTATCAACTACCTATAATGTTGAAGAGTTCGAACAGCTATTTTGGAAGCAGCTTAATAAGTTAACTGAGTTAGACTTGGTTGAATGGCCACATCACATTCCCCCTGATCCAACTCAACCTGCTTGGGAGTTTTGCTTCCATGGAGAACAATATTTTATGTATTGTGCCACTCCGGCTCATAAAAATCGATTAAGTAGGTCATTTCCATATTTTATGCTTGCAATAACTCCTAGATGGGTGCTTGAATTATTCAATTCTTCTCCATCTTTCTCAAAGAAAATTAAAGAAAATATCAGAAAACGATTAAGCAAATATGACTCTGTTTCAGTTCACCCTGAACTTAATACGTACGGAAATTCAGATAATTTTGAATGGAAGCAATATTACTTGCATGATGATGACACAACCATATCAAAGTGCCCTTTCCATAAATTTATAGGTGTATTTAAGAAAGAATAACTGACTAAACTTTCAAACACACATATCTTCCTCACCCTAAGGAAAACTTTATTGATTCTTTTGATAGGTAGATGCCTTTTGCGGGTGGGGAACAGCTTTTAGTAATATTCCTGAAAAACCAATACTTACTTTAATCCAAATCCAACTATATAATAGAGCAAAAACAAATACTGCTCCCACAATCTTACTATCTAATGCTGTAGAAACAGATGGTCCTAAAATAGGAAAATGAAAGATAGTCATCACACTAATGATTCCCATTGTTAGGGATAATGCTGCGAATACCATAACATAAAGTACATGTTTAAATCTTCGTAACCCAATTCCAATGCAAAGTCCTAATAAACCTGTTGTAAATGTAAAAATAATGATTTCACTAGGCTGAATAATACTTACTAATAATATAGTAGAGATAAATGCCATCATTCCAATTCTTATCGAGATCAATGTCGTTAGAATAATCGGCAAAGTTGCCAACATACTTAGGACATAACCAAAACCGACAAACAAGCCTGCTGATTGTAAAATAGCTGCTAAGGAAGCCATAATAGCCCCAATCATTAACTTCATTGTATAAGAATATTGATAAAGTGGCTCTATACCACTCAAATCCTGAGAAAAAAAGACACGGAAAACCTGTCTTATAAATGATTTCAATTTATACACCCCCTTACTAGGTAAATGCGAATCTAAAGGTTTATATACCGAATTCTTTCAAGTTCACTTGTCCTTTTTGTTCACTTAAAAAATAATTGAAGGACCTGCAGATACTTGAGCTTGCCCCAGTTCTGTAGATACCTTCAATCACTTAAACGTTTTCTTTGTAAAGAATTGAAATTGGTGCCATTTCTAACATGTATTCCTGTAACAATAATTGGTGCATTGTTTTCTCATGAACAACTTTAAAAGCAATCATCACAATTTCCTTTTGACCTAAAGAAAGACCCAGCTGTTCAGCAACAGCAAAAGCACCCATTGCTTGTTGATTTAGAATAATGAGCTTTCACTTGGCAACACGTTTTTATTTTCAAGGGATATGTATGTCTTTTATAACTAACACTACGTCTATATGAGATTTTTCGAAAGGAATGAGGAAACTGAGCCAGCTTTTTACACAGCCAGCATTATTCGTCTTAGATGTTCAGAAAGGGTTTGATGATCCATATTGGGGAAAGCGAAATAACTTACAAGCAGAAAACAACATCCAAACATTACTTACTGAATGGAGAAGACGTAACTGGACAATTATTTATTCACAACATTTGTCACTCGAACCACAATCTCCACTTTATTATAAAAACGCCAATGAAACAGAATTTATGGACATTGTAAGCCCCTTGCCTGGTGAAGTAATTATGCAAAAAAATGTAAACAGTGCCTTTATAGGAACACAACTGGAAAGCTATTTAAAAAGCAACCAAATTAAATCGGTCGTTATTACAGGATTGTCCACACAGCATTGTGTCTCAACGACAACAAGAATGAGCAGCAACCTGGGATTCCATACATTCCTTGTTTCAGATGCCACTGCAGCTTTCGAAATAACAGACCACACAGGGAAACGCCATACTCCTGAAGATATTCATCAATTTGAGCTGGCTGCATTACATAAAGAATTTGCAACGATTTTAACCACTAGTGAAGTGATTGAGCAACTGACTTAAATTTTGGTAAAAAAATAGTCCGAGTCTCTTAACGAGTGGCGGACTATTTTCCATTCTACATATTATTTCTTATCAATGATTTTCTCGATGAAAAAATGTTGCGTAATGTAGGAAAATTGATCAAGATAATACCAAATACAATGGTAATAGCTCCCAAACCAGTAACGATTGAAAAATGTTCTCCATAAAATAACACCCCTAAAGCCATTGCAATGAGCGGTGATATATAAAGCCATGTTGATGGAAATACAGGGTTTGTTTTTGAAATGAGCCAATAGTATAAGCTATGTCCTATCATTGATCCTGCAACAATTAAATAGATTAGCGATCCTGATGATGCGGGCTGATATAGTGCGCTAATTTGAATATCCTCTGTGAAACTTGCTAATACAAGTAAAAGAATCCCGCCATACATCATTTGTACAGCATTTAGGGCAATTGGAGAAGTTTCCTCAAATATCTTGGTCACTTTTCTTGTGTAAATGGTTCCCGCAGCATAAAAAACCTCTCCAATTAATATGACAACACAGCCTACTAACCATAAAGAGCTAATGTCCATTGAGACGCTCTGTTGCACAAGCAATACTACCCCTATTGTCCCAAGAACACACCCCAGCAAAGAGTTAATTCTTGCTTTTTCTCTTAACAGAAAACCTTGAATAAGAATAATCATCATCGGCCCTGTAGCTGATAATACCGCTGCGATTCCTGAGGTTACATATTGCTCAGCCCAATACAATGTAGAAAACGTCCCAAATGTCAAACCCACACCTGAGAAAAAAAGTTCCTTTCGAAATAATAAGTGAAATAATTTCTTCTCTCTCAGCAACATAAAACTAAAAATAAGAAAACCAGCCAGAAAAAACCGGACTCCTCCCGAAAAAAACGGTGTTAATCCTGAATCCACTCCAATTTTAATGGCTAAAAAAGTGGTACCAAATATAAAACACATAAAAAAATAATTAATGACGATCATCTCATTCTCCTCCTCTGCTTTATCTTAATAGAATTGGAATAGAACAGTTTGTTTTAAATAGAACAGATAGAAAAATAACATGGTAAAATCTTAATATGAGGGGGGAATGAAAGTGAAAAAAGCAAACGATAAAAAGGAGTATTTATTCCAACAAGTATATGAATATGTCCTAAACAACATTGAACGTAATGAATGGAAAAAGGATGATAAACTCCCTTCTGTTAGAAGCTTAGCAGATCAACTGAATGTTCACCGCCTAACTGTCTTAAGAGCATATCAGCTATTGAAACAACATAACAAAGTTTATGTGAAGGATAAATCAGGCTATTTCGTTATGTCAGAACGACCTATAGACACTAATAATAACGATCTCCCAATTGTTACAGCTTATAACCAAAAAAATCACTTATCTGATATTCATCAACATACTGTTTCATATAATTTTTCTCAGGCACTCATTGATCCTAATTTATTACCAAATCAATTTCTTTCAGATTATGTGAAAAAAGTATTTGATTTACACCCTAAAGTACTTGCAACATATTCAACTGTACAAGGTGATGAGGAACTTCGGGAGTCATTGACTCAATATTTTGGTAATCAGTATAAAACTCCGCTTCATAAGGATGATTTATTGATTACATCTGGTTCTCAGCAAGCCATTCATTTAATCTCTCAAGCTTTTATAAAGCCAAGAGACACCGTATTATTTGAGAGACCAAGCTACAGTGCAGCGATTGATGTATTTAGAGCTCGAGGGGCAAATATTGTTACAATTGACATTGGCCAAAATGGATATAATTTAGAGGAGGTTGAAAAGCAGATGAAGTTATTCAAGCCTCGCCTCTTTTACCTGAATCCTACTTTTCATAACCCCACCGGAATGACAATTCCTCCTGAGCAACGTAAAAAACTGGTGGATCTAGCAGAGAAATATAAATGCCTGCTAGTTGAGGATGATGCGTATTATGATATATATTTTCATCAACCCCCTCCACCACCCATTTATACTTATGATACAGCTGGTATTGTTATATATGTTCGGAGCTTTTGTAAATATATATCACCCGGGTTGCGGGTCGCAGCAATTATTTGCCAATCACAAGCTACAATGAAATCTTTATTAGCTTCAAAATCACTAATAGATAACGGTTCACCACTTCTGAACCAGAAAATTTTTCTGCATTATTTTTCATCATTACGAATGCAACAGCATTTAGAAAAATTAAGAATCGCATTACAGATTCGAAAGGAAATTATGGAAGAAGAGTTAGCGGCAACGAGTTGGAAGTGGCTAAGCCCACAGGGTGGATTAAATTTGTGGATTGAACTGCCTGATGGAGTTTCAGCACAGGAATTGTACTCAAAGGCAATTGAAACTGGCATTTCCTTTGTACCCGGTGTGGTTTGTGATCCATTGGAGGAGTCAACTTCTTTCGTTCGGTTGAGTTATTCTTATGTAAGTGAAAACCAGATAAGGGAAGGAATTAGAAGATTACTTGACGTAATAAATGCCGGTTAAAATAAAGGGACTGTTTCAATTTTTAAATAGAAACAGTCCCATATTATCATACCATTACTTTACACATATCATTTGTAAATTCTACTGGATCCTGAATTGGTAAGCCTTCAATTAAGAGAGCCTGATTATATAAAAGGTTTGTATATAATTTCACCTTATCTTTATCTTGGTCAAAAGCATTTTTCAATGATTGGAATACTTCGTGATTGCTGTTAATTTCCAACACTTTTTCTGCCTTCACATTTTGGTTATCAGGCATCGCACTTAAAACTTTTTCCATCTCAATTGTTACTTCACCAACAGTTGATAAGCATACAGGATGAGATTTTAAACGTTTTGAGAGCTTTACATCAGATACTTTTCCTGCTAATACTTCTTTCATTAAATCAAAGAGATCTTTATTTTCAGTTTGTTCATTTTCTGTTTGCTTTTGATCTTCTTCTGATTCAATTCCCAAATCACCGCTTGAAACAGATTTGAATTCTTTTTCACTATATGTCATAAGCATTTTGATCGCGAATTCATCAATATCCTCAGTAAAGTAAAGAATTTCATAGCCTTTTTCAGACACCATCTCTGTTTGTGGAAGCTTTTCAATTCTTTCAACAGATTCTCCAGTAGCATAATAAATATACTTTTGATCCTCAGGCATTCTTGATACATAGTCATCTAGTGAAACAAGTTTTTTCTCTTTTGAAGAGTAGAATAGGATTAAGTCCTGTAGAACTTCTTTGTTACTTCCGAAATCATTGTATACTCCAAATTTCAGCTGTCTTCCAAAGGATTTATAGAACTCCTCATATTTTTCACGGTCATTTTTCATGAGGCTTTTTAATTCATTTTTTATTTTTTTGCTAATATTTTTCGCAATGAATTTTAATTGACGGTCCTGCTGTAAAATTTCCCTTGAAATATTTAGTGATAAATCTTCAGAGTCAACCATACCTTTTACAAAGCTGAAGTAATCAGGTAAAAGCTCTGCACATTTATTCATGATCAAAACACCGTTTGAATAAAGCTCAAGTCCTTTTTCAAATTCTTTTGAATAATAGTCAAAAGGTGTTTGACCAGGAATATATAGAATCGCATTGTAACGGACGGTGCCATCAACGTTGATATGAATATGTTTTATTGGTTTGTCGAACCCGTAGTGCTTTTCATGATAGAATGACTCATAGTCTTCATCCGTTAATTCACTTTTATTTTTTCTCCAGATTGGCACCATGCTGTTAATAACTTGCTCTTCTGTATACTCCTCTAATTCACCTTCTGTTCCCTCTTTTGGACGTTGTCCGGATACATCCATTTTAATTGGATAGCGAATAAAGTCAGAGTATTTTTTAATAATCGTTTTTAACGAATATTCTTCTAAAAATTCATCATAGCTTTCTTCTTCAGCGCTTTCTTTAATTTTTAGGATAATCTCTGTACCAACGGTATCTTTTTCGAATGGTTCAATTGAGTACCCTTCTGCACCTTCGGATTCCCATTTATATGCTTCATCACTTCCAAGTGCTTTACTAATAACAGTTACAACATCTGCAACCATAAACGCAGCATAAAATCCAACCCCGAATTGCCCAATAATATCGTGACCATCCTTTGATTCATTTTCCTTCTTAAATGCTAAAGAGCCGCTTTTTGCAATTACACCCAAATTGTTTTCAAGCTCGTCTTTTGTCATACCGATTCCAGTATCAGTAATTGTTAATGTGCGTTTTTCTTTATTAGCTGTAATTTTAATATAATAGCTATCTTTATCAAACGTTAGTGAATCATCAGTTAAAGCTTTGTAATAAATTTTATCAATTGCATCACTAGCATTTGAAATCAACTCCCTTAGAAATACCTCACGTTGAGAGTAAATAGAGTTAATCATCATTTCCAATAGACGTTTGGATTCTGCTTTGAATTGTTTTTTTGTCAATTTAACCTCTCCTTTCATGTTATGTACACTTTTTAACAAACACAATAATTAGCACTCTAAACACAAGAGTGCTAACATATACATTTTAATATCATATCATACTTTTTCTGTCAATACATGAAAAGGGCATAGGTCAATTTTTGAGGTCGTTAAATCAAAATTAAAAAATCCCTTTCAATTATAGAAAGGGATTTTTCTCAACACTATATATTAAACTAACACTGCTAGTCTTTCTTTCACTTCTTCTTCTGTTAATCCGTGCTCTGTTACATAACGGTTACGCTCATGGACACGGCATTCATGGCTGCATGCTCGTAAATATTTGTGTTCATTTTCTTCTGAGCATAGAATTTTTTTGTTACATTCAGGATTCCCGCAGTTAACGAATCGTTCACACGGTTCACCTGTGTAATAGTCTTTTCCAACAACTGTTGGCTCTACTCTATTTACAGGGACGATGAGTCTTTCATCGAACACATAACATTGTCCATCCCAGTCTTTCCCTTGTACTTCCGGGTCTTTTCCGTAGGTGACAATTCCGCCGTGAAGCTGTGCAACATCTTCAAAACCTTCTTGACGTAACCATCCGGAGAACTTTTCACAACGAATACCACCTGTACAATACGTAAGGATTTTCTTTCCTTCAAATTTTTCGCGGTTATCTCGAATCCACTCTGGTAATTCTTTAAATGTATTAATATCAGGTAAAATCGCATTTTTAAAATGACCAACAGCATATTCATAGTCATTTCTAGCGTCAATAATAACTGTATCTTCTTGCTGCATTGCTTCCTGGAATTCTTTTGGACTATAATACTTTCCTGTTAACTCCAATGGATTAACATCATCCTCTAAACGAAGTGTCACAAGCTCAGGGCGATGACGGACTTTGAGTTTTTTGAACGCATGTTCATCCTCTTCATCTATTTTATAAACCATATCGGCAAAACGAGGGTCTTTTTTCATATGTGCCATATATTGCTCTGTTTGTTCAACAGTGCCGGATAGTGTTCCATTGATTCCTTCATGAGCAATTAAAATTCTTCCTAATACACCAAGCTCTTTACAATACGCTAAATGCTCTTGAGCAAATTCCTCAGGATTTTCAATTGAAACATAGTGATAATATAATAAAACTCGATATTCTTTATTTTCCATTTAACTCTCACCTTCTATATTATATTTGCAAGATATACATACAGAGATGGTAACTTGCTGTTGCTGTTACATTTATCCAAAACTATAAAACGTAACATCTTATTAAAACAAAAAATTGATATAAATGCAAATGGTCTGATTTGGATGGTTTGTTAAAAGTAGATGTGAATACCGCACTATCTTCAATAAAGCTTAGTTAAAAAATGAACATTCCATCTCAAATAATGGCACTTTACCCCCATAAAACACAAAGATGTAAGAAATATTGTATAAAGATATGTCATTATGCTTTTTCTTATTTCAGACAGAGGAGGGCTAGGATGGAGACCTATGTGAAAGATGCGTTAACAGAATGGAAAGAAGAGATGCTCAAGCAAAAGATTGAACTTGATGAGGAGTATGAAAAAGTAAAAAATGAGCTACAAATTTATTCCTATAAATCCGGAATTACGAAACAAGTCATTCAGTCGACTATTAATGATGAAATTATCGAAACAATTAAAACAACCTATCAAGTTCCATTTGTGGAAAAATATGATGAACTAAAACAGTACATAAGAATATTAGATGAAAAAAGAAAAGTATTTCAAATGTTTGTGGATAAAATTGAAAAGGTTCGTGAATCTGGAGAAAATGATACTATTTAATTGACTAGAGAGGGTTATAAGCCTTCTCTTTTTTGATTCAACATTTTAAAATTGGTATGATTGGATTAACTTACCAATAATTCAAATGGAGTGATCATGTGTTGAGAAAAGCTGTCCTTTTCACGGTGTTACTTTTATTTCTTTCAGGATGTACGTACGGATCTCAAACGGAACAAATAGAAGATGTTGAAACAACAGGAAGTACAGTTGGAACACTTGCCAAAAATTTAGACATTCCTTGGAACATAGCAAAGGATAATCAAACCTTTTACCTTACTCAACGAGCAGGAAAAATAATAGAAATATCCGGAGAAACAACAAGAGAACAATCTTTATCACTTACAAAGAATGTCCATCATGAAGGAGAAGGTGGATTATTGGGCTTTGTATTAGCAGCAGATTTTTCAACTAGCCAAAAAGCATATGCCTATCACACCTATAAGGAAGAAAATGAAATAAAAAATCGTATCATCGTTCTTAAAAAAGAGGGAGATACATGGAGTGAAGAAGGTACATTAGTAGAGAATATCCCCGGGGGACGAATTCATAATGGCGGCAGAATAAAGATTGGCCCGGACAGTATGCTTTATGCGACAACCGGTGATGCAGGTAATCCAGACCTGGCACAAGATAAGCAGAGTTTGGCCGGTAAGATATTACGAATGAACCTGGATGGTACAGTTCCCGATGATAACCCACTCAAGTCATCTTACCTGTACTCTTATGGACATAGAAATCCTCAGGGCCTTGCATGGGATGAGGAAGGCAACCTTTATAGTACTGAGCATGGTCAAAGTGCCCATGATGAGATCAACTCCATAAAGCCCGGACAAAATTATGGATGGCCTCTTATTCAAGGGGATGAAGAAGAATCCGGTATGGTGAAGCCAATTTTTCATACAGGAGAGCAAACCTGGGCCCCATCAGGTATCGAGTATTGGAATGGAAGTCTTTATATAGCCACACTTAGAGGCGAAAAAATCCGTCGCTTTGACATTTCTTCAAAACAGGTTTCGGATTTTCACGAAGGTAGCGGCAGAATGCGTGATGTGTTAATCGAAGAAAATAGCCTTTACACAATCACAAATAACCGAGATGGCAGAGGAACACCTAAGCAAGATGATGACAAACTCCTAAGCCTTCCTTTAACAGCACGAGAGTATTAGAATTAACTGGAAAACCCCTCTTTCTAAAGTGGGGTTTTTACTGCGGACTCGGTCAGGGAAAATTAACCAATTAAGGGAATTATTATTGTAAAACTACCGAAGACCAGCTGAATTGGATATTGTTGGAACAGTTTGTAACCTTGCTAACATCTAGCTGTAACAACGTAAACAAACTGTTAAGTGCTTGTTCTTTTAAACTTTCTTTTTCGTGGTAAGATGAACTCATTGATTAGCACAACCGCTAACAAGGAGGTAAACACCATGAAAAGAAAAATGATTTCGTTCATCACATTTGCATCTTTGACAGTTGGATTTTCAGTACAAGCTGCTGCAGAGGAAATTACAGTAAAAGAAGGCGATACTTTATGGGATATTGCCGAGCAAAATGAAGTAGAAGTTGAACATATAAAAGAGTGGAATAACCTATCAAGTGATAAAATCCTTCCGGATGAACAATTAGTACTTAATGAAACTCACGAAGTAAAATTAGGTGATACTCTATGGGATATTGCCGAACAATACGAAGTAAATATAGACGAGCTTGAAAACTGGAATGACCTTAACTCCCACATTATTAAGCCGGGGGAAGAACTTATTATCAAGCATTCAGAAGCAGAAAAAGATGCAGCTAAAGAAGCTTCTAAACCTGCTACAACAGTAAAAAAGGTTGAAAAAGTTAAAAGTACAGAAACATCAGAAAGCTCAAAAACATCCGAAACAGAAAAAGATGGAAAAGAAATGACTGTTACGGCAACCGCTTATACAGCTAATTGTGAAGGCTGTTCAGGGACAACAGCTACAGGCATCGACTTAAATGCAAATCCTGATAAAAAAGTAATTGCTGTAGATCCCGCAGTTATTCCACTTGGCTCAACTGTTGAAGTTGAAGGATATGGAACTGCTGTTGCAGGCGATACTGGCGGAGCAATTAAAGGTCAGAAAATAGATGTCTTTATCCCTTCAAAATCAGATGCTGTTAACTTTGGTAGAAAAAAAGTAAAAATTAAAGTAATTGATAAGTAAAAAACGTAAAATGGTTGTGTTATCGTATGAGGATGAAAACTCATATTAGCTATATCATGTTTCAAAGGGCTGTCTCAATTGTGGCAGCTCCTTTCTATATAAAATACGATAATCTGAAATTAGATGTAAAAACATAGCTAATCATGTCAGGTATTGCACTATTACCGTTCTTTTTTTTATTACATAAAAAATCCTGTTGAGAATTGTAGATAAGTTTTTGAAGGAGATTTGAAAGATTTCTAAAATTAATTTACATAAGAAGAAAAGTAAATAAAAAGAAGGGTGGACATTGTACGTGAGAGATGATTTGACCTTACAACAACTTGCAGAAGGTGTTCCAAAATCACTTTTAAATGCATCTGATAAAGATATAGAGAGCTTCCAACATATTATTGAAGAAACAATAAAACTAAGAGAAGGACATAGAAATTTACAAAAGCTCATTAAAAACTTCTCCACAAACGGCATTCAGCGATCTTAACTAAAAAACGACCTACCGATTTTGGTAAGTCGTTTTTACTTTCATATTTGTTAATCAGTAACCTCTGTACTTAAACTTGTTGGAATTAATCCTACAGCTTCAAATACTTTACCCAGTTTCTCATCAGCTTGTGTGAATGTTTCGTTAGCAGCATCTAAAGAAGGGGCATCTTTTTCCAGCTCTTCTGCTTTCGTTTGATAAGATGCTGTTAAATCCTCAATAGCTGATTCAAGATCTGCTTTATGATCTGCTAATTCTTCAGGAATTTCAATCGTTTTTAATTCTTCAACTACTGCTTTAGCAGATGCTTCTGCTGATGTTTTCATTTCTGCTGTTGGCTCTTCCTCTGCAGATTCGTATGCATTTAAATCTCCATCATGTTCATTTATTGCCTTTGAAGTTGCCATGTAGAATCGCATCATTGCACTTTTAGCATTTTGTTCTTTATCTGCACCCTCTTCAGTTTTCGCATCTTCACTTCCTGTATTTTGTGATTCAGTTGTTTCTTCAGTATCTCCTGCACAAGCAGTTAATCCAATTGCAAAAACAAGGGCAGAAAATAAAAACCATAATTTTTTCATTTAAACTCCTCCAATTTTCGGAATAGTATGTAAAATGGTGATCACCCTTAAATTCCCAATTAATTGAATGATCTTCCACCTTTTGTATTATAGGATTTACCTAGGAGAATATCAACTGTTATTTCAAGAAAACATCATTCTTAACTTATAACTAAAGCACTCTCATGACCTTCATAGCATCCCTATACATCAGTCGTTATTTATCAAGTTCTACTAGGTTTTGAGTATACAAAAATTTAATCAACCAGTTGCCCAAAATAAAGATTATATATTATCCTCAAAAAATGAACAAAGATAATTTAGTACAAAACCACACTTTTCTCATAACTCCATGTCTGTCCCTTTCAAACAGATTTCACCCTTCATAGAATACATTAACACATAAAGGAAGGAGGGGATCTAATGGGCGGTTATAACAATGGAAGCAGCTTTGCTTTAATTGTCGTATTGTTCATCTTGTTAATTATCGTAGGTGCAGCTTATGTAGGCTACTAATTATCATTCCCTCACCTCATTACCTTCAATAGTTAGGAATCTTATGGGACATGGGATCCTCCTCAAAAAAGTAAAGGTCTTCGCTACCTCTAGAGCGAAGACCTTTATCTATTATTTCTTCTCATCATGATAAGATTAATTGCTATTAAAGTAAAACTGATAAAAGCTAATAAGGGAATTGTTATAAAACCTAGTAAGTTAATATACTCACCCGAACAAGGAATTCCACTTGTACATATTTCAAGTTTTTGCATAAACGGCAATTTCTGAAGGGAGTAATGATACAGTGAAATAACCATACCAATTACCGCTAACGGTATCCCATATTTATAAACAGTTCGATCTCCATAGTAAAACGCGACACCTAAAATGATCGTTAACGGGTACATAAGAATTCGTTGATACCAGCATAAAGTACATGGGACAAAATGAAAAACCTCGCTGAAACTCAGGCTTCCTAAAGTAGCTACAAGAGATACAATCCATGAAAAGAATAACGATTTATTCATTCCGGCCTATTCTCCTTCAATCGCTTCTTCAACCATTCCTTTAAGATCATTATAACTGTTTCCTTCGAATTTTTGTCCGTTCACATATATTGTAGGAGTACCTGTTATGTTTAAATCGTTTGCTTGCTTCATATCCTCTTCCCAGGCTGTTTCAGCTTCTTCCTGTTGAAAGGAAGCAACAACTTTATTAGCTTCTTCTTCAGTCACGATTTCTTTTAATGTATTCTCTAGAAACTCCTCTGTATAAACATCCATCCTTTCATATTTACTATCTTCCGGCTGACCCTCAAATAGTAAATGATGAAATTTCCAAAACACATCATTTCCTAGCTCCTTGTAAACGGCTTCTGCAAACTTAGCAGACCGAATAGAATCCACATTTATAAATGAATAATTTACAAAGTAAAATTTTGCAACACCAGTTTCTACAAAATCCTTCTGTATTTGTGGAACAAATTGTTCATGAAATTTTTTGCAAATAGGGCATTTATAGTCTCCAAATTCTACGATTTGAACTGGAGCATCATCTTTACCTAAATACGGTTGATTTTCAACTTGTAATGCCTCCACAGTCGTGCTTGAAGAGCTTGATATAAAAATCAAGGCAGCCATGCAAATAACAAAAGTACTAACTATCCAAACAATTAATTTTTGAGGTTTACTTTCTTTTTTCTTTTTAGAAGCCATCATTACACCTTACTCTCTTCTCTTTTTCCCTACCTTTGAATCCAATGATAAGTTTGATGCCGGATATAAAACAAAAAATAAGGACATAGCAGCATAAGCCAAATCTAACTCAAACCCTGTTCCTTGACCATTTCCCATAAACCCTGATGATAGTTTCACCATTAACGTTGCAACAATCATGATGATAAAAAACAGTCCTGAAATGTACCGTGTACCCAAACCAACAATTAAAAGTAATCCTCCAGCTAATTCAACAATAGCAACTATGTAAGCCGCAAATCCTGGTATTCCCATGCTATCAAACCAACCGGCTGTATTTTCAACACCACCTTGAAACTTTGCAAGTCCATGTATAAAAAAAGCAAAGCCCAGGTAAACTCGAAGAATTAATGTTCCTACTTCCAATTTCATTGTTAATCTCCTCTCATTTTAACACTACACACCGTAGTGTAACGGTGTAAAAAAATTCAATATACAAATCTACTGTCCACCTACACTACTCATTGTAGTGTAGGTGGACTTTTCGGTCAAGCTTAAAAATAAAATACTAAAGCATAATCATTAACAACATTAAAAATACAATCATATTGATGGAAACAATAATAGATATGAGCGGACATTTAACAGGTATAGAAAACTCAGGTTCTAGTAATTGTTTTATACGAAAATTTACAGTTCCATCTGAAAATGGGACTAAAACTGGAGCAGAGCTTCGATTATGAATACAAGTTTTGAGTAGTTTAAGTAAAGCACTACCAAGTCCTACCTGTGAACCCATGCGGTTAACCGCATATTCATCAGCAACAAGTTCCACCATTATTTTATAATTTTCATAACACCATTTTGTTAATGGAATATACCACATAACTTCAGAAATCAATTGTAAAATAAAGACTTTGAGAGGATCATTATATTTTTGATGTGCTGATTCATGATGAATGACAGCCTCGAGCTCAGTCTTGTCCAATAGTTCGATAAGATTTGTAGAAATGACAATGATAGGCTCCAAAAATCCTACTGTATAAGCAATAGGCTCTCCATGTTGAATAACATAAATATCCTCTTTACTACGATTAAATAGTCTATTAATTTTTTTCGTTTCAGTACGATTTAATTTCCGTTTTAATCTTATTTTTAATTTTGAAAAAAACAAAATCTGCCTCATGATTTTTATACAGACCATAATGAATGTCCAAGCTACAAACGAGTTGACTAAAAATAATACGATATGATAAAGCAAAGTATTGCCACTAAATAAACTAATACAAAGTTGAAATACATTGAAATGAATGAATGTTCCCAAGATATGATGATATAGGTACAACCCCATCTGTGTAAAAAGAACGATCGCTAAGAACAGGCCTAATCCAAAAACAATTAATGATTTATATCTCCATTTCATTGTTTCTTCCCTTTCTTTAGTTGATCAATTTTTTCTTCTAGTCGAGTTAGCAATTGTTGATCTACTTCTGTTAGGGAGTCCAGCATATGATTTACAACTAAACCACCGAACTCATCTAATAAATTATCTGTTAACTTTTTTGATTGCTCTTCAATAAATTCCGCTTTTGTTTTAACCGGGATAAAAAGGGAGGTTCGTCCTTCTATTCTTTTTTGAAGAATTCCCTTTTCCACAAGACGGTTCATTACCGTCATGACGGTATTAAAATTAATTGATTTCTCTTTCTCAAGCTGCTGTTGCACTTGCTTTATGCTTTTCTCAGAGCCTTCCCAAAGAATATCCATAATTTTAGCTTCTAAAGGTCCAAAAAAACGATTTAATCCCACTTGATCGAATCGGAAATTATTAATATTCATATTGATCTCACCTTCCATTACATATTGTAGTGTAAATATATTGAATAGGCAAGAAACTTGAAATTACTAATACATGTTTATATTAAAAAGGTTAAATACAGTTAAGGTTAAAATTAGTTCGTTCCATCTCGCTCCAGTCACTCCATGCGCCGGGGAGGAAGCTGAGCCTCCTCGGCTTCGCCTGTGGGGTCTCAGCCTTTCCTCACTTCCCGCAGGAGTCGAGTGTCTTCCGCTCCATTCCACTATAGCGTTAAAATAGTAATCCAAAGCAATAACCTTTGCGTATACTGCCATAAAAATAAGACCAACCCATCATTATAGGTTGGCCAATCTAGTATTAATGTGTTCCGGTTTTTAAAAGAGCTGTTTCTTCTTGATTTTTTGCCGTTTTAGATTGTACATATTTAGCTGTTATAATAACTGCTGCAATGACGAAGATTTCAAATCCATATTTCACAAAACCATTTTCAAATATACCACTTAAGAAGTGCTCGCCTACAATCATTTTTGAAGCAGTCCAAGCAAGTATACCTGCTCCGATTGTTACGATAATCGGGAAACGATCAATCCATTTTAGAATTAATGTACTCCCCCACATAACGACAGGCACAGAGATTAATAGACCTAAAACAACTAATAGCATATTTCCGTGAGATGCACCGGCTACTGCTAAGACATTATCAAGTCCCATTAAAGCATCGGCAATAATAACTGTTCGGAGTGCTGCCCAGAAGCTATCCCCGGCTTTTACATCGCCATGGTCATCATTATCAACGAGCAATTTGTAAGCAATATAGACTAATAATAGTCCGCCGACAAGGTGAAGACCCGGGATTTCCAATAACCAAACAACAGCTAAGGTTGCCACGATACGAATAATAATTGCTCCTACTGAACCCCATAAAATAACTTTTTTCTGTTGTTGTTTTGGCAAGTTTCTTGCCGCTAACCCGATTAAAATGGCATTATCTCCGGCTAAAACTAAATCAATCACAATAATAGATAAAAGTGCAGTGAGAAATTCCATTTCCATTAAGATTACCTCCTGGATATCTGTTTTTACTAGATTTATAAATAGCTATTATGCACAAATAAAAGAGACCTTTGCCTATAAGGCAAAGGTCTCGCTAAGCACAATGATATGCCAACAAAGCCGATGAACAAAGTTCATGTAATGACGACTTTGTTTCAGGATAATCCTGACGCTACTCCCCTTTACATTGGAAGCTTTCGCTATTAAATCTTATGTCATTATACTTTATACATGATATGTCTGTCTATTACTTTATCTTATTTATGTTTCAATTGGTTAATTATTTACTTTTAACATACTGATATTAAGGACACCTGTGACTACTAACCTTTTTATCATCGTTATTGTAAACATACACAAAAGGAATATATTTATACAAATAACCGTTTGTTATAAATAAGAACCATTACTATTTACAAATCGTAACTATTACGATATACTCTTTTTGTGAAAAGTGAAAAGGAGGATACATATGAGGAAAAAATGGATGTTTTTATTTGGTTTATTAATTGTCTTTACCCTTGCTGCATGTGGAGTAGAAAATGAGAATAATAGTGGAGAACAGAAATCGGCATCAACTGAACCGACGAAAATTTTCACTACGGTTTATCCCCTGCAATTTTTTGCAGAACAGATTGCAGGGGAAGAAGCTGAAGTTGAATCAATCCTGCCACCAGGGTCAGACCCCCATACATATGAGCCCACTTCTAAAGACGTAATGGCTATTGCTGAAGCGGATGCGTTTATAATGAATGGCGCGGGGCTGGAGGCCTATGCTGAAAAAATCGCTGAAGCTGTAGAGGCTGAAGATGTGACAGTTGTTGAAGCATCTGAAGGGATTGAGCTCAGTGAAGGTTCCCATGACCACGATCACGGACATGATCATGACCACGGAGATTATGACCCCCACGTATGGCTGGATCCAACCCGCTCCATTGAATTATCAGAGGATATTAAAGATTTATTAGTAGAAATGAAACCTGAAAAAGAGAAATTATTTAATGAAAACTTTGAAACTCTCAAGACTGACCTTGAAGCGCTAGATCAAGAGTTTTCCGCTGAATTGAAAGCAGCTACAGGCAATCATTTTATCGTCTCTCATGCGGCATATGGCTATTGGGAAGAAGCTTACGGTATACACCAGATTGCTGTTACCGGTTTGAGCCCTACGCAGGAACCGTCTCAGAAAGAACTACAGACACTTGTAGAGACTGCTAAAGAATACGGATTAAAACACGTCTTTTTTGAACAGAACATTACGACGAAAATAACTGAAGTCGTGAGGGATGAAATAGGTGCAGAAACGCTAAGGCTGCATAACCTGTCTGTACTGACAGATGAAGATATTAAAAAAGATGAAGATTATTTTACACTGATGAGACATAACCTGAAACAGCTGCTTACAGCATTGGAAGATGCACCTGCTATAGAACCCGAAGTACACGACCATGATCACAGCCATGAATTAGATGAAGAAGCTCAGAAGATTTATGATGGTTACTTTGAAGATGATCAAATTAAAGACCGGGACTTATCTGACTGGGAAGGTGACTGGCAATCCGTTTACCCTTATTTACTGGATGGTACCCTCGATGAAGTATTTGCTCACAAAGCAGAAGACGGAGACAAGACTGAAGAAGAATATAAAGATTACTATACAATAGGATATAAAACAGGCGTGGACCGTATCATTATTGAAGGAGATACATTCACATTCTTTGAAGATGGAGAAAAATCGTCTGGAAGTTATATCTATGACGGCTATGAAATTCTAAACTATGAAGCTGGAAACCGTGGTGTGCGCTATGTCTTCAAACTTGCTGACGAGCATGAAGGAAAGATGCCAAGCTATATCCAATTTAGTGATCACAGTATTGCCCCAACCGATTCATATCACTATCACTTGTATTGGGGTGATGACCGGGAAGCGTTGCTAGAGGAAGTCATTAACTGGCCAACCTATTACCCTTCTGACCTTAGCGGTGAGGAAATCGCTCATGAAATGATAATGCATTAATTTTTCCTCCCTCAGATAAGTACAATTCTATATCTTTTCTAATAATATAATATCCGGTCACCCCTTCTTGGGGGCCCGGATATTTTTATATATAAAAATATATTGTGTGAAAGCTGAGTCGTATCCATGCAACCTTAGCGATACATACTGCAACTGAGCGTTTACATTATTTAATTCAACAAATATATGATTGTTCGCTTTGATTTATATCTGCCAACAATAATGACAAGTACATATACTAAATATAAGGAATACAAACCTACATAATCATTATCTTATATTAGATTCAACAGATCACTTTTTTTGATGGAAATCCTTATATATGGAGAATGATTATAGAAGTCTTCCCAAAATTAAGCTATTGTAAATGATAGGAAAGGATTCTCTAATTTAGTTCAAAGGGGTGGCGTCATCGGATGAGAAATATAGTTGTTTGTAAAGAAGGTAATGGAGACTTTCTACGTATTCAGGATGCGGTCGATTCAGTTCGTGTTCTTCCTCTTGAACCTGTCACCATTTTTATTAAGGCAGGTAAATATGAAGAAAACGTTGTAATTCCTGACAATAAACCAGATATTTCTTTAATAGGGGAAGATGTTGAGAACACAATTATTACAAATCATTTATATGCGGAAATGACTGACTCTAATCATAAGAAGCTTGGAACATTTCGTACACCAGTTGTTACCATACAGGCAGATAATATTCAACTTGAAAACATAACAATTGAAAATACAGCAGGTTATGGAGAGGAAATTGGGCAAGCACTAGCGCTTTATGTATCCGGTGATCGCGGTATCTACCATCATGTTCGATTACTAGGTAATCAAGATACTCTTTACTCAAGTCGCGGTCGGCAATATTTTTCACATTGCTATATTGAAGGTCATGTTGATTTTATTTTCGGCTCTGGCACAGTCGTTTTTCAACATTGTGAAATTCATAGTTTACGTGATGGATACATAACAGCTTCTTCCGCACCAAAGGAATCAGCATATGGCTTTATCTTTTTTGATTGTAAATTAACCGGCAGGGCAAATGACAATACTGTATATTTAGGAAGACCGTGGCGCCCTTATGCGCAAACCAGCTTTATTCGAACATGGATGGGGTCTCATATTAAACGCGAAGGCTGGGACAACTGGAGCGACAAAGAAAACGAAATAACCTCAAGATACTATGAAGCAGCGAGTACTGGACCTGGTGGTGAAATGGAACATCGAGTAAAGTGGTCAACACTTTTATCAGAACGTGATTTTGCGGATTTGACGATTGAAAAGATATTTGAGAGCTCTGACAATTGGGTTCCAACCTTAAAAAAATAGGATGGTTTTTTAGGAGGTCTTTTAAATGACAAATTCATTATGGACAGAAAGTGTACCATTTCTTAGTTCTGAAGATACATTTTCTCCAACAATTACCCCCTACCTTATCGATGGTAAGGAAAAGCATGGGGCTATTATCATTTTTCCAGGTGGTGGTTATCAGCATCGTGCACATCATGAAGGTGAACCGGTCGCAAAATGGTTCAACACCTTAGGTATATCAGCGTTTGTGTTAAACTATCGCGTATCACCTTCGAGACACCCTGCTTCATTAGCAGATGCCAAGCGTGCGATTCGCTATGTTCGCCATTATGCAGAAAAATGGTCTATTGATCCACAGAAAATTGGAATATTAGGATTTTCGGCAGGTGGACATCTAGCGTCAATGGCTTCCACTCAACTTTTGGAGGAATGCTACGAATCTACTGATGTAATTGATAAGGAAAGCTGCAGGCCAAATTTAGCAATCCTCTGTTATCCTGTCATTTCTTTTACACAAGATTATCACGAGGGCTCTGTTAACAATTTACTGGGAAATAAACCATCTGAACAACTTCGTGTATCATTATCTAGTGAAAATAATGTTACGGCTGATACACCGCCGACTTTTCTCTGGCACACAGCTGATGATGAACCTGTTCCTGTTGAAAACAGTTTGCTCTATGCACAGGCATTAAGTAAAAATAAGATTCCCTTTGAAATGCATATTTTTCCGAATGGACGTCATGGGTTAGGTCTTGCTGGAGATGATCCTGTTGTGGGGAAATGGACAGAATTGTGTGAAAGCTGGTTGAACCAGCAAGGGTTTACTATTAAATAATGGTTGTTTTTTAATACAGTTAAAGATAAAAATTAGTTCGTTCCATTGCGCTGCAGACACTCGATGCGCCGGGGAGTGTCTGCAGCTTCATTCCACTATAGATTTTAAAAAAGAGTGCGGTAGAAACAAGCTTTGCAAAAAACGCCTATTAATAAACTATACTTTGATGCTTTTAAAATAAGATGCACTATTAACCTGAGTTGATTTCGGTTGCAGGTATTCGCTATCTATAAGTAGTTTCTTGAGCCTCCGATCAATATCTTAAATTTGTTACTCTAGTAATATATTCCTTACCGAATAGTTCTTACCAGGGATGAAGGATATTTATATTCCTTACCGAATAGTTCTTACCAGGGATGAAGGACATTTTGCAAGTGCTTGAAACGGAATTTGTCCTTCATACCAGGGATGAAGGACATTTCGCAAGGGCTTGAACAGAATTTGTCCTTCATACCAAGGATGAAGGACATTTCGCAAGGGCTTGAAACGGAATTTGTCCTTCATACCAGGGATGAAGGACATTTCGCAAGGGCTTGAACAGAATTTGTCCTTCATACCAAGGATGAAGGACATTTCGCAAGGGCTTGAAACAAAATTTGTCCTTCATACAAAAAATCGTCCAAAATTTATATGGACGATTTTTTATTTTATTTACAAGTTACATTCTTCAATTCAATCATCGAACCTTCAGAGCTTGTTTTTTGTTTGCATTGATTGAACTCAATATCTTCCCCGTTTTCCACATAAAATGCGGGACCTTCATTGTTACTGACTGTTACTCTATGAAAATTCACACCTCTGACGTTGCCGCAGTAGAAGCCGCGTTGTTTCATTGGCTCTAATTCTGACATCATGGCAGGCATACCTGGTTCTGCATTTTCAGCCATATCGACTGTTACATGATCAAATGTCACATCTTCTACATACATCTCAGGCAAGCCGTATAAAAATCCTGCAGCTGCACTTACTTCTCTTGCCGTTATATTTGAAAAATGAATCCTTCTAAAAGCAGGTGTTTCATCTGTTACAGGATAGGGGTTTTTATCCCATACATATTTTTCTTTTCCACGTGGTCCACAGAAATAATAGAGGTTTGCAATAAACGGACAAATAACATTTTTCATCACAATGTTGCTTACACGAATGTCTTCAATCACACCGCCGCGTCCTCGTCTTGATTTTAACCGAATTCCTCGGTCTGTTCCTTCAAATACACAATTACTCACTGTAACGTTTCGAATATCACCGCTCATTTCGCTTCCAAGGACAACCCCGCCATGTCCATGGATCATTGTACAGTTTGTAATGGTAATATTTTCGCAAGGTACACGCTTTTTTGTATCCTCTGTTCCCGCTTTAATGGCAATACAATCATCACCGACATCAATATGGCAATCTGATATTCTAACATTTCGGCACGACTCTGGATCAATGCCATCTGTATTCGGAGAATCGCTGGGGTTTACAATGGTGAGATTATGAATGGTGACATCTTCACAGCAAATGGGATTTACCGTCCAGCTGGGAGATTGAATCATTTTCACTCCTGAAATGAGAATATGCCTGCAGGAATCAAAGCTTACCAGTTTTGGACGAGGGTATCTGTGTTCTTTTCGTCTAAAAAGATCCCACCAAAATGCACCATTACCATCCAATGTCCCATATCCTGTTACAGATATGTTTTCAGCGTTCTCTGCATAGATACAAGATGCATATACGTCCCTTTTAACCCCTTCCCACCTAGAGTGGACAACTGGATATTCATTTACATCAGTACTAAATAAAAGAGTGGATCCTGCTTCTAAATAAAGATTCATATTGCTTTTTAATATAATCGCTCCTGTTAGAAATCGACCAGCAGGGACATAAACCGTTCCTCCCCCAGCTTCCTCACATGCTTGAATGGCCGCGGAAATCATCTTCGTATTAACAGTCTTTCCATCCCCTATGGCTCCATATTGTGTAATATCATGCAGGTTGGTTGTACTTGTTGGAATCATTTTCATCTCTCCTTTCTCTATTGAACACTTTCCATTTCTGCCGCTGCTAGAATAAAAGCCCCTATACCTTTCAAATCATTTGTGATAATCGGTTCGCTAATATAATATTCAAATGTTCCGTCTCGTCTATCAGGCCCACCTAATCCTGCTACCTGGCAATTTTTATTTAAATTTACCAAGCCTTCACTTGTCACTGTAATAAATTCGTTTATGATCCCCTCATAAACCTGGTGGGCTACCTGTCTCCATTCCTTGTTTAGAAACCCTAATCTTACACCCTTTGCAATAGCATATAACATCATACATGAAGCCGATGCTTCAAGATAATTTCCCTTTCGTTCTCCCATATCAAGGACCTGGTACCAAACTCCTGATTCTTTGTCTTGCACATTTTTCAAAGCAAGTAAAACATCTGTTAGTAATGTCAATAAAGAATCACGGTCTTTATGATTTTCTGGAATGAATGTGAGCGTATCGACTAATCCCATCACAAACCACCCCATTGATCTTCCCCAGAAATTCTTTGAATGCCCGGTTTCGGGATTGCACCATGGTTGTATTTTTTTCTCGTCAAATGCGTGAAAAAGAAGGCCTGTTTCATGATCTTTTGTATTTTTTGCACATAATAAAAATTGTTTTGTTATATCATCAAATTCTCTCTCTAGTCCAAACTCTTTTACATACTCCGCATAAAACGGTGACCCCATGTACAGACCATCAAGCCAAATTTGATGAGGATATACTTTTTTATGCCAAAATACTCCTTCTGATGTACGCGGATGTAATTGCAGCTGTTTTCTTAAAAGGTCTACAGCTTTCTTATATTTTTCTTCTCCCGTTTCCTTGTATAAAGTAAGCAAAACCTTTCCATTGTTTATATGATCAATATTGAATAAGTTAATGTCATATTCACGGATTTCCCCTTCATCATTTACAAACGCATCCATGTTTGTTTTCATATAATCAAAATACTTATGCTCACCGGTTTTTCGCCAGACAAGCTCTGTTCCCTTTAATACAACCCCATAATCATATGACCATTTATCATTTTGAACACCCTCACACAAAAGCGGTCTTCGAACCATTACAGAGTCAATCATTTTTTGTGACCAATTCAGTGTTTTTGTTTCCATCTTCGTTCATTCCTCCCCCTCTTGTTTTCCTTGATAACGAAAGTAATGAAAATCAGCATGTTTGTTTGTTCCGAGAAGATCCTGTACACATATTCCAACAAAATTTCCTGTAAATCCGTTCCCCTCATCAGAAAGGTGGGCAATACTGATTGGAACATCAATTTTGTCCCAACTAGTACCATCCGTTTTATAAAAGAAAATTGCTTCGTCCTCGTTTATTTCAGCTTTGAGCTTGATGCTGTTATTCTCATTCATAGAAATCCATAGATTCAATTGCTCAAACTCACCCCAAACACATCTCATGATATTAAGACATTTTCCTTTTTCTTCATCATGCGAAAGATAGAGATAGACATAATTGTCCGTATTGTAATAAAGAACTAAACCTGCCATCTGTAAAAATGTTTCTGGTTCAAATTCCATTTCTGTTTCCACTTCACAGGAAAAATGCTGCTGTCTTCTTGCAATTAGATGCTGGTCATTCAATGAGTGAATGGATTCTCCTCCCTTTACACGCAAGCAGCCTTTACGTTCTGTTAATGAGCACCAAGATTCATCAGGAGCTTTGCGAAGGGTGTTCCAGGTTTTATGTAATGATTCATGTTGAAAATCATCATATTCGTTTTGATCAGATGGGAAAGGATGTTGTGGCAGATTAGGTGCGATGACGTCTACTTGTGCTTCATTTCCTCCGTTCTCAAGTCTAAGCCAACCATCATCTGTCCATTCCACACGCTGAATAGCTGTTTCCCGACCTAAAATGGAGTATTTCCCTTTTACAGGTCTGCTGCATAGATGAGCCATAAACCATTCTCCTGTTTGTGTACGAACTAAGCTTCCATGTCCTGCCTTTTGCAACGGCAGATTTTCGTCATGAGCAGAGGTTAGCATCGGATTTAACGGATCTACTTCATAAGGACCTGTAAGTTCCTTGGATCTTGCAACAGTAACAGCATGAGTTGTACCTGTACCACCTTCTGCAGTAAGTAAATAATAGTAACCATTCTGTTTATAAATATGAGGAGCTTCTGTTTTTCTTAAATCTGTTCCATTAAATATTTTATAGATTGGACCGATTAACTTTTCATCATCTGAAGAATACTCCTGCATCACAATTCCTGCAGATTTATTTCTCCCATCAATTCGATAATCCCACTCAACATTTAAAAACCACTTTCGTCCATCCTCATCATGGAAAAGTGAGGGATCAAAGCTTCCACTGTTTAAAAAGACAGGCTCTGACCAAGGCCCCATGATATCTGTTGCTGTAACCAAGTAATTATGAGCATCCTTAAAGGGGTACTTGCTTCTTTTTACATCTGTGTAAACCAAATAAAATACACCTTCATGATGACTTAAGGCAGGTGCCCAGATGCTGCCTGAATCTGGATTACCGGTAAAGTTTGTGTTTTTACTCAAAATATTTGTTAGATGCTGCCAGTTTTGTAGATCTCTAGAATGATAGACTAGTACACCCGGATACCATTCAAAAGTTGAGGTCACAATATAGTAGTTCTCCTCCACCCGAATAATACAAGGATCGGGATTAAATCCTGTTAGAATTGGATTTTTTATCATCGACTTTTTCTCCATAAAAAAGCTCCTTTCTTAATTCAAGAAAGAAGATTCTTTCTCCTATATTTACATGTAAGGAGAAAGAATCTTACCTTTACTATTTCACCATCATCCTTGTGCTTTCTTATAAGCCTCTTCATATTCTTTTGCCATTGAATCTCCGCCGGACTGTTTCCACTTCTCTACAGCATCATCAAAGCCTTTTTCATCCAGTTCTCCCATGATGTATTTAATCGTTGCATCAATGATAATTTTCTCTAATTCTGTTCCTCTTTCATTTGCTGTCTGTGAATCAAGTGGAACAGTAGGATCCAGAACGGCAAATTCAGCATTTTCTTTTATTAATTCATTGACCAATTGCTTATTAGGATCAGCATCAACTAAAGAGTGGGTAATTTCACTTGGTCTTGAGCTGGAAAATGGTTGTACGTCTTTTTGCCATAAGTCAGTGTCTAAAATCGTAAATGCACCATTTTCATCTGTTTCATAGTGAGTTCCTTCAATACCGCCTGTCATGAGCATAAACACTTCTTCATCAATCATGTCATTAACAAATTGCAGTAAGCGCTTTAACTCTGCTTCTGTTTTCACTTCTGATTTAGGGAATGCCATTAATCCCCCTACACCGCTATTTTCAGACCAAATATGATTTTCTCCATCAGGGCTTTCCATTTTATTGATTGGCACGATCTCCATTTCATCCTGGATACCCTCTGCCATCGTTTTTAAATTTTTAATATCAACCAAACCGGTATAAATCCCTGTTTTACCTTGTGCGAATTTTTGTTGTTGATCTGTTTTAGCTGTTACCGCAAAATCCTGATCCAAGTAGCCATTCTCGTATAACTTTCTTGAATAGTTCATTGTATCTTTATATGCTTGTGTCTCGAATTCCGGTGTAAAAGTACCATCTTCTTCAACCTTCCATCCATTTGGTGTTCCAAAGTAGGAGCTTAACGTTTTAAAGCTGCCGTATCTAAGTTCACTTCGATCACCAAAGGCAACTGTATCATCTTTGCCATTACCGTCTGGATCATCTTCTGTAAATGCTCTTGCAACCTCATATAATTCATCTAATGTTTTTGGAACTTCTAAACCTAAATTGTCTAACCAATCCTTACGAAGCAATAGTCCGGAACGAGCTAAATCTTTTTGAAATGGTACACCATATAATTTTCCATCGATAGATGCAGCTGTTCTAATATCTTCAGAAATGAGTTTCAAATTATCATAATCATCTAAGTACTTTTCCACATCCCAAAACATACCGGTTTTTAATGATTGTCTTACTGAAGAATTTGTCAGCATTGTTAATGAAATAATGTCAGATAGTTCTCCTGAGGCAAGTGCAGCTGTAATTCTTTCTTCTTTTGAAGCATCAGGTACCCAATTAAAATTGATCGTCGAATTTGTCGCTTCTTCAATTTCTTTTAATACGACATCTGTTGGTGGAGATGGCGTGTGCAGGATCGCTGTCCAGTTCACTTCAACTTTTGATTCAGGATCATACTTTTCAGAATCTCCACTTGCTTGTTCATTATTATTGGAACAAGCAGCAAGAAGAATTTGTGATGCAACTAATACATTTACCCCAATTATTTTGGCAAGTTTTTTCTTTTTCATAATCAACCATTATCCCCTTTCATGACGGTGAGTTTTTTTATCCTTCTCATACTGATTTTTACATAAATCCCCTCATTCTCTATTCCTTCTCTCCACCCCCTTAAAATGTCTATTATGTTTGGCTCTCACTTTCCTGCAGCACTGCCTGGTTTTCAATTTTTATAAACACTTGATTTGCCATCCACATAATAATGTAATTCCCAATACTAACCCCAAAGAAGATAAGTGCACCTGAGTACATAAAGAGAACCAAATAAATGAAGGCTAATGCCAAAAGCAAAATCAATGTATATTGTAAATATGAAATCCCAAATATGACGGAGAACTTGATTTTTAGAACAGTGCTTTTCCAATCATAGTGGGCCATAATGGGAAACACATAACAAAGAGAAACAACATAGATAAAACATACAAAGATCACTAAAGCTCGTAAGTAAAAAGATTGAACATACAAAAGATCAACATATAAAATCCAGCCAATAACAAGATAAATCATGCCCATGACAGACGCTTCTTTAAAGGAAGAACGATACGTTTGCCAGAATGTCCGAAAAATTGGGACATCACTATTTCCTCGAATCCACTGCCTCATGACTGTTAACAGTGCCAATGTGGCAGGACCGATTCCTACTAAAACAAAACCCAGCATCGTGAAAGCAATCCATAGGATATTGAGATATACCAGCTGCAAAATGCGAATACATATGTCATTTAACCGTTCGGCCATTTTATCCATTTATTCATACTCCTTTCTCCCCTCTATGATAACGTTATCAATTCCATGTATTAGTAAAGACCGTCCTCTCCAAATTTCTTTGCTAGTTTATTCGCTCCAATAACGAGGATTAATCCCACAAGTCCTTTAAATAAACCAACGGCTGTACTATAGCTTAATTGGCCATTTTTAAGTCCGGCAGTATAGACATACGTATCAAAAATTTCCATTGACTCTCTATTTAGTGAATTTAGCAGAAGATACACATGCTCAAATCCTAAATCTAACGTTTGACCAATTTTTAAAATTAATAGAATAATAATAACCGGACGGATTGCAGGCAAGGTAACATGCCAGATTTGACGCAGTCGGTTAGCACCATCCATTTTTGCAGCTTCATATAGTTGTGGATCTACGGCTGTCACAGCAGCCAAATAAATGATAGTTGACCAGCCCATTTCTTTCCATATAATTTGCAGGATATAAACGGCCCGGGTCCAGCCACCATCTGTTAAGAAATCCATTTTCTCCCCGCCGGCTTTCGCAATCAATTCATTTATAACTCCTCCATCTACTGTTAAGAAGACGTAAGAAATCGATACGATAATAACCCATGACATAAAATGCGGGATATAGATAACGGTTTGGATCGTACTTTTGAAAAACTTCCCTCTTACTTCATTTAACATTAATGCCAGAATGATAGGAATAGGGAAAAAGATAAATAGATTCAATGCAAACAGAAACAGTGTATTTGTTAATAACATAAAAAAGGTTGGTTCTGTAAATAATCGGGTAAAATGTTTAAGACCCGCCCAAGGACTTCCTGATATCCCTAAAAACGGCTGGTAATCCTGAAAGGCAATGATCAGTCCTCCCATCGGAACATACTTAAAAATAATAAAATATAGCAGACCCGGCAATATCATAAAATATAAATATTTATTTCTGCCAATACTTGCAATGTTCTTTTTCCTTATTTGACGCTTTAATGCTTTTTTATCTGGAACTGGTTGAATGCTGTGCTGATCTTTTATAGGAATCATTGTTTCCCTCACTCAGAAATCCTCCTTCGTTTTCTACTTGAATGTTTTGTATAATTCAAAATTAATCCATTACACAGCGTAACGTCTACAATCATTCTGTCAGAAACCGCTTCTCCATCATGTTTGTAAACGTTTTCTGTACTTGGTATGATCTATTGATCACTTCAATCTATCCATGATTATTCTTAAGAAATTCCATAATCATGGTTTGAAATAACTACTGAGGAAATGATTATAGACGTGCTTATTTTCCTGTTGCTATAGTAAAGGTACAAAAAAATATAAATAGATATGGAGGGTTTCTATTGAAGTATGAGAGTTCATTAGGCAACCGTATTTTTAATTTCCTTAACTATACGATCCTGCTGCTAATTGGGTTAGCTTGTTTTCTTCCTTTTGTAAACGTTATCGCGAGTTCGTTCGCCTCAACACAGGAGGTTGTTGAAAAATCATTTATTCTCTTTCCAACATCCTTTACATTAGATGCTTACCATTATATCTTTTCAACACCAACTATTTTTAAAAGCTTTGCCGTATCAATTGGGGTCACAGGTGTTGGTACATTCGTAAGTATGGTGTTAACTGCTTTTATGGCTTACGGATTATCCCGAAAGTATTTATATGGAAGACAGGGTATTAATTTTGTTGTAGTCTTTACGATGCTTTTTAGTGGAGGGATGATTCCTACATACCTTGTCGTAAGAAATGTAGGGTTAATCGATACGTACTGGGCTTTAATTTTACCAGTTGCAATAAGTGCATTTAACTTAATTATAATGAGGAACTTCTTCCAAGCCATTCCAGACAGTTTGGAAGAATCAGCAAAGGTTGATGGTTATAATGATATTATGATTTTCTTTAAAATTATCCTGCCATTATCGCTGCCTTCCATTGCAACAATTTCCTTATTCTACGCAGTGTCCTATTGGAATGAATATACAAATGCAATTCTTTACTTAAATGATTCCGGAAAATGGCCGATTCAAGTGTTACTGCGCCAAATTGTTATTGTATCAAGCGGCATGCAGGCAGATAGTTCTGCAGTAGACATTGTCCCACCTGCACAGACAATCAAAATGGCCGTTATAGCCGTTGCCACAATCCCTATGCTTATCGTCTATCCATTCCTGCAAAAATACTTTGTAAAAGGGGCTTTTGTAGGTTCAGTAAAGGCATAATAGGGATAAGCAATACGCCTTTACTATGCAACACTTTAAATAATACTCCATAGGCTGCCAATATCGATATTTTTGATATGGTGGTCTTTCTTGTTTATAGGCTTTTTCTTTGAAATAGGATATTTAAACTGTTAATGCTTTTAAGGTAATTAAGGGTAATAATTAGTTCGTTCCATTGCGCTGCAGACACTCGCTTTCCGCGGGGAGGAAGCTAAGCCTCCTCGGCTTCGCCTGCGAAGTCTCAGCCTTTCCTCACTTCCCGCAGGAGTCGAGTGTCTTCCGCTCCATTCCACTATTAAGTTAAAATAGTGTTCAAAAACAACAATCTTTGAGAAAACAGCCTTTAAAAAAGTGCCTAAGAATGATTGATTTTCTTTAACAAGAATTTGCTTATAAAAAAACTTCACCATTTTTTCAAAACAAAAAACATCTCCTTTAATGTTCAAATTACCATTAAGGAGATGTTCCATACTAACACTATTATTTTGGTTGGAGCAAATAATCAACCTTTCTTAATAACCAACGTCTCACCAGCATGCAATTCACGGTATTTTCCCGGTGTGATTCCTTCAAACTTACGGAAGGAGCGGATAAAATTTTGAGAATTATTATATTGCAGTCTCTCTGATATTTTTTTCACTGACAAATCTGTTTCTTTCAGCCACTTCTTTGCCATATCATATCGATATAAAGCAAGATATTCACTAAATGATTGATTGAACTCCTTTTTAAAGATGCTGCTTAAATAATTTTTATTATAATGAAGACGGGCTGCAATATTTTCTAAAGACAGTTCTGTATCAAATTCATTTTGAATAATATGAACAATTTTATCAGAAATGGTTTTATATTGAAAATCAGTACGTTCAGCAATCGCATTAATCATTGGATAAACGATTTTATGTTTGACAAACATTTCAATTTCTTCGGAAGTTTTCATTTCTGAAATCGCATTATACAGTGTTTTATGATCTTCTATGATTAACGTATCCATTCCCAATACATGCATGAAGCTAACTAAATCATTTATGAACCGCATAATATTAACTTCAAGTTCATGAGGATTGTTATTATTCTTAAACAGCTCTGCAAGTAAATGGTGTAAGGTTTCTTTTGCTTTTTGGTTCTCTCCTAATTTAATTGAATCAAATAACTGGTTTTCCAGTATTTTAGGAAAATAGGTTTTTATCTCATTACTATTAAAAATAGCTGAAACACTTTCATAAAAAATGATTGATTCTTTTCCTACTTTCAAACGGTACTTCAGTGCTTCAATTCCTTGTTGAAGGGCCATTTTACTGTCCCCTAATTCTTTATATGGACTGCTAATTCCAACACTAATCGTTAAATTAAATATCTCTTTTACCACTTTTTGAATCTTTTCCATATAGTTGTTTATGACTAAAACATGCTGATCGGTATCTTCGTTTCGGCAAAGTAAGATCGTTGCTTGAGTCTTTGAATCAATAACAGCTGGTGATAGCTGTTCATCTTTACTAATAATTTCAGAAACAAGCTGATTGATCGAAAATAATAAAACATCTTTATCTTTTCTCGAATAGTTATTGTTTTCAATATGATCAAATTGAATGGCCAGCACATATAAATATTGCCACTCTTGCGGGAATTTAAAGTCCTGCAATTGCTCCTGAATTTCCTGGTCATTCATACGCCCATGAAATAGATTTAACATAAACAAAGTCTTTAATTGTTCATGCTGGCTTGTAATAACATCTTCTAATGATTGATTTTTATTTATGACCTCACGAATTGATCTGCCAATAAGTTCGAATTCATCTTTATAATCACTTTTTTGCATTTTTGGAATGAATTTCTGCAGTTCACGAATTGGCTTTGAAAAATAGTCAGAACTTACATACGCAATAATAATGGTTACTGATAGCATAAAAACACTCATCAAAACCGTTCCAATAATCGTTGGTTTCATTGCTTCAGTAAACTCTGAATCCTTTACTTTCGTAATATATAGCCACCCATTATATCCCGATTTTGAATAGACCAATTTATATTGGTCATTTTGTTGTGAATCAACTGGATAAATCCCGGCTTGTCCTTGGTGTTGATTTACTAAGTCAGAAATATTCTTTTGTTTAATCTCGTTTTCCTGTGATTCTGTTTCACTTTGATAGATTAAGATTCCATCTTGATTATAAATATAGATAGGATTTGATTCGGCTTGATTATAAATTTGACTTGAAAGTGACTTTAAAGGGATATGTACTATGAGAACGCCATTTTTTGTTGACTGATAATAGGGGGTCTGTTTGATAAGCTTAATCTCATTTTTTTCGTTTTCTTCCTTCAACCATGTGGAGGAGTGCGGAAGCGACATATAATGCGAATCAATATAATCCATTTCCTGTTCAGTAACTGCTTTTAATCCGTATTGATTTATTTTCCAATTCCCTTGCAAGCTAACTAATTCAATAGAAGTCTGACTTGGACCGAATGATGATATATAGTTCAATTGTTTATCAATTGCTTGATAAACATCAAAATTCTTCACCGTTAAAGGCTCTTTAATATATTGTTTAAATGAGGAATCATGAACATAGGAATTAAGTGAATAATCCAATGTTTGCATTTTCTGTTCAAGTGTATTCATGATCTGAACAACATTTTCTTGCTTCTCCAGTATAATCTTCTCTTCAAATGACGCTTTAGTAAAAAAATAAGCAAACCCATTAAATAAGATGACCACAAGAGTACCGACTAAAACAAAAGGTAAAAAAATGCGATAAAAATATTTTGGTTTTTGTTTCAAATTTAATCACCTCTTCCCACCAATAAAACGCTTACATTATTTTATATTATATGATTCTACTAATTTTCATGTCAATATGCCGTTACACTTAAATACAGCTGCTTTTCATGATCCTTATACCTCCTTCAACATCTTCCATTTATCGATAACACTTACATATTTAAATTAAACTTACTTTATAATCAATAAAAATTCTATAATCATCAAAACAGTTACATGAATTTCAAGCACTTAAGCCAAAATTTCAGATAAAAAATGATCTATTGAACATGATATTACAAAATGATTATCTGCAAACAAATCGATATCCCATATAAAGGGCTAATTAAAATAGCTCTAAAGAAAAATAGAGGCCAATTAATTTAAAAGAAAACAGCATTTTTTTTACGTAAGCTTTTATCACTTTTTATTGAAGAAACAATACAGAAATGGAAATCATGAAAGTTTCGCCACTTTTAATGTCACTTTTTCCGTTTTTTGGATTTTGTGAATGGTTTTATACTGCATAACAATGTAAATGAATGCATACTCCTTCTTTACGTATGTTTTTATCACTTTTTACTAAAGAAGCCATACAGAAGTGGAAAATTATTGAAAGTTTTACCTCTTTTAATGTCAATTTTTCCGTTTTTTGGATTTTGCGAATGGTTTTATACTGCATAACAATGTAAATGAATACATACTCCTTCTTTACGTATGTTTTTATCACTTTTTACTAAAGAAGCCATACAGAAGTGGAAAATTAATGAAAGTTTTGCCTCTTTTAATGTCAATTTTTCCGTTTTTTGGGATTTTGCGAATGGTTTTATACTGCATAACAATGTAAATGAATACATACTCCTTCTTTACGTACGCTTTTATCACTTTTTTAGTAAAGAAACAATACAAAAATGGGAAATTATAGAAATTTCTACCACTTTTATTATCACTTTTACCGTTTTTTGGATTCTGCGAATGATTTTATACTACCAACCAATGTAAATAAATACATATTCCTCTTTTACGTATGCTTTTTTCAGTTATTCACAAAAAATCGATACAGAAATGGTAGATTATTGCAATATTCCATCACGCACAAAAATAATGATCCAGTCTATAAAACAAAACTGGACCATTATTATATAACTAAAAGTACCACAGTTTCGCAGTGCAATTTAACAATACGTTTTATTGTGAAACTTCGAGCGATAAGTAAACGGAACCTGTTATCCATAGAATACTTTTTTTGCACACTTAATGTTTTATGAATTCTCCTCTATTATTCACACATCATCAAGTTTTGATAAAGCCAGTTATACGACTTTTCACCACATATTTCATGCTTTCCATCAAAAAAGTGGTGATTTAATTGATTTTCCGCTTTAAAACTGCTGTATATATCGGTAATGGTTTGCAACGCTTCTTTTGCATGTTTAATAGGAAATACAGTATCATGAAATCCAGACTCTATAAATAAAGGTCTTGGTGTAATAGCCCCCAACAGCTCAGGCATTTCTCCCAGCTGTAAAATTCCAGGAATATAATTATCAAGGCAATGATTCCGATCCATGATGCTGCCTTTAAATGTATTCGTATAGCCTGTGAGAACAGTAGCCTTTATCCGTTCATCAACAATAGAAGTAAAGGCTGCCACAAGACCTCCTCCTGAGAAACCAATACATCCAATTTTTTCATGATCAACGGTTTCAATTGTCTGTATGTAATCAATCACTCTTCTACATTCAAAAACCCTTAATCCAGCGATCGTTTTTCCCATTAATAACAATTGACTTGCAATTGAAAAACATGAATTTTGACTCGGATCATCCGATTTATCATCTCTCTCTAGCTTTCGGTCACCAAATCCGATTAGTTCCGGTGCAACCACGACCATCCCTTTTAACACAAGATTGATTGCACAATTATTATGAATACCGGGAGTACCTTCAATTTCAGTTCCATCATGATTCAACCCGACAATTTCTTTATTTCCATAGCCATGTCCATGAAGCGCAAGGACCGCAGGCAGAGTAGCAGTTGTTTTCTTCTTTGGAATAAGCACATAAGTTGGACACCGGAGATTATCAATGGTTGTGATTTCTACTTTTAAACGCCAATACTCGTCTTTTTCCGTTTTCTCCACTATTTTAGGGTTCAGTGAATTGTCTTCCGGGCATGGAAAATGACCAATCAAGTATTCAAATTTTGTTTTCGTATGTTCTTGCCAATTCGTGTCATAAAGTTTTGATGCCGGTTTTGAAACAGTGTCATGATATAATTGTTCAAGAAAATGATCCGTATTTAACAAAGCTGAAGTTCCTCCTTCTATAGATCGGATTTTTAGTTATAACGGTTAATATGTGATGTATCTTTCAATTGGTAATTGCAAATCACGGATACCTTCGACAACTAATCTCGCAATCTCTTTCGCCCCATATTCAGAGAAATGAGTGTTATCCTGTAAACCAGCCGGGTAATTATTATACTCATCTACGTCAAGCCATAAAAAAATTGGTTTTGATTCTTTCGCACCTAAGTTTTTAAGATATTCTTTGCTTCGTTTTCCTAAATCAATGACCGGAACATTTTCCTCTTTCCCTAACTGAAGGATTGCTTCCGGATAATCTCCATGCGTTTCGTAAAAGATCCCATCTTCATTAAAACTTCTTCTTTGCACAGGTGTTAGTAAAATAGGTGTAGCTTTGTGCTCTAAAGCAACATTAATATACTGTTTTAAATAATATTTAAAATCTGTAAATGGATCTGTAAATCTTTCATCTTTTTTGGCGTCATTGTGTCCAAATTGTATAAAGAGGTAATCATTTTCCTTAATTTGTTCTTCAACACCCGCTAATCTTTTTTCTGTAATAAAGCTTTTGGAGCTTCTCCCTGGTGCAGCTTCATTTACGATTGTGATATCGTCAGTGAAAAATTGATTTAACACCTGCCCCCATCCTGCTTGTGGCGCTCTTTCTTCCGGGTATGAAGAAGCGGTAGAATCACCTACTATAAAAATAGAGCTTTTCATGTTTTGACACATACTCACATCCCCCACCTATTATTTCGTTCATATGTTCATTTTCATTCATTTGCAATATGATGTCTAATCTCTCCTGATGGCATAACCAATCATATGTTTTAATGATTACTTTGTGAGTTTAAGAGTATGATGTAACATTCTTTCCAGTAAAAAGGGTGGTTTGATGATTATACCTTTTTGTGGTCGACTCATATATTCTAGTCTTATAACGTTACCAGCTTGTTCTATTCTTAAAAAAATTTGCGTATGGATAATATGATCACGCAGTAATTAGGAGAGGGGAATTTCATTTGTGTCACAGCATGAGGAACCTTTCAATATCCTTACATAAGCTAATTTTTTCCATTTTATTAGCAGGTCATAAAACTTGTCCTCCTGATTGGATTAGGAAGGGAAAAAAACCACGTTTTTACTCCATGTGGTATGTAACAAAAGGCAGAGGAGAAGTCGTTATTAACGGAAAGAAACATAAACTGCATCCAGGAAAGCTTGTTGTTTTCACTCCTCACATGATATGCGATAAAAAATCGTACCGTACCAACCCATTGGAATTTTATTTTGTGCGCTTTTCTTATGCAATGGCCTTTGAAGATAAAGATGTATGGCAATTTAAACGTTCGAAGGATGTTTCTTTTCCCCTTAAAGGCGTTTATACGATTAGTAATCATTCCGCTGTAATCGTTTTACTTGAGCAGTTAAGTTCTTTAGCAAAAAAACAGGGTTCCACCATTAACATGCAACAAAGAATTGTCTTTGAAGAGCTGTTATTAACGATTGTTGAAGATTTCCACTCACAAATGCTTAGCGGTGATAGCAAAAAAGCGATTGAAGGGACGATTGAATACATGATCAATCATTACAAAAACTCTATCACCCTGACAGAGCTGGCTCAAATTGCCGGTCTTAGCACAAGTCATTATTCCCGGCTTTTCAAAAAATATATCGGATTAAGTCCGATCGATTATTTAACACATTTACGTATTGATCGCGCAAAAGAACTCCTTGTCTTATCAGATGTAAAAATAAAAGAAGTAAGCCAAAATGTTGGCTATGGCGATGAATTATATTTTAGCAGGACCTTTAAACGGATCGTCGGAGTTTCTCCTTCTCAATTTTGTGAAGATCACAAACAGGTGGTGAGCGAGGAAATAATTGTCTCTAAAAATTCGGGTAAAGGTAGAGTTTAACATTCAAGCTCTACCTTTATTTTTTTAAGCCCTAACCCTTGATCGACCGGCTTTACTCTGACTTTTACATAGTTGATAATAGATATTTCTCGATTTAAGAAGCTCTTGATGATTCCCCATTTCGACAATCTTTCCTTTGTTTAATACGATAATTTTATCGGCATGCTGGATTGTTGATAACCGATGGGCAATAATGATGGTGGTGCGATTTTTAGAAATTTCCTTTAACGTTTTTTGGACGACCGCTTCTGTTTCAGTATCGATGTTTGCTGTTGCTTCATCAAGGATTAACACTTTAGGATTAGCAATGATTGCTCGCAGAAATGATAAAAGTTGATTTTGTCCTGTAGATAATACTGTCCCTTGCTCACCTAACACTGTTTCATATTGATTTGGCAGCGTGCGGAAAAAAGCGTCAATATTAACAGACTTTGCTACTTTAATAATCTCCTCATTTGTTATCTCATGCTGATTTAAACGGATATTATCAAAAACAGTCCCGGAGAAAACAAAGCTGTCTTGTTGTATAATTCCGATATGCTTTCTTAACTCTGACAAGTGAACATCCTTAATATTCACATGATCAAGGCGAATTTCTCCTTTTTGAATATCATAAAAACGATTAATAAGCTGAATAATTGAGCTTTTTCCAGCACCGGTTTCCCCCACAATGCCAACCGTTTCCCCTGGTTGTATATGCAGATGAATATCCTTTAGCACCCAATCTTCATCTTTATAGGCAAATGATACATGATCAAATAGGATATCTCCTTTTATATGACTCCCCAGTTTCTTCGGTTTAACAGGATTTAAAATCGTCGATTCAGTATCCAATGTATCAAAAATACGCTCCGCTGATGCTAAGGCAGATTGAATTTGATTGAACTGATCAGCGAGTGCCCTTAACGGTTCAAAGAATTGCCTTACATAATGAGTAAAAGCATACACGATTCCAAAGGTGATGGCCCCTTCTAAAACATTCCGTCCTCCATACCAAACAAGTAATGCGAGAGAAAGATTACCAAAGAAACCGATGGAGGGATTAAAAATAGAGTTTAATACTGTTTGTCGCATACCGGCCTTATAATGACGTTCATTCAACTCATTAAACTGCTCAAGCTGTTTTTCCTCCCGCACAAAAAGCTGGATAATACTCATACCGGATAAATTTTCTGCTAGAAACGAATTAAGTTTTGATAAAATAAGGCGAATTTTCCGCTGGGCCTTTCTCATAACCGTTTTAAAATAAAGCGTTGTGATCATCACAGCTGGTATCACAATCAAACTAATTAATGTCAGCTTCACACTAAGGTGCAGCATGATCAAGATAATGCCTATAAGAATGAGAATTTCCTTAACTAAGTTAACAATAACTTGTGAATATAATTGATTAAGTGCTTCTACATCATGTGTAATCCTTGTAACTAATCTTCCGATTGGATGCTTTCCATAAAAGGAAATAGACATTTTTGAAAGATGTTTAAACAGAGTTTCTCTAATATCATAGATAATAGACTGTCCCGTATATTGCAATGTATTTTGTTGATAAAAGGTAAGAACCGCAGAACAAGCAATAAGAATAAAATAAAGCGCCCCCAATACAATTAACCCTTCATAATCATGCTCTCGAAATGAATTCATTTCCGTTTGACTTACACGTTCTATCGGATATAGATTTCCATCAATTTTAATTTGATTTGACGATGAGTTGACTTGATATTCTTCTGATTTTGATAACCCTTTATTCCAGCCTTGAACAAGATAATGAATGTTCTCAATTGATACAATTGCTGCCTTCTCTAAGTCCTGGATTTCTTGTTCATTTATAGAATCTAGTAATCGAATATATACCTTTTCCTGTAAAACCCCCGTTTCCTCAAACTTCACATCAAGATGATTCAATCTACTTTTTATATCTGCTACCTCATTCTGACTTACGACAACCATTGGTGAATAAACTCCATTAATATACGTATCTATCGCTACTTTAATAATATAAGGTTGAGAGAGGCTGGCAATGACGATCAAACCTGTTATAAAAATAGACAGTATAATTCTTTTCCAATATGGTTTGGCGAAACCAAGCATCCTTCCTAATAACTGACGATCACTCATATTAATATTATCGATGTTCATTCCCCCATTTCTTTATTCGAATGGTTCTTTCATTTGAAGCTTCCATGATCATGTCATTCGATTGCTGCATGTACATGTTTTTATAGATTCCATTTTTTCTAAGCAGTGTTTCATGAGTGCCTTGCTCGACGATTTGTCCTTTCTCCATGACAATAATTTGATCAGCATGCTGTATCGTTGAGATACGGTGACTGATCATGATTGATGTTCTCCCCCTCATTTCTGTTTTTAATGTGTGCAGAATCTTTTCCTCTGTCTTGGCATCAACCGCGCTTAAGCTATCATCAAATATCATAATTGGTGAGCTTTTTATTAACGACCGAGCTATGCTTACTCGTTGTCTTTGCCCGCCTGATAATGATAGTCCTCTTTCTCCTAAAACAGTTTGGAATCCTTCTGTAAATCCTTGAATGTCAGCATAAACTTCCGCCTGCCGTGATGCTCTAAAAATATATTTATCTTGATAGTCTTTTGGATCAAATGCAATGTTGTCTTTTATAGTAGAAGAAAATAGAAAGTTCGTTTGTGGTACGTATCCTATTGAAGATCGAAGTACATGTAATGGGAGATTTAAAATGTCATATTTGTCGATAAAGATTGTGTTTTTTGGCGGGTTATATAGCCGTACCAGAAGATTGACTAAGGTGGATTTCCCGCTGCCTATTTTTCCAACAATTCCTAAACTTGTTCCTTTTTTTATGGATAGATTAATATTGTGAAGAGCTTCCAAATTACTGCCCGGGTAATAAAAGGATAAATTTTTGATGTGAATGTCTCCACTCAGAGCAATCAATGGAATGACATCTTTTTCATCTTTTATAGTTGGCTCTGTTGTAAGCACATCACATAATCGTTGATCAGCTGCTTTACCCTGTTGAAACAAATTGATTACTTTCCCCAGGTTTTCTATCGGTGAAATGAGCAGAGAAAGGTATGTATTAAACGCAACAAATTCCCCTAGCGTAATCGTACCTCTCATGACCAAAATAGATCCAAAAACAATAGAGAGTAAGTAACTTAAACCTACAATCCCTTGACTTAGTGAATTAAAAAGCGAGTTTGCACGGATAAGTTGTTGATTTGCTACTATATTACGATCATTTTCCTTCATAAACTTTTTCATTTCTTCCGACTCTTGAACATACGTTTTAATGACCCTTATTCCAGTACAAAACTCTTGTACCCGGCTTGTTAAAATCCCAATTGCTTCTTGCACCTTAGTTGAATGCATACGAATTTTTATCCGAAAACGATAAGCCAAATAGGTTAAGGCCGGCAATGGTATGAACACGAGTAGAGTAAGGTACAAATTAATCGTACCTGCCATAAGAAAAATACCAATTGTTATTAAGACAAATGCTTCAATCATTTGAAAAACGCCTTGCATCCCAATTTGGCGAAGTACATTTACATCATTTACAGCGTGAGCCATCAGGTTACCGATTCTTTGCTTTTGATAATACTCTGCAGGAAGCTTCTCCCAATGTTGAAATAACCTGGTACGTAAATCCCGTTCAAGCATTCTTGATAAGCGGAAAATATAAATTCGACCACAAGAACGGAAAAAGAAAATTCCTATTCCTAACCAAACAAAATAAAAGGCTAACTCGACCAGATCACTTGCTGATATCGAAAAATATTGAATGCCATTCGTAAACTCCTCTAACACTGAAGGAACCATTAGTTGAAGAGCCAGTGAAATCGTTAACAACAATGCTCCTAATAAATACTGCCATTTATGTCGGAGAAAATACTCCGTAAATAAAGCCCGCTTTTTCACCAAACCCCACCTTCATCCTTGTAGTAGTGTTAGGTTACTCCTTCTTTAAGGAATTAACAATGGATTTCCTCATCATGTTATATGGATTATTTTGCTACCCTTACATCCCATCAATATTTCTATTCAGCACATCAATTGCATTAACCTTTGACAAAAACCCCAGGTCCTCCCATGTATTTTCTGTTGACCAAGGTTTATTGGGATTATCCGAAACACCATAATAGGTGCCGTATTTTACAGTTGATTGCAGGGCCAAATCAAATAGCTGAATGGTATCCTCATGTGATAATAGTGTATGATGCAATCTCTGTTGTTTTTGTACTGATTCAACTTCATCCTTTAAGACGCTTCCGATTCGTAAGTTGATAACAGACAGATTATGTTCTTTATCTCTAGCAAAAATATGCCCTATATTTTCAGATGCGAGCTTTAATACTCCATATAGTCCTCTCGAAAACGGGTAATCATGAATTGTAATCTCTCTCCCCAATGTTGAATTTCCATCTTGTTCATAGTAATCTGTTGTGTGATTACTGCTTGCATAAACAAGCTTTTTTACTCCTAATGTGGCAGCTGCGTGCAATATATAAAATGACGATACAAAATGAATAGTTGTCATTTTATGAAATTGATCAATATTGTCTAAATCATCTTTTGATTTAATCGTAAGTAGGTTTATTATGGCATCTGTATCTTTTGGGATATTATCTAGTAATTCCTGATAGTTTGTTGCATCTACTTGGATGACCTTGCAAGGTAAAGATGCAGAATTTTTATCCAGAATAACAAATTCATATGTTTCAGATAGACCGTTCACTAAAATTTGACCAATTGTCCCTGCTCCACCGATTATCGTTACCTTCTTTTTCATCCTTTCACCTACTTTTAGAATTTTTAATAATAGAGTGTAAAATATGGTCGATATCATATTCTTACCCAAAAAAACCCTTTCATAACTTTTCAGCAGAAAGGGTTTTACCACATTATTTTATTCTTTCGGAGGTTTACTTGCTTCAATCAGCCTCCAGTTTTGAGATCTTTCTGGATCTTTTTCGTTAATCTCAACCACTGTTCCCTCTTCATTACTATCTAAGGGAACTTCTAATACTTTCCCACTATTTACTGCATGGAAGGTGTATGTGCCATCCCCATTTGGTGTAAGGTACCACTGTTGATTTCCATAACCAAAGTATTCCCAGATTTGCACATCATCACCATTTAAAACTCCAGATGCATCGAGAACTTTATTGCTTTTGGAAGACATAACCTTGTAACTTCCTGATTGATTTCTTTCCATATCCCATATTTGTTCTATCACATCTTTCTTTGGCTGAATATTTACTTTTGAACCATTTGATGTTCCATTTACAGATAATACCTTCCCGCTTTTTGCATTGACTATATGAAAAGATGCTTTACTATCAACTATTGTTGTTCCAACTACTTTTCCATTTTTCGTAAAAGCAGTTATCGTTGATCTTCCATGTCCAATAACCTTAATCTCAGAATTGTTATCATCTATTCTTTTTACTTCAACGATTGATGGATTGCTTGATCTCCAGTTTAACTCTTGATTATTATCAGTATAAGGGATGCTTACTGCTGAAAGCCTATGTGTCTCACCTACTCTTAGTGCAAGCTTTTGATGATCCATAACAATCTGGTTAGTATTTGATGCATCCTTCCAAACTCCTTTTAATGGGTAAATTTCTAATGAAACAATCTTTACATCTCCGCCTTTTGAATAAAAGCTCATTTCATCACTGGCACCGTCGGGAAAGAAAACATTTGAAAAAACGGCCTGACCGTCATTTACAAATACTTCTGCAGATGATTCATCTACATATATCCGCATTTTTATTCGATTATTATCTGGGTTGACATTCGTTTCATGTCGTGTAGAAAATTTCTCAGAAAAATCGATTTCTCCAGATTTTGATCGATCAAAGAACGCTTTTGAATTTGTTACATTGTAGCCAACATCTGTTTGTTGTGTTTCTGATTTTCTTAGCTGAAAACCAAATTCCTCCGCTCCATTTTTTTCAGGTACTTCAATTTCTGCTACGATTTCAAATGCTGTAGACCTCATTTCTGAAAGTAAGTTAGCCGTATTAGGTTTTACAAGCTTGTTACTCCAGGATGTCTGACTTCCTCTTAACTGTTTTAATTCTTCTATCGGTTGTTGAACTAAACGAACACCTTCACCAGGTACAGTTTTTAACATCACTTCACGTGGTATTGACATTTGGCCCTGCCAAGGTGAAGTCGGGAAGCTAAATGGGTAATCCCAGTTACTCATCCATCCTAAAGAAATTCTTCGACCATCTGAAGCTGGGATATCAGAAAAAGACATCGCAGCATACATTTCTTTTCCAAATTCATTTTTTAAGACAACACCAGCTGGATGGTCACTTACAAACTGTTTTCCATCAAACGTTCCGATAAAGTATTCAGAATCAGAGCCGTTTGTATTTGGATTTGCCCCGGTACTGATTGAGAGTACCCACTTTTTCTTTCCGTTATCACCATCAACAGGAAGTTGAAAAAAGTCCGGACATTCCCATACTCCGCCTCTGACATAATCTCCATAGCCAAATGATTCTATCATCTCCCAATTCAATAAATCCTTAGACGTAAAGAAACGGATATGATCTCCACCTGAAATGACCATCACCCATTGATTATGGTCTTCATCCCAGACTACTTTCGGATCACGGAAGTCCCAGCCTTCCCCACCATAGAATTCACCTATATTCGGTATGATCGGATTTCCATCATAAAACTCCCATGTTCTTCCTTTATCACGGCTATATGCTACGCCTACCTTTTGATCTCCATTATGTTTAGCCGGATTAAATGAGGTATAGAAAGCGATTAATCCAGAGCCTTCTTCATTAAATAAACCTGAAACATTATCTTTATCCACTACAGCAGAACCGGACCATGCATGACCCATTTCATTCCAAGGAATAGCAATCGGCAAACGCTTCCAATGAACTAAATCTGTACTAACTGCATGTGCCCATTTACCGCCATCTTGGTGAAAAAGATGGTATTCTCCTTCATAATAAACCAAGCCATTCGGATCGCTGGCTGCACCTCTGGCCTGTGTATAATGGTACTGAGGCCGATAAAGCTCTTCATAATATTCATCGAATTTGGTTGCATAAACATGTTGAAAATATGCTGAACCATTATACACATTTAAACCAAATTTCCCACTGGAATATGCTGCATCTTGTTCTGCGATCACAGGCTCCGCATATCCATCTAAATACACTTTTATTGTTGGACCTTTTGCATGAATCTCAAAATGATAGGTCTTACCTGTTTCAATATTTCTCTCAGCAAGGCCAATTGTTCGATCTCCGCTTAGGTCTAATAAACGGACCTCATTTAAATTAGGATCCAGCTTTATCATATACCCTTTTGTTGCATCTGAATTTGCACGAAAAACAAGGCCCGTAGTACCATATGGAGTCGAAGGATCTACCTTTAAATCACCTTCCAGAATAAAATCCGCTTCCTCGGATTCTGCTATATAATAGGAGTTTCCTGCTTCAGGACTATTGCCCATAATCCCTTCAAGATGTGGAAGAAATTCTCCATTATGTGATTGCCATCCCTCTAAGTTCGTACCTAAATGACTTACTTGAATATTCTGGAACACAACATTTCCATTATTAACCTGAAGCCCTAATAGACCTTGATCATAGATTTGATCTTGAACCGTCATGATAGGCTTTGAGTTGTTCTGCCAGAATATATTTAACGATTTTCCTGCTGCTTTTACTCTAACGTGATATAGCGATCCTATATCAATCGGTTCGTTATAGTGTGAAATAACTTTATTCCGTTTTGTATCAACCAGGCGAATTTGATCTTTTTCAGCATCTATTTGCAAGCCATATCCTTTCAAGTCTTTTTGATCTGTTCTAAAAAGCAATGTCCCGATACCGCTTTTGTCATTGATCATCACGTTCGCTTCATAGTTAAAATCGGTTACTTTTGTTTTTGTTAAAGCATAGATGTTTTCGTTTAATTTTGCATTCCCTGCTAACCCTTGTGTTGTTGCCGACCATTGATCTGTCAATCCCCATTCAATTAGATTCGTTTTCACCTCATGAACAAAGACTTGACTAAATTCTGCTGAACCATGATCAACGTTAAAACCGGTAAATCCCTTTGAATGTTTAAAATCATTTATATCCAAAACAATTCTATCGTTCAAAAATACTTTAATTGATGGACCATCTACTGCTATTTTCACCTTATAAGTAACATCTTCTTTTAACTGCTTTTTTATTTGTTTTCCGATACGCTTACCTGTTTTTAGGTCAACTAATTGAACTCTGTTTTTCTTTGGATTTAAACTTAACATATATCCTTCCGTCCCCATTTCATTTGCTCTAAAAACAAGTGAGCCGGAGGATGAGGACTGAAGTTTCATCGTTGCTTCATAGACGAAGAAATTTCCGACCTCTGTTGATGATAAGATGAGTCCTGGTTGTTTCTTATCACTCTTTCCTCTGATTAAACCATTTTTCTCCTGCACCCAGGATCCTGTTATAGGTATATATCCAAAGATTGCTGTATTTTGTTCTGTGGCCTGTACTTGAAAATGCTGATCCATATAAATGATTGAAAAAACAAATACAAGCAAAATCACGAGCTTCGTCTTTTTAAAATTCTTCATTCATCACAGCTCCCCTAATAAAGTAAACGCTTCCATTAATTCACAATAGAAAAGGGATTAAGGCTACGTTCCTTCATCCCTCTCATATTCACTTCATGCCCTCATACACAATATTGGATTGTAATTTAGACACAGCAGATATTGCCCCTATTTGAGTACAAGTAAATGCCCCAATCTTATTACTAAAGGAAATGATATTTTTTAAGTCTTGAAAAGAATGGACGATCTCATAAGGATTTTCCTTATTTGAAATTTGAAATAAAACAGCTCCTACAAATGCATCACCAGCTCCAGTTGAATCTATCGCATTTATTTCAATACTTGGAATAAGCTCTTTTCTGGTTCCATTCGATACAAGAGTTCCGGTCTTTCCTAATGTAACGGATATAATGGATGCTCCTAATTGGTGAAGGTCATCTATTCCTGCTGTTACATCATGTTTTTTCGTGATAATCCTTATTTCCTCTTCACTTACCTTCACAAAATCTGCTAAAGTGATCGCTTCTTTAGTGAATTCGATAAATTGCGGGGTACGTTCTTTCCATAAATCATTTCTATAATTAGGATCAAACGAAATAAACTTTCTCTCTTTTTTTCCTCGTTTCATCATGTTTATATAGGTGCTGCGAAAGGGATCGTCCAATAGTGCAGTCGCAGATCCAAAATGAATAATGGCTGCTTGGTTAAATGCCGTTTTGTCTATTTCTTTCTCATGGAGGTACGCATCTGCTCCCCGGTTAAAGACGAAGTCACGTTCACCATTACCCTGTAATGATACAAACGCCAGGGTGGTAGTATGCTCTCTATCAAATAAAAGCATGGATGTATCAACATTCACGTTATCAAGTGTTTTTTTCAAGAAATACCCAAACGGATCAGTTCCAACCTTTCCGCAAAACATAGCATCTCCCCCCAAAGATGCAATAGTCGCGCATACATTGGCAGGGGCTCCTCCGGCTTGTTTTTCAAAATTTTGTCCTTCTATTAAATCAATGTTCACGTCTTTACAGAAAAAATCAACCAATAATTCACCTATACAAATAACTGAATGCCCTATTGTGTTCAACCTCCTTACTTATTCTCCTTAACTTACTCAGACCAAATGGAAGTAAGCTTTGTTAATTGCAGAGAGTGGATTTTTACACTTCCACGCTGTGATGATAATTCTAGTTTTTTACTTCCTTCAGTTGGAAAAATCAAACTAGTAACTGCTGCGATTCCATCATTTGCAAATACTTCAATTGATGATGTATCAAGGAAGACTTGCAGTTTTATCCGGTTATTAACCATTGATAAAGGTGCATGTTGTATCGCTTGAAAAGAAGATGAGAAGCTATGTTCACCTGAGTTTGTGCGATCAACAGTAAATTCTTCCTTTTCAGCGTCATATCGAATCAGCGTTTCCTCTGTATTTGAATGTATAATGACACAATTCAAAACGGAGGAATCTATATGTTCAACTTCTAAATTAATTTCCTGTAAAGCATCATCGAGAGTAATGGATAACGGGTGGGTGTTGACTATTACCTCTTCATCATGATTGAAACATTTTTCTCTTAAACTGTTTACTTCTGTTACAGGTTTTTGAATCAATCGAACTCCATTTTGAGTCGAAACCAAGTTTAATTCTCTCGGTAGTGTCATCGCCCCCCGCCAATCGTTCGTTGGAACAAGATTGGCATATCTCCAATTGCTCATCCAACCGAGATAAATTCTTCTTCCATCTGACTCAGGGATATCTGACCAACTAACACCTGCGTAATTATCTCTGCCATAATCAAGCCATAACACGGTTTTTGCATCGTTATCATTTTTAAAGATGGTCCCATCAAAATCCCCGATAAAATATTGAGTTCTTGAACCTTCACTAAATTCCCCAGTATCACCTATACTTACAATCATGACCCACTTCTGATTGCCGGGATCTTGGTCAACAGGTAATGGAAAGAGATCAGGGCATTCCCAGAACCCTGCATGTGAGCCATCATGATCACCAAATTGACTAGCAAATTCCCAATCTATTAGATTTTGAGATGTATACAAAGTAACTGATTGTCCTGTTGCAAGAATCATGATCCATTTACTTGTAGGCTCATGCCAAAACACTTTAGGATCACGGTAATCGGTCATTGAAGGATCTGATAACACTGGATTTCCCTCATATTTTTCCCACGTTCTTCCCTTGTCATAACTATAAGCTATACTTTGTCTTTGACGAACTTTTCCAGTTTCCGGATACGTATCATGGTGCGTAAAGATCGCTACTAAACCTGGCTCATCGTCAAAAAAACCTGTTGTATTATTCCAGTCAACAACGGCACTTCCCGAAAAAATGGTGCCGTGCTCATCAGGATGCAGGGCAACCGGCAAATGCTCCCAATGAATTAAATCCTTACTCACCGCATGCCCCCAGTGCATTGGCCCCCAAATTTTATCTGATGGATGATATTGATAAAAAAGATGATACTCGCCTTCAAAAAACACCATACCGTTCGGGTCATTCATCCATTTTTCTTCCGGTGAAAAGTGAAATTGCGGGCGATACTTTTCAGTTAATTTTTGAGTCATTGTTTTTACAGCTCCTTTTTATGAGAATTGTTACGATTGGAAGAGGAATCTATCAACTTTCACAGATATTCTTTCAAGCGGCAGATTTCGATCCCCATCCATAAAAGAGGCTAGTTGTTAGCCTCTTTTACTTTTAAGATTGATTTCGATCATATCCCGTTTGTTTAATTTCCAACCACTCTTGTAGACCTAAACGATCAAGCTCTGCTAAATATTCATTCCACTCTTCTTCTACTTTTCCATTCGTCATCCATTCCGCTCTTTTTCTATTAACATAAGCAAATAGGTCTGTTTCAATTTCTGAAAGTTTATCCAACTCTTCTAGTGAGAAAAACACTTTTGGATACGTGTTTTCTGCTTTCATATATGGGACCATGACTTCTTTCATTAAGTCCAGTCTCCATGCTGCATCATCTGGTTTTGTTGTAACTTGGCCATAGTATTCATCTAAAATCGCCAAAGGTCCGTTAATGCTTGTTTTTTGGCGTACTTCAACAGGTGCAGCTCCATCTAACGGCAGATGCTTCAACATACCAGCTGCTTCATCAAATTCAAAAATATTTTGTTGAGATTCATCACCATACGTCCCCCAGTTGTTTTGGACAGATTGATGTGGGTCGTATAATTGATCAATCCACTTTGCTGTAAGTTCCAGGTTTTTATTTGCACTTGTAATGACCATTCTTCCGCGGTCAAAGCCCATACCATTTGTTCTTGCCACATTTACATGACCATCAGGACCTGCTAATGGAGACATTAACTCATATTTCTCATTCATGCCTGTAATATTTGCTTTATCCCAAGTGAAATACATGCCATAACGTTCATCTTTTCCTTTTGCTAAATAGGTATTCCAATCATGCTCAAATGCTTCTACATCTATTAATCCTTCTTTATATAATTCACTAAAATAGGAGATGGCTTCTTTGTAGCCCTCATCAGCTGCGGTAAATAATACTTCACCTTCATTGCTTACAACTGTATGATCCCAGTTATCCCCAAGTCCAAAGGAACCGAATAAGAAAGCTGGATCTTCTCCCCCATGATTAATAATAAATGACATCGGAATTTCGTCCGCTTCACCATTTCCATTTGGATCCTGTGTTTTAAAGGCTTTAAGCACTTCTTTTAATTCCTCTGTAGTTGTTGGCATTTCCAGTCCTAATTTATCTAACCACTCGACATTAATCCATGGAAAATCATCTACAGAATGAATATTCTCTTTCCCTGTACCTAGTTCTTCAATCCATGGAAAAGAATAAATATGTCCATCTGGAGCCGTCATCATCGCTCTATATTCAGGAGCAGCCTCTAGAACTTTTTGAAGATTTGGCATGTATTGATCAATCAAATCTTCAACAGGAATGATGGCCTCATCTTTTGCTAGTTTTAATAAATCATAATCCCCATAACCAGCATCCATAATTGCGTCAGGAAGATCACCACTTGCTATTGCTAAGTTTCTTTTTTCTACAAACACATCATTCGTGTAGTTCTTCCATTCAATATTGACGCCTGTTTTTTCTTCTAATCTTTGATAAATTAATTTTTCATTTGGATCCTTTGGTGCTAATGGAGAACTTTGCGTCAAAAATTTAAGTGTAACCTCTTCTTTTAATGGAAAAGAGATATCAGAAAGCTCATAGTCCTCTGAAGAAGAGACATTTTTACTGCTGCAGCCGGATAGCAGCAACATCGCAACAGCAGTAGAATAGACCATTTTCTTTACATGTTTCATAAACTAACCCCCAAAATAGTAGATTTATTATCTATAGCTAATTGATTCATTATTTTAATGAACCAACCATAACACCCTTTTCAAAATACTTTTGGAAAAATGGATACATCACAATTAACGGCAGACTTGAAATAACGATAGCTGAGTACTTAATCATCTCAGAAACTTTTGCCAATTCAGCCATAGCAAGCTGATCGCTTATCATTCCAGGTTCAGCCTGGTTTTGAATTAGGATTGATCGTAAAACAAGCTGAAGTGGATGCAGGTTTGGATCTTCAAGATAAATCATTGCATCAAAATATGAGTTCCACTGGCCAACAAAAGCATATAGTGCCAAAACAAAGATGATAGGTTTGGAAAGCGGTAATACTATTTTGAAAAAGATAAGTAAATCCGATGCTCCATCAACCTTGGCTGCTTCATGTAATTCATGTGGAATTCCCTTGAAATAGGTTCTTGCCAGGATAATATTCCACACATTCACAGCTCCGGGAAGCAATATTGCCCAAATCGTATTTAACATTCCTAAATCTTTGACAACTAAATAAGTTGGAATCAATCCTCCACTAAAAAACATCGTGATAAGAAAGAGAGTCATAAAGACATTTTTCCCTACAAAACCTTTAATGGATAATGGAAAAGCCGCAAATACAGAGACAACAACTGTAATAATTGAAAATCCAACAGAATATAGAACGGCATTTAAAAACCCTCTCACCATTGCTTCATCTGATAATATCCGCTTGTATCCCTCAAGACTCCAATCAGAGATATTAAAAGATAAACCTTTGTTCAGTAAAACTGTAGGGTCCATAAATGAGGCAATAACGACGTAAACCAAGGGAACTAAAACAACGAGAACCGCTAAACTTAAGAAAATGCTATTTAAAGATAAAATCATTCGATCTATACGTGTGTGTTTAATCATTGTAAAATCCTCCTTTCAACTTAATATAGTCCTTCACCTTCATTTAACTTTTTCACAACAAAATTGACGACAACGAGCAATATGACATTAATAACAGAATTAAAGAGTCCAACAGCAGTTGAATACGCATAATCTCCCGCTTGTAAACCTACTTTATAAACATAGGTTGGGAGAATTTCAGATGTAGGTATATTCATTGACGTTTGCATGAGGTAAGCCTTTTCAAAACCAATCGCCATAATTCCTCCCGCACCTAGAATGAAGATAATTGCCATTAACGGTTTCAATGTAGGCAAATCAATATGAATGATCCGTTGTAAAATATTTGCTCCATCAATTGTTGCAGCATTATGAAGCTCTGGATCTACATTTGCTAATGCTGCTACATAAACGATGGCTGACCAACCTGCTGCTTGCCAAATGCCCGATAAAATATAAATGGATCTGAAGTATTCCGGCTCTGACATGAACATAACTGGTTTTCCTGTTATAAATGAAATGATGTTGTTGATTGGACCTGTCGGTGATAAAAAGATAAACAGCATTCCGACAATAACAACGACAGAAATAAAATTTGGTGCATATAAGATCAGCTGAACATTTTTCTTAATTGCGTTTCTCCTAACCTGATTCAACATCAAGGCTAATATAATCGGAACTGGAAAACCGAGTAGTAACCCGTACAAGCTAAGCTTAAGGGTACTCATAAAAATAACTTCAAAGTTTGGAGAGGTTAGAAAATCCTCAAAATGCTTAAATCCTACCCACTCACTTCCTAAAATTCCTTTAACCGTACTAAAATCTTTAAAGGCAATGATGGCCCCATACATTGGAACATACTTAAAAATAATCGTAAGAATAACAGCGGGAGCAATAAGTAAGTAAAGAAAATAATTTTTTTTGATATACTCAATATTGCTTTTAAGTTTTGTGTTTTTCACAGCTTGAACTGGTAGTTGGGCATCACTCTTCACATTTGTTAAATCTTGCAATCTATTAACCCCCTTTAGAAATAAAATGACTTTAATTAGTTGTAAAACAGGTTAGGTAAGCGATTTCAAACTTATTAATACAAATCCCTTCAACTGTTTTCTTCCGTCATTCTTTTTTCTTATCTTTGTGTTTTCAACTATATCAAATGATAAATGATGATTATTTTAATATCTTTGGATCCTGATATATAAAATTTTTGGATGTTAAAATGAACAAAATTTTTATATTCCATTAATTCACCAAAAAAAAGAAGCTGCCTATTGGACAGCCTCACTCTCTACTTTTTATATCTTGTAAACTCTTATTTATTTTCTTAACTGCCTCATTTGCAGATGTTTCAACGTCCTTTCCACCTATACCAACATCTTCAAATAGATCCTTTATAGCATCACTAATGACAGGGTACACTGGAGTAACCGGCCGATTTTCAGAATAATTTTGGGTTTGATGAACAAAAATGTTTTTCGGATAATTATTGAGTTCTGAAAATTCATCTGCTACCGAGTATCTTGCAGGCAAGTCCCCTGTCATTTCTACATATTTCACTGAGCCTTCAAAACTAGTTACATATTTAATAAATTCCCAAGCTTCCTGAGGGTGCTCGGATTTTGTTGAAATTCCTAGAGCCCACCCTCCATTTGGTGTAACTTGATACGTTTCTTTAGGTAATGGAGCAACTCCAAAGTCTTCTCCTAACTTAAATTCCGGAAAATTCTTTTCAAAATCAGCTAAAGTCCAAGAGCCCATTACAGACATAGCAAGATGTCCTGAGACAAAAGGATCGGGAGGCAGTTCTACAGCAGCCACTTTATGTTTATGATAAAGATCTTGATAAAATTGTAATGCCTCTAAAGCCTGATCAGAATTTAAATATCCCTCTGCTGTATTTGCCTCCAGATCTAACACATCTGAACCAAATTGCCATAATAGCGGGAGCTTAAAATAGGCTGGAGATTCTCCGTCGCTAAATCCTTGGGCAGGATCTATTCCAAAGATCTCTTTAGTTGGATCATTGAGTTCCTTAGCAATTTCCAGTACCTTTGTCCATGTCAAAGGTTTATTCGGGTCTTGTGAAGGTATTGGAATGCCCGCTTGCTTGAACAAATGGATATTATAAAACAAAGCGACTCCGGACTCTACTACTGGAGATAAATAAATTTCTCCGTTATACTTTAAACCTTCAAGGGTTGAAGGTGGAAAATCATCAATATTACCTTCAGATTTCATCCATTGATCTATCGATAATAACGAACCAGAATGCGCATAAAGGGCCAGGTTTGGACTATCTATTGACATAATATCAGGAGGACTGCCTGCAGCAATTTCAGTTCGTAACCTTAATTCATAATCTCCATACGGGACTGAAACCATATTAATTCTAATATGCGGATGTTTCTTCTCAAATGATGTAATTAGATTCTTATAAGCATCATTCTCTAATTTCGTGCCATAATTTCTCCAAAACTGAAGTTGAATGATATCTTCACTCTCCTCATGAATGATATTCTGGTCTTTATTGTAAGCAAGAAAAAGAGAAAACAGGTATCCGGCAATCGCTATTATGAAAAAAATAAAACCAATAATGACAACTCTTTTTTTCATAGCATTTCCTTCCTAAGCAATTATTTAGTGACCTCTTTACGAAATTCAGCAGGTGTTTTTCCCACATGTTTCTTGAAAACTGTACTAAAATAACCTGAATTAGAGAAACCAACTAAATAAGCTACGTCGATAATTTTCAACTGTCTGTCTATTAAAAATTCTTTTGCTTTCTCAATTCTTAATTGGATTAAATAGTCACTGAAGTTTTGTCCAACATGGTATTTAAATAACTCTGATAAATATGCACTATTTATATGAAATTGCTCTGATAACGACGTTAATGAAATTTCGCTGGCATAATGCTTTTTTAAAAACTCGCGCACATTTGCTACTATCTCTGATCCGTTTGAAGAATATCTTGCTTCTTGAATTTTTTTAATAATGTGTCCTGCCAGCTTTATCAGCTGATCAATCACAGTTTGTTGTGTATTTAGTTGCCATATACTTTGTTGACAGTTCCATATTAGATGATGACGTACAGTTGTATCTAGATTATATTTAGTAGCTAAAGAGCTTAATAAAAACAGTACCCTGCTTGCTGCAAATGAAAATGACATCATTGATTGATTGTTTGTCTCACCTAAGATTCCTTTCATATTATGTTTGAAATCTTGTATACTAACATTTTCTATCGAGTTTACCAACCTTTTTTCAACATCAGGTGAAAACTCATACAGTTCTTGATTGATTGTACCGTCTATTATTTGGGAATGTGATCCAAGTTTGCTCTGACTCCAAGACAACAAAGCAGATATATAGCCTGATTTAAATTCTTTTAATCCTGTTACAATCTTTCCAATTCCCACAACTGTCTCCATCTTTAAATACATCTTTACATACTTCTGAACCTTATCGACGATTAAAGTTATTTGTTCACCTTTATCACGATCAACTCTATGGATAAAGTGAAGCATATTTTTATAATTCGCATCATAAAAACAATAAGTGTTTTCATATTCCCCCGCAATCTCCTTGCATAGCATCATAAACGGGATCCATAGTTCTTTTAAAGCTTGAGTATCTTTTGTTCTCATTTCGATTGTGAAAAACTGAACAGTTACATCTTTACTAGTAAACTCATTTAACTGTAATTGTTGTAGTCGATCTAGTGTAACATTTATCTCGATCAATTCTTCTTTAGCTAAATGAAGAATATATTGTTGTTTCATTTCTTCTAACTGAGTATGAACTAACTTATTCATTTTCTCTGTTTCAAGCTTTTTTCTCTTTTCTTGCTCAACCTCACTCCGAATTCTGTTTAGCGCTTGAATCAATTCATCCGGTGCGACAGGCTTTAATAAATAATCCTTAACACCTTCGACAAGTGAGGATCTTACGTATTCAAAATCTGAGTAACCTGATAAAACAATAACTTTTACATGTGGATAATCGCGATTTGCTCGTTTAGCAAATTCAATCCCATCCATGATCGGCATTCTCACGTCTGTGATCACAATATCCACATCGGTTGAATTCAAAAGATCAAGAGTTTCTTTACCATTAGAAGCTTCTCCTACAATCTGAAAGCCTTCTTTTTCCCAATCAACTTTCATTCTCAGCCCTTTGCGAATTTGTATTTCATCATCAGTAATCACTACCTTCATCATGTATAGCCCCCTCAGTTACTTTTATCCCTAAGGTAATTTTTGTTCCAAGACCAACTGCAGACTCTATTGAAAAAGAAAAGTCAGAACCATAATATAAACTTAATCTCCCTAGCACATTTCTAAGACCGATACTTTGACCATCACTATCTAAAGCAGAATCCTTTCCATCAATTTCCACAGAATGGCATATGTTCGCTATTTCTTCTTCTGACATTCCAATTCCTCTATCTTCTACGACGATAAATAATTGACCATTTTGCAGCATTGTTTTTATGTTAATTTCCGCTTCTGTATGGTGAATAAAACTATACTTGACTGCATTTTCAACTAGAGGCTGTATGATAAATTTAATAATGGAGATAGATTTCGTATTCTCGTCCTCATCAAATTCACACGTTAGTGCACCTTCATATCTTAATTTTAGTATTTCTATAAAGCTTCGAATATAGGAAATTTCCTCACCTAATTTCACCACATCTGTTCGAGTGTTTAATGAGTATCTCATCATACGACCTAAATAAATACTAACATTCATGACTTCTTTCTTTTTACCTTGAAGAGCTAGTCCGCCGATGACTTCAAGTGTATTATTTAAGAAGTGAGGATTTATTTGTAACAATAAAGCTTTGTATTCAGCATCCTTTCTCCGAATGTTTGCTTCATACTCCGTTTGGATTAAATGATTTAATTGTTCAATCGTATGATCAAATACTTTTATCACATAACCTATTTCATGATGATGAGATTTTATTGAAGGCATTACCTGCTTTGCCCCACTGAAATCTCCACGTTCTACAAATTTCATAGCTTTAGTTAACTTCCCTAATGGACTTACAATATTAGAAGACAATAAATAAGAGGTAAGAATGGTCAACATAAATATAAGGGCACTTGTTATGAGCAAGTTCTTTTGCAGTTGATCAATTTTTGCAAATAACTCTGACTTTGTTATTTCACTTATTAAAATCCAATCACCGACTTTTTGCTTTTGAAAGAAAACAAGGTATTCCTCATCATGATGGTTCACTTCTACTAATCCCTTTTCTAAACCGTTTTTGACATTTTTAAGACTTTTGTTTAGGACATCCTTTGGAGTGTGCACATCTCCAGGTAAAACATTAACTCCTTCTCCATCCAATAAGTATACTCGGCCATTTTCACCGAGCTTAATTTTACTTAATGCCGTTTCTAGTAAAGAAGATGGAAAGCTTACCTTTATAATCCCGGATAGCTCCAGCATATTCATATCAAACAAAGGGATGAGATAGCTATTCAAGTTTCTTTCCCGCATTTCCTGATAAAGTTGGAAGGAGTCAATATGAGTATTCATCCACCTTTGGTCATTTACTAAAAAGTCTTTGTACCATTCGGTTTCCTGAAGGGAAGGGTTATTGCCCCAAGTCCCGGTCCCATCGTTAAGAAAAATAGAAATGGACATATTATTTGAATTGTTTATCATCATGGATGATAACTGCATTTTAAGTTGGTTTTTAATCAATAATTTTTGTGAACTAGTTGTTGTCTCATCCTCCTTTTCAACCTTTAGCCAATCTTGTGTTTCCTGACTCACCAGAACTTGTTTGCCGAGATCTTCCGCCTGATTTGTAATGGAATCAATGTACAAAGAATATTGATCCATCATTTCAATGGTTGAATCCTTCGTTTGTTGTTCAATAATCGAGGTAAACCATGAAGGAATGATAATGGATAAAAGTAAGAATGGAACCGTTAACAATAATGTAAAAATTAAAAGTAGTCTATTCCTAAGCGAATAAAACATAGTTCCTCCTGAAAGCTAACATTCTATTACCTAGTAATATACACCTTTCATTTTCTTTTTTGAATAGTCAAAGACGAATATAATATAGAACAGAAACCTAAAATATATATTGCTGATGTAATGAGGTATATGACACTTGTCATACTCTCTCTATGACACCTATGTCTACATTATTTTATATCTTCACTATATAATTAAGTTACAAATCATGAAGGGAATTAAAAAGATGAGTAAAGAATTGCAAAGAAACTTAAGGAAGCAAGTTGCTCCCTATGAAAAATCAAATACAAAAGCTAGCATCTGGCAACTTATTACAACACTTGGACCGTTTTTTATCCTTTGGATTTTAGCGTATCAAAGTTTAAGTATATCTTATTTCCTTACCTTTGCGTTTACTGTCATCGCAGGAGGATTCCTTGTACGGATTTTTATTATTTTCCATGACTGTTGTCATTACTCGTTCTTTAAAAATCGAACCGCGAATAAAGTGCTGGGAACGATTACTGGTATTTTAACATTATTTCCATATAGTCAGTGGCAACATGATCACTCCATTCATCATGCAACAAGCGGTAACCTTGACAAACGTGGGACCGGCGATATTTGGGTGTTAACGATTGATGAGTATTTAGCTGCCTCTACATGGCGTAAAATAGGTTATCGACTCTATCGTAATCCATTTGTGATGTTTGGTCTTGGGCCGATTTATCAGTTCTTAATTAAAAATCGTTTTAATAAAAAAGGTGCTAGAAAAAAAGAACGTCTGAATACGTATTTAACAAATGTTGCAGCAGCAGCTATAATCGTTTTTCTATGTTGGGCACTAGGTACAGTACCGTTTCTTTTAGTACAAGTACCAATCTTTATGGTTTCAGGTTCACTCGGTATATGGCTCTTTTATGTACAACACACATTTGAAGATTCTTATTATGAAGAAAGTGCAGAATGGGAATACGTATTAGCTGCTGTTGAAGGTAGCTCGTACTATAAACTTCCAAAACTTTTACAATGGCTTTCAGGCAATATTGGATATCACCATGTCCATCATTTAAGTCCCAGAGTTCCAAATTATAAGTTGGAGGAAGCCCATAATAATACCGAGCCCTTGCAAAATGTACCAACGATCACCTTGGCTACCAGCTTACAATCCTTAAAGTTCAAGTTATGGGATGCTCATAACAAACGCTTTGTAGGCTTTAATGCAATAAGAAGTTACCAAAATAATTAACCAAAAGAGGATGACTCTTAGATCATCATATATCCTATTTTCTTATCGGATATTGATGATCTAACCAGTCATCCTCTTAACGCATTAAATTAATGTATATGATAAAATACTATTAAAATTAATCTTTAAAAAGTAGGTTCAATAAATGAAACGAATCATTCAAAAAAGCAATGGAATCTCCCCATATATATGGACTTTTTTAAGTATTTTACCATTTTATTTTATTTTCCAATCATCTTCTACAGCTGAAATAATTGCTGGTATTTTGCTAACGATTATGTTTTTCATCACGTTTCGGTATGCCTTTCTCGCTAAAAGCTGGAGAGTTTATGTTCTGGCAATCATTCTTATTGGCATTTCCTTTACTTCTACGTATTTGTTTAATTATTTTTACTTTTCCTTTTATATTGCATATTTTATCGGAAGTATAAAAGCTCGGGTTTCCTTTTTGACACTATATATTATTCATTTAGTTGCAACAGCAGTGGCGATTAACTTTAGTATTGTTTTACATGAGGAATTATTATTAAAACAATTACCCTTTGTTATCATTAGCTGTCTTAGTGTTATCTTCTTACCCTTTAGTATTTATAATCGAAAAGTACGTGACAAACTGCAAGAAAAATTAGAGGATGCCAACAAACGAATTTCTGAATTAGTCATTTTAGAGGAGCGACAAAGAATTGCTCGTGATCTACATGATACATTAGGACAAAAACTGTCGATGATCGGACTCAAAAGTGATTTAGCCAGAAGGATTATTCACAAAGATCCTGAACAAGCAAAATATGAAATGAAGGACATTCAACAAACTGCTCGTACAGCATTGAATGAAGTTAGAAACATGGTCTCACAAATGCGTGGGATACGATTAAAAGAAGAAATGACACATGTTAAACAAATTTTAGAAGCTGCTCAAATTAAATTAGTAAGTGATGAGAATATGTCAGTAACGAATGTCCCGTTATTAACAGAGAACATATTAAGCATGTGCTTAAAGGAAGCTGTTACAAATGTTGTAAGACATAGTAAAGCAACTAAATGCTTTGTTTCATTAGAACAAACGCAAACTGAAATTAAGTTGAAAATAAGTGATGATGGAATTGGCAATGCATCCACTGATTTTACTAAAGGAAACGGACTAGCGGGGATGAAAGAACGCCTTGAATTTGTTAATGGTCATCTTCATATATTCACAGAAAATGGTACAGCGCTAATCATAACCGTTCCACATGTTGTGAAACAAACTGAATAGGAGGATATGTATGATTCGAATAATCATTGCTGAAGATCAACAAATGCTATTAGGCGCCTTAGGTTCATTACTTAATTTAGAGGAAGATATGGAAGTCGTTGGAAAAGCTAGTAACGGAAAAGAAGCACTCGCACTTGTCGATGAGTTTCAGCCAGATATTTGTATTATGGACATTGAAATGCCCGGTATGACAGGTCTGGAGGCTGCTGAACATTTAAAAGATAAAAACTGCAAAGTCATTATCCTCACCACATTCTCCCGCTCTGGTTATTTTCAACGTGCCCTAAAAGCAGGAGTTAAAGGCTATCTTTTAAAAGATAGCCCAAGCGAGGAATTAGCAAATTCAATCCGAAACATCATAGATGGAAAACGAATCTATGCTCCTGAATTAATGGATGATTTATATAGTGAAGAAAATCCTCTTACAGAACGCGAAAAAGAAGTCCTTGGCTTAGTCGCAGAAGGAATGAACACAAAGGAAATTGCTGATCAACTTAGCATTAAAACGGGGACTGTACGTAATTATATTTCAACAATTCTAGAAAAGCTTGATGTAAAAAATAGAATAGAGGCTATTACTCAGTCGAAGGAAAAAGGCTGGTTTAAATAATACGATGATTTAATAGAATATATCTAATTATTATCTATTAAATTAGAGCTTAAGCAATTTGCAGGATACAGAAAAACGCAGCGTAAATGGTATTAGTCCATACGCTGCGTTTTTATATAAAGAAATCATTTAGTTTGATTGACTATTGGTTTCCCCTTTTAATAGGTTAAAATCTGTGATTGGCATTGTAATAATCTTCCCGCCAATTTGGATATGAACGGTATTATCAAAGATTGCTTTAACAATTCCCTTTAATGAAATTGTTGAGTCAACAGTAATTGGATTTTTTATATTAGCTTCCATTCTATGACACACCTTTCTATTAAAATAGGTTTGTGTGAAACGAATTTAAAGTGTTTCAACAAAGGTTTTTTTCAATTATCTATTAGTAAAAATGATTATATGCTTTATTATAAACGGCTAGAACCCAAAAGTCTCATGAAAAGACTCAAAACTATTCATCAAAAAACTCCAAATTTCAGCATGTAAAGGAATCCCTAAAAATAGGCTAATTTTGTTGAAACGATACGTTCAGTCATTTCGTCTAATGTAGTAAGTACGGCATCTTCAAAACAACTCGAAATTTAACCTCACTCTTCTTCTCATCCGTATGCATAATTTATATAATTGGGGGAACGACATGAAGAAATCAAAAGGGATTATTCAATTAGCAGCATTAACCTTGGGATTAACTGGAATTTTCGGTATTTCCAGCGCAGAAGCCTCGACACAATATACGATTAAAAAGGGTGATACACTCTATCGTATTGCTGATAAAAACGATTTAACCGTTTCACAATTAAAGCAACTTAACAACCTCTCTTCCTCACTCATTTATCCTGGTAATACATTAAACATTCCTACTACAGTTACCGTCAAGAAAGGTGATACACTTTACAGTTTTGCAAAAAAGTATAAAACCACTGTGTCACAGTTGAAATTTATAAACAAACTTTCAACAAATACAATTTATGTAGGAGATACGCTCATCATTCCTACTACAGTTACAGTAAAAAAAGGTGACACCTTATACAATATTGCAAACAGGTACGGTTTAACTGTAGAAGAACTAAAAACGATAAACTATTTAACCTCAGATTTGATTAGAGTTGGGCAAATTCTGAATGTTGCTCAAGCTGGGACATCTTCCCATATTCCTGCGAGTTATGATGCAAATGAAATCATGATCACCATTTCTCCGAAAAAAGGACTTACGTTTGCTGCCGAAGAGCCAAGACGGTTTATTTTAAGTTATGACAACAACGGTAACTATTTCTCAAGAATTGAAGTGTTAGATGCAAATGCTAATATAAATGAAATAAAAGAAAATTCAAGAGCATACTTGAAAGGTTATACAATAACAGAACATCCAACAAAAACAAGTTCACATCCATTCTATCGAAATGCTGAATTCTTCCTACAAGGAACTTCAAGTAAAACCCAAGTGAATATTGTGATGAAAAAAGTAGATGGAGTTTGGGTCCGTATCACCATTCATTATTTAAACAAAGAAGAATCCGAAGGCATTACACCAAAAATGATTGAAGCATTACAAACAATTAAAGTCAGATGATCTTAATATCTTAACAAATCTTTAACATAAAAACATATTGACGATAACTGATAAATACTATATGATTATCTTAATCAAATACGTCGTTCTCCTAAAGGGGAGTAGCTTTTACAACAAAGTCGTCATTACAGAGTAATTAACTCTCGGCTTCGTTGGCAACCTTAACGTTGTTAGCAAGACCTTTACTATTCGGTAAAGGTCTTTTATGTTTTTCTCTAAACCTTTACCGTGTCGGTAAAGGTTTTTTCTTGTTACATGGCGGGAAAAGTACAAAAGTCTCCACTTAATTTAGGTGTCCAGTCCGCGCCTTGCACACCCCTTAAAGTTAACGATAAAAAGGAGATAACTATTATGGTAAAAAAACTATCCATGGAAGAATTAATTAAGAAAAATAAAGAAGAGTTTCTTAAAGATAAAGATCTACTAGATAAAATTGAAAAACGCCTTGAACAAAAATATGTTAAACAAAGCGAATACATTGGAGGAGATAAATAATGTTACTTAGGAAATATATGTCCCTTTTAGGTGTTGGTTCAGCAGTGATCGATCTTATCCTACCAAAAGACACATATAAGCGCGGTGAATTGATTAGCGGCTTTTTTCATCTTAAAGGCGGAACGATTGAACAACAATTAAAGAGAATTGATAGTGACCTTGTTTTAATTGATAGAGACAGGAAGATAGAGAAGGTCATTGATACAGCTACGATCTTGTCATCCAAGCTTATCAACCCTGAAGAAGATAGTAAAATATCATTCACCTTTAAATTGCCGGAAGATATTCCAACTTCAACTGAAAATATTTCATATCGTTTTAAAACCAGACTTACCTTCAATGAAGGTGTAGAAAGTAAAGACCAAGATATTATTCAGGTTATATAATTCAATGATTTTTATATGAAAGGACGATGAAAGATGTAGAATCAATTTCTTCTTATATTTTTACAAAAAAGGAGAAATGATTTGCATTGACACATAAGCATATCCGATCTTTATTTTTCGGGATCGTGCTGTTAACAGTTTTCGAAAGTAAGCTTGTTACCTCACTTACTTTAGAGGTGTTAAATCCCCCAAGATTTCAACAAAGTCTTGTTACTAGTATCCAAAGCCTATCGCTCAAACCATAGAGGGGTGAACAACATTGATAAAACGATTTAAGAGACTAAAATTCATCATTACCTTTTGGAGATTTATTCCTTTTTTAAAGGAGTTTTTCTTCTCAAACCAAGTTGAATCTTACAAAAAAATATTGGGAGTTTTACTCATCCTCACCTATGCTTTCTTCCCATTTGACCTAATTCCTGATTTTATTTCGTTTTTAGGAATTATCGATGATGTGGTGGTTGCAACATTTGTAATAGATTGGATGATTAGAATGGCCCCGGAATCACTGAAAGAGAAGTATAAACTCTAGTTATGAATAAATGCGTCCTTCATAATGTATGAAGGACGTTTCTATTTTTGTTCTCTACTATATTGTCCTTCATCCTAGATATGAAGAGCATTTCGTATTTCGTTCTCTTCTCTTTTGTCCTTCATCCTCGATATGAAGGACATTTCGTATTTCGTTCTCTTCTCTTTTGTCCTTCATCCTTAATATGAAGGACATTTCGTATTTCGTTCTCTTCTCTTTTGTCCTTTATCCTTAATATGAAGGACATTTCGTATTTCGTTCTCTTCTCTTTTGTCCTTCATCCTTAATATGAAGGACATTTCGTATTTCGTTCTCTTCTGTTTTGTCCTTCATCCTAGATATGAAGGACATTTCGTATTTCGTTCTCTTCTGTTTTGTCCTTCATCCTAGATATGAAGGACATTTCGTATTTCGTTCTCTTCTCTTTTGTCCTTCATCCTTAATATGAAGGGCATTTCGTATTTCGTTCTCTTCTCTTTTGTCCTTCATCCTAAATATGAAGAGCATTTCGTATTTCGTTCTCTTCTCTTTTGTCCTTATCACTCATTTACATGATACACAAGCTCCAATAATAATCGCATCCACTCTATGTCCTCAAGCCTGTGATAAGTCAGGATGTTTAAATACTTTTGGAATATCAATCTCATTTTTCATTTTTAAAAATAGGGTTTCCCTGCTTTTCAATGGAGTTGTCTCTATTGAAGACAATGAGTTTTCATTATAACCAAAAATCACCTTTTCTACCTTTTCATCTGCAAGCCTGGATAGAATGGAGTTTAGGTTAAACTTTGTGTGACTAACTACATCTGCTAAATACAGTGTATCTCCATCAATTTGATAAAAAACGATCACACCCTCTTCTTCTATGTAAACGATAGATTCGGGATATACATATATGCTATAAAACATAAGTAACTCATTGGTGTTACTCGTTGAGAAAAGAGTAGAGTTCGGTTGTCTTTTCTTTGCAAAATCATAAATAAAAGCAAGATCATTGTCATCATGACCATTTAGGTATTTCAATGATTGCTGTTGGCTTTTGCCCTGAAAAGGCATAGAAAAGATATGCTCGTTTACCTTTTGAAAGCCAAACTTAGGATAATAATCTAAGACAGAATCATTCGCATATAAGTAAAAGACATCAATATGATTCTCGTATTCTTTCAAAACTTTGTTCATTAATTTTTTTGAAAGACCTTTGTTTCGATAGTCCGGATGAGTCATAACAGTTCCAATTTGAATTGCTTTTTTTCTGCTATTGTGAACAATAAGGTCTAACTTATTTACCGATACATTTGCTATCACTTTTCCATCAATGATGTAGGAGTGTGGCTCATAACGTTCTGTCCAATAGCCCTTTTCATACCATTTTTCAAAATTGATTCCAAATGTTAAATCAGCTAAATCATTGAAGCTTTTTCTTAACTCTTTATTAGTTTGATAATTTTTCTCGTAGCATGGGGTTGTCATGTGATTCTCCTAAGGTTTTTCTCGATAAAAAGCCACATTCCAAGTTACTTGAAATGTGGCTCTGCCTTCACTACTTACTGAATGCTTCTGTTAAAACAGGAACAATTTGTTTTTTACGTGAAACAACACCTTTTAGTGTTGCTTGATTGTTGTCTAACGTTACATTGAATGCTTGCTCTACTTTTGCTGCTTGTTGACCAATTGCAACAGCAACAGAATCGTTTGTTAAAATGTCTGTTACAACAAATAAGAACAGGTCTAAACCTTTTTCTGACACAACATTGTTAAGTGCTGCTTCAATGTCTGTTTTATGTACAAGAACATCGTTCGTATCAACAGCATTTACTTGAGCAATTTCAACTTTGCTTGAACCCATTTGGAATTCTTTTGCATCTAATGAGATTAATTGCTCAACTGATTTATCACTTAAATCAGCACCAGCTTTTAACATGTCTAAGCCATAAGCATTTGCATCAACACCAGCGATTTCTGCTAATTCTTTTGCTGCATCAATGTCTTCTTGAGTGCATGTTGGTGATTTGAATAATAAAGAGTCAGAAATAATCGCTGAAAGCATTAATCCTGCTGTTTCTTTTTCAATTTCTACACCATGTTCTTTGTAAAGCTTGTTTAAAATTGTTGCTGTACAACCAACTGGTTCAGCACGGTAATACAAAGGATCACTTGTTTCAAAATTTGCAATTCGGTGATGGTCGATAACTTCAAGAACACGAACTTCATCGATATCGTCAGCACTTTGTTGACGCTCATTATGGTCAACTAAAATAACTCCGCTTGCTTCTCCTGCTACTTTCTCTACTAAACGTGGAGCATCCTTTTTGAAGAAATCAAGTGCATATTGAGTTTCTCCACTTACTTCACCTAAACGCACAGGTTCAGCATTTTGTCCAATTTTATTTTTTAATTCAGCATATGCAATCGCAGAACAGATTGTATCTGTATCAGGATTTTTGTGACCAAAAACAAGTACTTTTTCCATAATTAACTCCTTTACACATTGAAATATACTCTATCATATCATAATTACTATGGTTTATTTAACTAGGTTTTATGAAAAAATTGTAGATTGAACAGTATATTCTAATTATTTTTTAAAAATTATTTGTTTTTACCATTTTCAATGCTTGATGATATTCTTCCATTACCTCTTCTATTATATCTTTTGCAGACTTATTCTCTTTCAGCAGCCTGGTAGCCTGTCCGGACCATAATGACATATAGTCTGGGTTGCTCTGTTCAGCAGCTGCTTTACGTATCGAGGAGGTTATCGTATTTTGACTTGGAAATGGTAAAGGAGAGACCCCTGATTCTTCAAATGATTCTACAAAATGGTTCTTTATTCCTCTGGCCGGACGTCCGGAAAAGCTCTTTGTTAAGACTGTACTTTCTTCAGTGCTGGCATATAATGCAGCTTTATAAGCAGAATGAATACCTGATTCCTTACTCGTTAAAAATTGTGTACCCATTTGTATGCCTTGTGCTCCAAGTGCCATAGCTGCTAACATTCCCCTCCCATCCATGATTCCTCCTGCTGCAATAACAGGTACATTCACATGATCAACCACTTGCGGGATGAGAGAAAAGGTTCCGATATTAGCCCCATTTGGTTGTTCTTTCATATCAAAGGTACTGCGATGTCCGCCTGCATCACTTCCTTGAGCTACGATAATATCTGCACCATGTTCTTCTGCAAGTAATGCTTCGCGGACAGTTGTCACCATTGAAATAATTTTTACGTCTCTTTTTTTCAAAATCGCTACTTTATCCTTTGGAATGAGTCCAAAAGCTGTGCTAATAATCGGTACCTCTTCATCTAATAAGACTTGAAATTGTTCTTCAAAATAATCTCCAGTTTGGTATTGCTCTACCTTATTTCCAATCTTTAGATCCTCCCGAAATACATCCAACACCGTCTCTACTTGTTGCAAGTTTGAAAAATCATCCACCATCGATGTACAAAATAAATTGACTGCAAATGGTCTTGTCGTTTTTGCTTTTATCTTTTTAATTGCTGCTCTTATTTCTTCCGGCTTCATATAAGCGGCTCCTAAAGTTCCCAAAGCTCCTGCTTCCGAAACACTTACAACAAGATCAACAGTTGTCGCTCCACCTGCCATACCAGCTTGGATGACTGGATAATCAATATTTAACATGTGACATAGACTTTGGCTCATCAAATTACCTCCAGATTGGTATGTTTAATTATTTCTTATTTTATTTTTATTTTCCTGCTCTAAATAGAATATGTTTCTTTAAAAGGGCTATGTATCTAGTAAGGGCTATGTATCTAGTAAGGGCTAAAGTAAATAGCAAAAGAGATTGGCCTAAGCCAATCTCTTTTCTCTATTATTATTATGCAAATTAATCTCTTCTAAAATGAATCGACACCCATTCATTTGTTTGTGATTTTTCATTAATTGAGAAACCACCTTTAGCGAAAACACTTATTAACTCATCAAGATGCCATTCCACTAGACCTGAGATAAAGAAGTTATCACTATTTTTAAGCAGATCATGCCTTTCAATAATGCTCATTGTCTCATTGGCTCCGATATTAATTAAGATTAAATCATATGTTTCATCTATCTCGTATTCACCAGTAATTAAATCTGCTTGTACAACTTGAAGGTCATTTGTTAAGTTATTTAGTTCAGCATTATGATATAGTTCACGTGAAACCTCTTCATAATCAACTGCAACAACTTTCTCCGCTCCTTTTAATGAAGCTGCAATCGCAAGCATGCCAGAGCCTGTCCCTAGATCCAGCACTGTTTTCCCTGTAAGATCTTCGTTTAGTACCATTCTCAAGCAGCCTTGTGTTGTTTCATGTAAGCCTGTACCGAATGCTGCCAGTGGATCAAATTTCAGCACATTCTTGTCGTTGTATTCCTTTTCAGAGCCGGGATACTTTATCACCCATCCATTTCCTAAATCAATGTCCTCAAATTCATAGGATTGCTCCCAATTTGTTTCATCGTATGTTTTATAGCTAATGTCATCTCTCGAAATAGAAAGAGTTTCTGTTAATAGCGGGTAGTATGCTTCAGGTAGATGATCTACTTCCTGATCACTTGCATAAATTTTCAGTTCAATATGCTGATCTTCTTTTTCTTCATATCCATAGCCATTTTGCACCTTAATGATTTCAATCGGTGATTCATAGTATAGATTGTAAATGCCTGCTGCATTTAGCAAATCAGTTATTTCATTTATCTCGCTAAAAGGTACATTTATTGAAAATTCGTGTAACATTCATCGATTCCTCTCTTCATGTAGTGTTTTGGATCTCACTACAAATTGTCTCTACACAGTTTAATATACAACGAAAGAGGATAGCAAATTTTATTTTTCTTTGTACTAGTGAACAGCATGTTAAAAAGCCAGAATCTCTCAATAATGAAGTGAAATTTTTTAACTTTGATTTGGAATCTTTCAACTTTAACTCCAAATCTATCGATCGAAATATTTCGTGCACAACACTAAAAAGCCTAGCATTAAGCTAGGCCAACTTATCATTATTTCTCAACCTTCACATAGTCCCGCCATCTATGCTTTGGCTGCCAATTTAATAGTTTCTTAGCTTTTTCATTTGAAAACAATGTTTCATAACCATGCAATGGTCTTCTAATTTCTGCATGAGGATAAACAGTTTCCATTAACTGATGACTCTCGATATCAACGCTCGTTTCATCTGCTGCAATATTAAGAGCTACTGAGCCCAGCCCATCTGTTTCAACAGCAAGTCGGAAAGCGACCGCAGCATCCCGTGTATCAATATAACTCCACATGATCACTTTTCGTTGTTCAGGATCGTGAATAAAACTTGGAAAGTTATTATACATATTTGGGGCAATAATATTTCCAAGTCTCATTGAAATAACTTGAAGCCCTGTTCTACGATGAATCATATCTGCTGTTTGTTCGTTAACAATTTTGGATAACCCGTAGCTATCCTCTGGTAATTGTGGATGTTCCTCATCAAGCGGCACATATTGAGGTGATAGCTCCTTTAATGGAAACACCAAGCCATATGAAGACTCACTTGAGGCAATTACCGCTTTTTTAATTCCCAATGTTCCGGCTGCTTCTAAAACATTATAAGTAGACATCACATTATTTTTAAACGTAACTTCATTAGGATGTGAGTATGCAACCGGAATTGCTGCTAAATGAACAACAGCATCAGCTCCAGCTAATACTCCATACACTTCCCCTAAATTTTGCAAATCTACCAAGATTGTTTTACATATAGGGTTTGTTGGATATTTTCTATCTGCATTGACTACTTCATATCCATTATCAAGAAATTCCTGTATAACAGATGATCCTAGTAGTCCACTTCCACCAGTTACAACGACTTTTTTCATTCATCCACACCCTTATTTTAAAATTTCTTCAATTTGTGAAAGAACATCCTGTGATAATGTTACTTCAGATCCTTTCGCATTTTCTATGATTTGTTCAGGCTTGGTTGCTCCGACCAGGGTACTCGCAATTCCCGGCAAACGAAGAATCCATGCAATTGCTAATTGTGACAAACTAATATCTAATTCACTAGCAATCCCGTTTAGTTTTTCTACCTTTGTTAAGTTCTCGTCTGTTAAAAGTTTATTCATATGCATATTCGATTTCGGATCTGTTGCACGACTTCCTTCTGGAGCTCGATTGCTAACACTATATTTCCCAGTTAATAAACCTTGAGCTAGTGGAGAGAATACAATTTGACTAATCCCATGTTGCTCACTAACCGGCAGAACGTCATCCTCAATATACCGTTGTAACATACTATAATTAGGTTGGTTAACGACGATGCGATCCAATAAATATTTATCGGCAGTTCCAATTGCTTCTTGAATTTGTTGTGCCGTCCATTCACTCACACCAGCATATAAAATTTTTCCTTGGCGTACTAAATCATCAATTGTTCTTAAGGTTTCATCTACAGGTGTTTCAGGATCATAACGGTGACAGTAATAAATATCCACATAATCGGTATTTAATCTTTTTAAACTGGCATGCAGTTGCTCATAAACATGCTTTCTTGATAATCCCCGATCATTTGGTCCGTCTCCCATTGGCCAAAACACCTTTGTGGCTAACACGTATGAATCTCGACGATATTGGCTTAAAGCCTTACCAACTACTTTTTCAGATTCTCCTTTTGCATAAACATTAGCTGTATCAAAAGAGTTAATTCCCAAGTCATACGCCGTTTCAATTGTTTTGATTGCTTTATCATTTTCAGTTGAAGCCCCATATGTAAGCCAGCTTCCCAAGCTAACCTCACTAACCTTAAGCCCTGATCTTCCTAAACGTCTATATTTCATTTGACTCCCATCCCCTTTAAAATGATATCCGCAAAAAGAAATCGTTTACATTTGTAAATTATAAATTCTTCGAAAATTTTATACAAGTACTGAAATTTTATTGATATAATCAAAAGTAAGTAATCTACTATACTTTTTATAGTAACTACAAGGGGGATACTATGGAGAAAGTTACTGATTTACATATCGAATGTTCGATTGAAAAAGCACTGAATATAATTGGTGGAAAATGGTCTTTTCTTGTTATTAAACAGCTTTTTGATGGCACAAAACGCTTTGGTGAATTACAGCGGGCCATTCCGAATATTAGCCCAAAGGCATTAACAGATACACTTCGTCACTTAGAAAGTCATCAGGTTTTAACTAGAGAAACATTTGCAACAGTACCGGTTACAGTGGAATATACATTAACTGAAAAAGGGCATTCGCTTCATCCTATGATAAAAGAAATGAAAAAGTGGGGTACACATTGGGGATAAGTGAAAAAGGATTCGATTGATTCGAATCCTTTTTCACTTATATTTTTAATTCTGCAACATCTTATAAACTTGTTCAACATCTTTATCTCCACGCCCTGAAAGATTGACAATAATTGAGTCTTCTTTTGCCAATTGTCCTGCCAGCTTCATCGCATAAGCTACGGCATGCGAGCTTTCAAGTGCTGGAATAATACCTTCTACCTTTGATAAAACTTGAAATGCCTCTAATGCTTCCTGTCCTGTAACTGTTACATACTCAGCTCTGTTTGATGTTTTCAAATAACTATGTTCAGGGCCAATTCCCGGGTAATCCAGTCCTGCAGCTATTGAATAGGTAGGTTTAGGTTCACCATTTTCGTCAAGCAATGTTAAGCATTTAAAACCGTGAATAACAGCGGGTGTTCCTTCTGTTAATGTTGGAGCTTCAGCAGGTTCCACTCCAATTAATCGAACTTCTTGCTCATCAATATAGTGAGCAAATGCTCCGATTGCATTACTTCCTCCACCTGCACATGCAATGACTGCTGCTGGAAGCTTTCCTTCCTTTTCTACTATTTGCTTTTTCGATTCTTCACTAATGATAGACTGAAAATGCTTAACCATAGTCGGAAAAGGATGTGGACCAACAGCAGAACCTAAAAGATAAAAGGTATTTTCATAGTTTTTAACTAAATCATTAAGCGCTTCGTCTACCGCATCTTTTAATCTTCCTTGCCCCTTATCTACTGAAACTACCTTTGCACCTAAAAGCTCCATTCGAAAAACATTTAATGCTTGTCTTTCTGTATCTAATTTCCCCATATAAATTGTGCAATCCATTCCGCCGACAATAGCACAAGCGGTGGCTGTTGCAACACCATGCTGTCCGGCACCTGTTTCGGCAATAATTCTCGTTGCCCCCATCCGCTTCGCCAATAAAATTTGTCCGATCGCATTGTTAATTTTATGTGCTCCTGTATGGTTTAAATCTTCACGTTTCAAATAAATTTTTGCTCCACCTACTTGCTTTGTTAGATTTTCAGCATATGTTAGTGGATTTTCTCTCCCAATATATTCTTTCATATAGTATTGAAATTCTTGGATAAACTCAGGGTCCTTTTTATATTTTTCAAAGTTTTCGTCTAGGATGGCTAAAACATTTTTCAAATCCTCCGGAACAAAACTACCACCAAACTCACCAAAATAGCCTTTTTCTACGGTACTGTTACTCATGAACATTCTCCCCTCTATTAACAAAATAAGAAAATTCAGATTTCTAATGATATTATATCATTCTCCCTATCTTATTTTGTACATTTCTCTTTATATAGAGAAAAAGAGCCACCCGGGCTCTTTTTAATCTTCAGATAAATAGTTCTTAACGTCATACTCTTTTTGTTTTTCCTCTAACCAAGTAGGATATTCTGTTGCCATTTTCTCATCTAGTAAAATTCCTCTAATTTCTTCTTTGCTCTTTTCAAAATTTGCTTCGGCAGCTTCCTGAATTTCTGTTACCTTAATAATATGATAGCCATGCTCCGTTTTCACAGGATCACTTATTTCATCAACTTTCAGTGAGAAGGCCTCCTCCTCGAATTCTGCCACCATTGCTCCTTCACCGAAGAAACCTAAATCTCCTCCTGATTCAGCTGATGCTGTATCTGTTGAATATTCTTTGGCTAACTCAGCAAAATCCTCACCTTTATCAAGCTTGTCTTTTACTTCTTTTGCAGTATCTTCATCTTCAACTAAGATGTGACTAGCCTTAACCTGCTTTGCTTGTGCAAAAGAATCTTTGTTTTCATCAAAATATGTTTGCATTTCTTCTTCTGTAATGTCAATTTGCGGCTCAATGAGTTTTTCAATTTTCAGGTTAACTTCAATGTCTTCTTTAATATCATCCTGTGTCAGCCCACTTGCCGCTAACTGTTGTTCAAACGTTTCTTCTCCGCCATAAGAGTCGATCAACTCCTGCAGTTCAGCATCTATTTCTTTATCTGTGACTTTGATGTTTTCTTTTTCTACTTCTTGATTAATTAAATTTTTTGTCATAAGCGTATCTAATGCCGCTTCTCCATTTTGTTCCACAAAAAATGTATATAAATCGTCCTTTGTCAGTGATTCACTTCCAACCTTGGCGATAACCTCGCTTTTGGTTGATAAAAAGATAAAAACAGCAATAGCTGCTACTATTAGGACGGCTAAAATGGCTAATGTTTTTTTACTTGCAAATATTTTTTCAATCATCTAATTCTCCTCAATCTATATTTTGATATACTTCTCTGACTGCTTTCTACTATAAAGAAGAAGTATGGGATAAATATGTGCGAATTATGGGAAATTGTAAAAGACCTACGTTCATAAAGCAATAGAGTAGGGTAACCTCTTTCAAGGCTACCCCCTCATCAAACCGTACGTGTCCTATTAAGACATACGGCTTACCAATGTGTTTGAATTAATCAGTATGTTGCTAGTCGCTTGGCATAGTTCATTTTACGAACGCGTTCAGGAGTGTAATATTCCTCCCCGCGTTCCTTTGCTCTTTGAATTTGCTTTTGTTGTTTCTTCTTTTGCTTTTCTTTCATGTATTGAATGTAGTCATCCAATGTATGACCAAATTGCTTTCCAAAATACAACTGAAACGCAGGTACTAGTCCAATCTTAGTGAAATATTCTATGTTCCACTTCGTATTCATGGCATACCCCTTGCGTTGGCTTGGGTGGTCATGAATCATGGCCACTCTCAACCTTCTTCGAACGTAAGAATCCATTGCGAGTAGTTCATTCTTAAAAACATTGAAATAACAGTTTAGTTTATGCCCATGTTCTTTGAATTCTTCTACTGCTTTCCAAATCGTTAAATAGAAATTAACTTTCCCTCGAATCACAGAGTTCACTCTCTCAAGCCACTTTTCTTTACTTAAGGTTAAAGTCTTTCTTGTTCGTTGTTTAATTTTAATGCGAAAGTCACTCCATGTTTCCTCTTTAGGTTTCGTAATGTAATACGGTTTCCCATCTTTCTTACGTTTTCTCCAATGCTCAAAAGTAAAGCCCAGGAAGTCAAAGTCATCATTATTAAAATCAACGATTTTAGTCTTCTCCACAGAGATTTCTAACCCAAGTTCTTTTAATACTTCCTTTGTCACTTCTTCAGCCTTCTTTATTTCCTCCTTGCTCTTGGCAAAGAGTAAGAAATCGTCCGCGTAGCGGACGAACTTTATCCCATATTGGTCAAGAGTCCAATCCAATTCATTTAAATAGATATTGGCGAGTAAAGGCGAGATCACTCCACCTTGCGGTGTTCCAGTATCTACCTGATGGTATTTACCTTCTTCCATATATCCTGCTTTTAGCCATTTCCAAATCATATCAAGGACGGTTCCATCCGCAATGTACTTGTTTAACACTTTCAATAGCTTCTTGTGGGGAATATTGTCAAAGAATCCTTTAATGTCACAATCATAAATATAGTTGTAGCCATTTTCGATATTCCACATAATCAATTGTAGTACACGCTTCGCCCCCACATTGGGACGATAGCCACAAGACCATTTATGGAAAATGTCCTTTTCAAACTTAGGTTCTAGTACATTACGTAATGCTTGTTGAACAATACGATCTTCAATGGTTGGGATACCTAGTGGGCGTTTCTTCCCATTCTTTTTTGGAATATAAACACGTCGCACTGGTGAGGGTACGTAATCTTTCGCTCTTAGTTTCATGAGTAGATTTTCAAGGTTCTCCTCTAGATTCTTCTCATAACTTTCAAGCGTTTCTTCATCTATTCCTCCTGCACCCTTATTCACTTTTACATTCTCCCAAGCTGTTTTGATCTTTCGATCAAAGAGAATTTGCCCATAGACACTATGCCATTTTAATTTCAAAATCTGATTCATTCTTATTCGACACCTTTCAATGTGTACTTTCAGTTCGTTTATACCGAAGTATCGTTTACTGTTGACATTACACACTTTTAGTTGTGTAGAGCCACAAGGTCATTCCCCTTCCGTTCGATGATTGTTTAGTCAATCACCTACTTCCGTACTATGAGAACGTCTGACTTCTCTATCCACAAGGCTCATTTCGGATTATCCTTATAAAGCCTTGCCCTTATGGTGAGATAGAGATCTCACGGGGTTATCGTACTTTCCTTCTGTACATACCCAGCACCATCACCGAATAAGCTACGACAGATCGGCTGATTTCTCTGACCTGCCATTACAATTATTGTAGACTTCCCATTATTTGCGGATGGTCGCCAACTTATCCTGCCGCCGTGCTTCACACTTATTGCATTTGGGTCTGCACATCCGACTGCGGTTCTCTCGATTTACCGCATCTCCATCAGACAAAGCCTCACGACCATGCCATAGATTAGTCTTCACTAGTTGTATCAGCACCCTAGTGGAAGGACTTTCACCTTCGAGAAAATGAGTCTTCCAGGATTCGGGAGCAGTTGTTATCGAAATAACTTACTCCAACCTTTAACAGCTCATTCAGTGCAGATATCTGCACAAGGTACGACTGCCCGTCGCACACAAAAAAAGACTCCTGAAAGGAGTCTTTTATAGAGCTGCTTGTGCAGCGTTAGGCTTATTTTTGAACGTTAGCAGCTTGTGGTCCACGAGCACCTTGCTCTACTTCAAAAGTAACTGTTTGGCCTTCTTCTAAAGTTTTGAAACCATCACCTTGGATAGCAGAGAAGTGTACGAATACATCGTCTTGACCTTCAACTTCGATGAAACCGAAACCTTTTTCTGAATTAAACCATTTTACTTTACCTTGTAGCATTGTTTTTCCTCCTGTGTGGAATCTAACGTCCACATTGTATTACTATTCTTGCTAGACAACGATTCATCAAGAGGAAAACACTTTTTAAAGCTACTTCCATCTCTCAATCTTATCCGAACAAAAATAATTAATTCAATTCTAACACTTAATATTGTTTAAATCAAGGAACTAGGACAACCTTTTATACACAAAAGTTCGATAATATCCTACATATTTTTCATAGAACAAGGCCGAAAAAATGGTGTGTCATCATGCCCGTTTAAAAGGCCACCAGTTTGCTGCTCCAAATGTTTTCACCATAACTGGAATGAATAATGGCAGCACAATTAAAGCATACAAGAACAAACCGGTTAAGATAATGGCCGCAATTTGAATTAGTGAAAGCATTCCAGATGGAATCATCGCTGCGAAAGTACCACCCAGGATAATAACAGCTGATATGATGACTGTTCCCATCTTCTTCATTGCCATTAACATCGCTTGCCCTACAGATAAATCTTTGTATTCATTAAATCGGTCCATTAAGAAGATACTGTAATCAACTCCGAGCGCAACAAGGATGACGAATGCAAAGAAAGGAACTGCCCAACTAATCCCTGTGTACCCGAGAATATTCACAAAAATGACTTCATTTATTCCCATTGCCGTATAATACGTTAGTATCAATGATCCTATTATATAAATCGGCATGATAATCGAACGGAATAAGAATACGAGAATAATAGAGATTCCAATTAACATTAACACAACTGTACGTGAGTAATCATTATTTGACATCGTATTTAGATCAGCATTTGTACTTGTGATCCCACCGATTGCAACCTTGGCATTTTCCAGCTTTGTATCTTTTGTTGCTCTTTCAATTGCTGCATTCACTTCATCCATTTGATTAATTGCTTCATTTGAATAAGGATTACTTGTGAAGATTACATCAAATGTCATCACATTGCGATCATTAGACATATACGTATTTAATGATTCCTCAAAGTCTTCACTTTCTAAAACGTCATCTGGTAGATAAAACCCTGCTGAATCATCTGATTTTGATAAATCTGCTAAATACTCTTGAGCTGATCCTAAACCGTCTGAAACTTGGTTTAATCCATCAACACTTTGACTTAGCCCGTCCGTTAGCTGGTTCATTTGCCCATCAAGGTCTCCGAACCCGTCTAAAAGCTGTTGCTGACCATTAGTTACACCAGCAAGACCATTTGTTAGCTGTGGAATATTATCCACAATTTGTCCTTGACCATCAGCCAGCTGATTTAAACCGGCTTGCTGTTGTTCTATTCCCTTAATTAGTTGGGATAACCCTGAGGAAAGTTCTTTTTGCCCTTCAACTAATTTGGCAAAGTTTGTGTTTGCTAGATTCACTCCATCCGTAAGGTCATTCAGTCCATTGTTTAGTTGATCAATCGTACCTGCTAATACAGGTAATTGTTTATTTGCTTCAAGAACAGTACCTTTTATCGCTAAATAATTTGGATCATTTGCTAGATTAGGATAGGCTGCATTCGCTTCAAGATCTCCAAATTTCCCTTGTATTGAAGATAAAGCAGCTGATAGACCTGAAATACCCTTTCCAACTTCTCCATAATTCTCATAAATGGTGTTTAAGTTACTCTCAACTTCCTTATACCCGGCTAACAATTGATCGCTTCCGGCTTGAAGCTCCTCAGCTCCTGCCTTTGCTTCTTCCAAGCCCTTTTTTATTTCAGTTGATCCAGCAGATCCTTGACGAATACCTTCCTCAATTTTCGCTAGGTTTGTTTGAATTTCCGTCATCCCGGAATTAATTTTCGTTGTTCCTGTGATCAACTCATTGATACCATTTGTTGCTTCTTTCAACTGTGGTGATGAGCTTGACAGCTCACTTTCAGCTTCAGCGAGTCCATCGCTAATTTTACCGATTCCCTCGTTTCCTTCTCCAAGACCCTCTTCAAGTGTTTCTGCTTGTTTTGAAACATAGAAATCTTCTATTTTTTCACCAGTTGGTCTTGTAACAGAACGAACGGTATCGACAAGATCAACCTTTTCTAATTCATTGCTTATCATCTCTGCCAGAGCAATGTATTCTGTTGAATTCATTTCCTCATCATTTTTCAACACAACCTGTGTTGGCATGGATTCACCAGGACCGAAGCTGTCTGCAATTGCGTTAAATGCTTTAATAGAGTTCACATCAGAGCCAATTTCTTCTAATGAATTATAAGAAAGTTCTCCATCATACGTAATCAAGAACGGCGCACATACAGCTGCTACCACTAATAATGCAATAAGTGGTCTTGCTAACGAGAACTTACCGACAATTTCCCAGAATTTACTGTCTTTATGCTCCATTGTACCTTTTGAAGGCCAGAATATTTTATTTCCTAATACAGCCATAAAAAATGGTACAACCGTAAACAATGCAATAATTAAGATAGCTACCCCAACTGCAACAGCTGATGCAGATTGGTAGAGTTTAAATTGTGAGAAACCTATTGCTGCAAAACCAATCATAACGGCTAAACCGCTAAAAAACACAGTTCTCCCGGCATTACGATAGGTTTCAATAATGGCCTCTACAGTGCTCTCTCGATGTGAGAGTTCTTCTTTAAAGCGACTTAGTAGTAATATACAATAATCGGTACCAATTCCGAACAAGACAGCTACTAAGAAAATTTGCGTAAAGTTTGAGATTGGAAAGTTTACAATATCCACAAGGATAGCCACAATTGATTGTGAAGCTAAGTACGTAAGACCAACCGTAATTAAAGGAATAATCGGTGCAATCACAGATCTAAATACTAATAATAAAACACCAAGAATAAAAACAACTGTAATTCCCTCTGTTTTCTTTAAACCTTCTTGTGAACTTGTCATGACATCCTCGTCAATCATCCATCCGCTTGTGTAATAGTGATCAACCTTCACATCTTCAATTGTCTCATACAATAAATCTGAAATTTCCTTGCCTTCACGTTCATTTCGATTAATACTAACAGAAGCTAATATTGTTTTGCCATCATCAGACACGAGCTGTTCTTTTAATGCTTCTTCATTGAAATGAGTGAGAATACTAGCAACATCTAATTCTTTGTTTTCCTCTAAAAGACCAATGGCTTTCTCTGCCTCTTTTATTTCATCATTTGTTAGTTTATTTTCATTATGAAAGACAAGGGCCGCTGTTATTTCATCACCAACGCTATCCTGCTTTTGCACTTCATTTAAAATTTCGTCAGCTAAAGATGATGAATAACCGTCAGGAACACTAATTTGTCCCTTTTCACTAACAAGATTCCCCATGTTAGGAGCTGCTAAAAACAGACCAACAACAACTGCAATCCATCCAATAATAACAAACCATTTTCCTTTGATTATTGTACTCACAGTTAATCCTCCATTTTGCAATCTTTCAGCGTATCTAATTGCGTATTTAATTTTTCATACGTTTCAATAAAAGAAACAATTTCCCTTTCATCAAAGCTCGTGATAATGGACTCCACAAGCTTATGGATTTTTTCCTCTGTTTTTTCAAACAAGTCTTTTCCCTTATCAGATAAGGTTAGATAAATGACACGACGATCCTTTTCATCACGTGTTCTCTTAATCAATTCTTTTTCTGTAAGACGATTAATAATAGCCGTAATTGCACTTTTCTTTACGTCAAAAACTTCAGAAAGCTCTGTAGAAGTACACGTCCCAGCTTTATGTATATACCGAAGTGTATAATGCTGGTCATTCGTAATCGTGTCACCAATGCTCTCTTTAATAAGATTCTCTGCTTTTTTGGTCACAGCGAAACTTACATCTACATACCTATTGATTAAATCTTGTATCAACTGATCGTTCATTAGGAACATGCCTCCAAAAAATAATTAAACAATTTAACTATTAACGTGTTTAACTATAAAACGCCTCCACCTACTTGTCAATAAATAATCTTATTCAAATAGAACTAAAAAATTCTACAGAAAAAAAGAAGGAGATTACACCCCCTTCTCTACTTTCACATTTTCAAGTGTTGCAATTGCAGATTGTAAATATTGCTTATATTTCACGGCCTCATCTGATTGATGTGTATGTAATGCCTGTCTTATCCGATCAAAATTATCAATTAAATGGTCTTCTTTCATTCCCCGTGATGTTAACACATTATTAAGCCAAAGCGCATAGTCAGTAAAAATCTTTTCTTCATTTAGTGAAAAGGCTGTGTCCAAATGCTTAAAATGATGATGATTGTCCTCAACACATTTTTTTCTGCCAATCTCCCCGTATTTTTCAGCTAAACTGGGAAAAGACACATAAATTCCTTCAACAACTTCGTCAATAATCTCTTCTACGATTTCTTTTTTCATTCGGCCACCACTTTAAACCTTTGTACAATCGGCTTAATAGCAGCCAATTCTTGATCCGGATAATTCTTCTCCAGCTCATGTACCTTTTTATACGCATCACTTGTTACCCAGTTTACATAGTCCTGCTTTGTTTCCCATATTATTTGAACGGTTAACTCACCTGGCTTTATTTCGTTTTGCAAGAGCTGAAATGATTTAAAGCCTTTATATTCATCAACTAACTTTGACCTTGTTCGATAAATAGTAATAACTTCTTCCGTTTTCTCTTCTGGGACGTGAAATGTTGAATGCACAATGTACATGTTAAATGTCTCCCTGTTTAATTTATTTTTCTTTTCTTAATTATAGTTCAAGATAAGATAGGAGAAAACCAATATCCCATACCTTAACAAAGTCATACTCTGAGGATTTTAAGAAATACTAACATTATTATAAGAATCTGGAGGTTATAATGTGGATAAAATGCCCCTTACTTCGATTACAAGTGGAATGGGTTTAGAGGTTGCGCCAGATGTTTATTGCTTTTCTGTTCAAATTGTTAATGTCGTTTTTCTTGGTAACCCGAAGGAGTCAAATGAATTTGTATTAATTGACGCAGGTATGCCAGGGGCGGAAGAAGTCATCATAGGAGAGGCTATAAAGAGATTTGGAGAAAACTGCAAGCCTTTGGGGATCGTACTAACTCACGGCCATTTCGATCATGTTGGTGCATTGCAGGAATTAATCAACAAATGGGATGTTCCTGTGTATGCTCACCCTTTGGAACAACCATACTTAAATGGAAAAAGTGACTATCCACCACCAAACCCTAAAGCAGAAGGACTTGTCGCAAAGATGTCTCCGTTATTTCCAAGACACAGTATAGATATAGGCTCTCATTTACAATTATTAAATGGTGATGGCAGTGTTCCATGTTTACCAAATTGGCGTTATCTTCACACTCCTGGTCATACACCTGGACATATTTCCTTATTTAGAGACAGTGATCAATTCTTAATCGCAGGAGATGCCATAACAACAGTGGAGCAAGAATCTCTATACGATGTGATCACACAAAAACAGGAAATGCATGGTCCACCGGCATACTTTACTCAAGATTGGGAAGCTGCAGAACAATCAGTTAAAAAAATAGAAGCTCTTCAACCCGAAGCAACTATAACAGGACATGGTCTCCCGATGACAGGAAAAGAGCTGCAAAGCAATTTGAAAATTCTTGCTGACAACTTTAGAGAAACAGAAATTCCTAAAAATACCAACTACAATCCTATGTAATTTTAGAAAAACGTATTAAAGTATGAATTCAGTATTTTATTTCTATCTTCGATTGCACCACCATACAATATAATATGACAATTTCCTTAGGAGGGACATCATGATTGTTATAGGTAACCGTGTGGTGGATGCAAACACTTTAAAATCCTCCGATTTTGAGCCAGAAAAAAATGAAATGATTGACAAAATGAATCGCTATCAAGAGAATTATTCTTTTTTAGATATTCAGCATTTTGAATTCACCCTACACCTGCGTTATGCCACCATCCAAGCCGCTCGTCAATTATTAGCTAGTAAAGCTAAGTTCACAACCTTTGAGGGAGCGAGGTGTAATGAACAGTTTTGGCAGTTAACAGAACAAGGCGGGTTTAAATTAAGACCAGGGGTAGACCCTTCCGTTGCCATTTCAGATATTTTTCAAAATGGTAGAGAATACGGATTTGAATGTGCAACAAGTATTGTCATTATTTTTTATAAAGCTGTACTAGACTCAATTGATGTGGCTCAATTCAATCGTATATATCAAGGTTTATATCTACGTGACTGGCAATCTGATAATGATTTGCCATTTTTTACCCGGCGGGGAAATGATTATATTCCAGGGGACTGTTTATATTTCGATAACCCGCAATTCAATCCGCAAACTCCACATTGGCAAGGTGAAAATGTGATAGATCTAGGAAACGATTTATACTTCGGACATGGTATTGGAATAAAGACTGCTGATGGAATCATAGAATCTTTAAATAAGCGCCGCAAGCCATATCCGACAGAATCCGCTTTTCTGCTTTCACAGGTAACCAGACTAGACCATCTGTATCTCTACCGTTTTTCACTTTCCAGAAATCGGGTTCCTCAATTTATTGATACAAGGACAATTGTTGGGAAAATTGGATTTCAATATTATTATATTTAAAAAAAGCATCGGTAAAATCCGATGCTTTTTTTAATATGCTATTTTTTGTTTTCTACCAACCTTTGAGGTGAAAATTCCGTTGCCTCGGTCCATCAAATTCACAAAAATAGACACCTTGCCATGTTCCCAGTAAAAGTTCCCCATCTGAAACAATAATCGTTTGGGAAGCTCCAACCGTGCTTGCCTTCATATGAGCGGCTGTATTTCCTTCCGCATGGAGATCCTTCGCAACTTTCCATGGATACATTTCATCAAATCTTCTTAACATATCCGTTTTTACATCCGGATCTGCATTTTCATTAATTGTAATTCCAGCAGTCGTGTGTGGACAATATACGAGGACCTGACCATCTTGAATTTGCTTTTCATTGACAAAAGCTTGGACAATATGTGTTATTTCTTTCATTTCATCTCGTTGATGAGTCTCAATTGTATACTTCTCTATCATTTAAACCACACCTCTCTTTGATATCTATTCCTAGTATATACCATTAAAAGACGGAGTTTAAACAGATTCATTATGGAGTAACATGTTAGGAATCTATCGCTGGTCTTCACTATTTTCTTCACTAGGAATCAATATTTGACCGCTCCAATCCTTTTTCAATAATGTTTGAAGAATGAGTTTTGACAGTTTACTCGGCTGATACGGTTTGATCAAATACTCATTTGCACCTAAAGCTAACCCCTTCTCCTTTTCATCCAATGCAGAAGAAATGAAAATTGGGATCGATTTTAATTCGTCAATATTTTTTAACTGTTTAATAATATCCCAGCCATCCAGTCCTTTTTCTTCCAACATAATATCAAGAACAATCGCATCCGGTCTCTCTACTTTTATTGCTTCCAAAGCAGTTTCACCATTACTAAAAGTTTTAACATGAAAGTTACTTTCTTCCAGCTCTGTTTTTAGTAAATTTGCAAGGCTATTATCATCTTCGACAATAATGACATTCACCTTTCCTTTCGGTGACGTTACTGCATGTTTATCTTTTGCATGATCTCCTATTCCGATAACTAACGGGAAACTCACTGTAAAGATACTACCTTTTTTAAGTTCTGATTGAATAAGTACATCTCCATCATGTGCCTTCATGATTTCTTTAACGATTGCCAAACCTAGGCCTGTGCCACCAATTCTTCTTCGATCAGAATTATCAACTCGATAAAATTTGGTGAATAATTTATCAATTGCTTCTTCCGGTATTCCGAGGCCTTCATCTTTTATCGATACTTTTAATTTCGTATCTTCTTCAAATACTGTAATGACAATATTTCCACCATTTGGAGAATACTTAATTGCATTACTTATTAAGTTTGTAAAAACCTGGCTGATTTTATCCTTATCACCTAAAACCATTGTATTAGAGGTTTGGACATGATATTGAATTGAATGACTCGGATAATTCACTTGATGTGTTTCAACGATAGTAGAAATAAGCGGAACAATATCATCGAACTTTTTATCATAGGTTTGTTTTCCCGCTTCCATTCGTTGAACATCTAAAAAATCATTGATAAGTACAGTTAGTCGTTTTGCTTCTTGGTAAATTGTTGTTAGATATTTCTTTTGTCTTTCAGGTTTTAATTCTCTGTTCAACATTAACTCAGTAAAACCTAGAACACTTGCTAGAGGTGTTCGCAATTCATGGCTCACCGTACTTACAAACTCAGATTTCATGACATCAACTTCATATTCCTTTGTAATATCACGATAAACTACGACCGTTCCGAATTTTTCCCCGTCACGTGTAAGTGGCTCACAGTACACTTGAATGACTTTAATAGTTGGACTTTGTTGATGAAAAACAAATGACTTACGATCTGTTTTTCCTTCAAGCACAATTCGGTCAAAAAACGCTTTTAGTTCCTGGCGATTATCGGCATTCTTCAATAATGTTTCCAACCAATTTTTATATGAGTTTTGGAGCATTGTTTCTCTTTGAGATTCAATAATGTCACACATCTTTGTGTTAACCTGCAAAACAATACCATTCGAATCAATTAACTGAATACCTTCATTAATCGTATCTAAAATATCCTGGGTCAATTGACGTTCCCCTTCAGATAATTCAAAGATTCGGATCTTATCTAAAGAGATGGCAATTTGTTTACTTAAGCCATTGAATTCGACTAATTCCTCGTCAGTAAACGCTTGATCTAACCTTGTATACACCATAACAGCTTCCATTAATCCAGATGAGGACAGAACAGGCATATAAATATCAAAGCAGTAGGATGTTTGAGTATGAAAACCTTGCTCTTCAGTTTCACATTTACGCTTAATGATAAAAGGCACTTTTCTCTCCTCAAGTCTAATCATTAAGCCGGAATCTAAGTGATTGATAAATTGCCTTACACCCTCCTCTGAGACTCCAAAGCTTGAATGTGGCAGGCCACGGCTTAATAGGACAATTAATCCCTTATCAGCACCAATTACTTCACACATTGTTTCTACAATACTTTTTAATACTTTCTGTTTATCAAGTGTGTTTGCTAGTCCATTGACTAAATCATTACGTCGTTTAAGGTCAAGTTCTCGTTTCTGGGTCGTCTTTAAAGCTTCTTCAAGCTCATTTTGCTGTGCTTGTAACTCATCCTGCTGAGCAAACAATTCCTCATTTTGTGCGCTTAAATCCTGTTCTTTGTCTTGAATACTTTTTGTCATCTTTTCGAAGGCAATGGAAAGGAGGCCAAGTTCATCTTCACGTTTTGTAGAGTCATTAAAAAGAATTGGATTACCCTCTGCAATTTCACCGGCGGCAAGTGCTAGTTTTTTTAGTGGCTTCCCGATACTAACAAGCATTTTTCTAGTGAAAATAGCCATTGCACATATTAATAGGAAGAGGAGACTACCAAATACAACCTGACTGATGAATATATTTTTGCTATAAGTATCATGTAATGTGGATAGTTGTTTATCCAGATTCCCGGTGTACTCTTTTATATTTCCTTGATATGACCTTATAATTTCCGATGCATTTTGACCAACCGCTATATTTATAACTTCACTCGTTTGACCATTATCGTAAAATTCTTTTGATTTTGGCATCGTATCTTCAAAATAATAACTATAGAAGCCTTGAATCTGCTGAATAAATAATACATCATCTTCGCTATCGACCACGCCCTCTAATTCATCAATCTTTTTCTTAACGTTTTCCTTTTGTTTTATAACACTATTAAAGTAAGATACTCCACCATCAAAGGCATAATATGCTCTCATTTCAGAGATAGCTAAATTGAATGAATAGTCTAACTCTGAGGTAATCGCATCTTTCTTTTCCAGTCGGTCATTGGTCTGTTCAAAATCATTTGTTATATTGTTTTGATAAATCAATAACCCTGTCAGCAAAAAACTAAACGCTAGAATGATCGAAATGGTCAACAAACTAAATTGTCTTGCTAAACTGGTTTTTAAGTATTTATTCAGCTTCACCTAAAATCTCCTCAATTCTTTCAACAAGCTGAATGGGGCTGAAAGGTTTTGACATAAAGAAATCAGCACCAGCTTCCAATACATTTTGTTGATCAGATGCTTGACTTTTTGCACTGAGCATCATAATTTTTGTTTGAATTTGATCTTTACGTATCATTTCAATTAATTCCAATCCCGTGTATACAGGCATCATATAGTCAAGAAGAATAAGATCATAGTCATTTTGTTTGATGAGATCATAAGCCTCTTCCCCATCACAAGCTTCATCAATGATGTACCCTTCATCTTCAAGTGTATCTACAACAAGCATTCGTAATACTTCTTCATCCTCTGCAAGTAATATCCTTTGCATCTTAAGTCTCTCCTCTGTTAAAAATCCCAGACCCGAATAAGCTTATATCAAGTCTGAGATTTCTTTTCTTTTATTAATCTTTCATTATCCTTCCAAACGCCTCTTGCAAGTAATCATAGGATTTTTTCAACCGTTCATGGTAGGTTGGTTCTTCCCACTTATCCCACGAATACTTAATCCATTCTCCTTTAGAAGAAGGTATTTGCTGTACAGATTCTTTATTTTTGCTTGAAACCACAATTTTGGCAAAAACAGAATCAATTGTTTCTGAATTATCTTCTAGAGATTTCCCTGACCATAAATCACCTATAATTTCTTTCTGACTAGGGTCCTTTACATTCAACAGTAACCAAGGCAAGCGGAGTTCAAGTGTTCCATCTTTTATATAGAAATCCGCAAGAGAAGAGGAATTTTCCATCTCAGGATTGCCATTACCATATGTTAATTTACCTGTTTCATAATCAGAAAAAGGTACTTTTAGTTGTCCCTCTTCATTATTTATCGTCAATTCTTTATTAAGTGTTAAGCGAATAGGATGATATACCCCATTATTTTTTTTGTTCGCATAATTTTTCATTGGAATCATCTCAAGAAGATGTCCATAGTGATAGTAAAACGTGTCATAATAACTATCAATTAAAACCCTTGATGTTTCTTCACCATTAAGCTCTACGACAAAATCGATTCCATCTTCCTTCACACTATCGACGCTTGGAATAGTCGACTGTCCTTGACCTTTTATTGTGTCTAACAGGAGCGACGTATTAAAATTCTTAGGATTCCATTGTTTTTCATCATAATCAATACGGATAAACAAGCCTCGTTCATCACTGGACATAAAAATATCTTTAATGATGTCTTGTTCTTTCCCCTCTACAATTGGCTGCTCATTTCTATTCTCCCAATCGGAGGTTTCTCCATCTATAAGCAACTGCTTTTCTTCCGTATCCGGATCAAAGCTCAGCAAACCAAAATGCTGCTCATTTGTTTGGATATTATCCCAGTATGGTCTGCGGTTAGGATTATCATAATCCATCGTGTTCCATGTCCGTTTGAACCATTCATCCTGCCATGCAAAAACGAGACCGCCAGCCATCTTTTCTTTAACTATGTCTTCATATAAACTAACTAAATATTGGCCTTGCTCTTGTTCCGAATGGTGACCTTGGTCATAACCATGGACGTTTTCATGTGTTAAACCTCTAGATGCCGGAATCCCATATTCAGCAACTAGTACGGGCATATCATGATGTTCTTTCATATCATTTAGATAGCCTGCATAGTTATTCTTTTCTCCCCGATGATCAACATAGTTTACGTACTTTTCCTCGTAGTTTAAGAAATCAGGGTAATACGGATAAATATGATAAGATGCAAACACTCCCGGGTAGAATGTTTCCTTCGCTTTAATTAGATTTGGATTTATTGATACCATATCTTCTTCTTCACTTGGTTCAGCAGGATGCTCTAATAGGTCTGTAGTTACCCAGTTCGTAAAACTCATCGGATGCTGCCAGTTGTATGTGTCTGCTTCATATTTTGCTGTAAAATCCATCATCTCAGCAAGCCACACTTCAAAAGGTGACGAATTTGAAGTTGTAAAATATTGTCCATCAAAGCTCGTTTTGTCCGGGTATTTCTCATTTGTTCTTACAACAGCTTTAGGATCCCACTCAACCCCAATAACCCAACCTAATAAATATGGAGACAAATCATGAACATATTTCCCACTTGCATGTCCAGCCCTTTCTTCAATAAAAGCATTTCCATGAATAATATCAATTGTCCGTTGTATCTCTGCTTTAAAATCATCCATTACTTCAGGGTCATAAGCTGTTTTTTTCTTATCCTCATCAAAAAAGACATCCTCATTTACCCATACTCCATGGAATAAATAGATTGGATTCTTCGTGCTGATATTATGTTCAAACAAAGCTTGATAAAATGCAGGTGGATGAATTGTGTAAACACGAAGTGCATTTGCGTTCATTTCACTTATTTGATCAAACCATCTTGCATACTCTTCCTTGGTAATCCCGGTTTCTCCGGGGAAAGTTCCTGGTTTCGCGATCCCCATATTAACGCCTTTTATCAGCATATCTTCCCATTTCCCATTTTTATAAACTTGAAGATACTCGTCACTTGCAGCACCAGTCAGTTTTATACCTTCCTTGTTAAGGATTTCAGGCTCAACAATAGCTTTCTGATTAGTGCCATAAACCTTCTCTTTAGTTAATATTTCAGTCATCATTGGAACATAAGCTTTCCAAAAGAAAGTATCTGTTCTCCCTTCTCTTTCAAACGAAAATAATTTTTGCCACCACGACAATCCATTCATTTGAAAAATAGTTGGAACTTTTTCCTGATCAACAAAATCACCTGCAAAGTAGTAGGTGTCATATGATTGATCTTGATGATGAATGACAGCAGGAAATTGAATTGGAATTCCATGATCTTCTAATTTTTGTTTGCCGCTATCTGTTAATGATAATTCAAATGTTGCTTGTACCTCTTCTTCATTCCGTGCCTCCACAATATCAAACCAATAATTATATTGAACAGGCTTTGTTAAATCGAATTGGTTTTGCCCATTGTCTGTTAACTGAAATAATGCATGATTTTCCGACATATCTTTGTCTGTTAACACGACAACTTGATCTTTCTCATTAACAAAAACAAATCCGTTTCCTTTAAATTCAAAAGGCTCTTTATATTGTGCTTCGTAATTTTGCTTTACCCAGACAGGCACTTCACTATTAGTTAAATCATGGAAATACCTTCCCATCCAGCCAGTCCAATCTAAATTCAATAAATGATAAAAGTCTCCCCTTACATTTGTCTCAGTTGGAGAGCCAAATGTATTAAACTCTGCAATTAATGTTTGGTTATTTTCTATTAATGAAGCATTTAGTGCTTGAACTTCCCCTTGTGTTATACCTCCATAAAGTAGCTCTGACCGATTCCCCTCCTGGTTACCGCCCATATATTCATCTTTGTATACGCCGTATCCATCGGCTAAATATAAAATATCATAAGAAGATAAATCTTCCGGAAGGTCCCGTGTTTGAAACTCCGGCGGATTGTCAGTTGGAACAAAGCCTACATAATCATCCTCTTGATTATAGGTAGTTCCCTCTTTTTTAAGCTTTAAATGGTTTAGTATCCAGATCAATCCTTTATGCTCACGGTAAGATTGATCCGGAACTGTTTTGTCGACAATAAGTACGTTAAGATCTTTACTTGCTTTTAATTGCCATGTCCAAAAAGGAGCTGAGAAAATCATAAGCAGTAGTAGAAATCCAACTGAAAGAAATACATTTTTCTTAGTCATTTGACACACCTTTTCTCACCATTTCTCCCCAACCTTTTTTCCCTGTTACCATCTCTATCATTCCCTCTACCCTCCATATAACTGTAAGAGGACGATACCAGAGTGTTTCTGTCATGGAAACAAGAAAAAGGATGACAAAGTGTTTTACCTTAGGATATCTTTCCATACTCCACTCCTCTAATAAAACAGACGCCATGGAATATATAGATCCATAAATAAGTGAAAGAAGGAAAAAGATAATGGCGAATTCAAAAAAAATACTTCCGGTAAAAATAGAGATAATTAGAATGATATACCCAATCAACTCTATTAACGGTCCTAAAAATTCAACAAAAAAGAAATACGGCATCGAAAATAATCCAATTGATCCATACTTAGGATTAAACATAAGTTTTCGATGTTTCCAAAGGCTATCAAACAAACCTTTATGCCATCTTTTTCGTTGACGGCGTAAATATTTAATAGACTCAGGTGCTTCGGTCCAGCAAACCGGATCCGGTACATAGATAATTTTTTTATTTGCCTTTTTTTCTTTAATTAATCGATGAAGACGAACAACTAATTCCATATCCTCACCAACAGTGTGAGCATAGCCGCCTGCTTCAACCACCCATTTCTTTGAAAAAACACCAAAGGCACCTGATACAATTAGAAGTAAGTTGTTTTCACTCAAACCAACCCTTCCTGTTAAAAACGCCCGCAAATACTCGATAATCTGCATAATAACAAGTGGTTTTCTCGAAAGTTCCACATTAACGAGTTCACCGTTTTGGATATCACATCCATTGGCAATTCTCACACTGCCCCCAGAGGCAATCACCTCATCATCAGATTCTATAATTGGTTTTAATACTTTAAGGAATGCATTGCGCTCAATAATTGAATCTCCATCAAGTGAGCAAAAATATGGATATCGTGATAAATTAATTCCTGCATTTAAAGCATCCGCCTTTCCTCCATTTTCTTTGTCAATGACAATTAAATTAGGATAGATAGTGGATTGATAAATTCCCTTTACTTCTTTTGTTTCCAATTGCTTTCGTATGACACGATTAATTTTTATCATGTTAAAACGGTCAATAAGTTTTTCCAGTGTATCATCCTTTGATCCATCATTTATAATAATAATTTCATATTCTGGATATTCAATACTGATCAATGACCGTATACTCCCATAAATTCCGGCGGATTCATTGTAAGCAGGAACAAGAATAGATACCGGCTTTGTAAATTCCGATTGTAACAATTCCTCATATGGCTCAAACTCGTCTAGTTCATATGTTTTTCGGATATGAAAAAGAGAAATGATTAACATACCACCATAAACAGCAATAATTACAAACATATATATCAATATAACCCAGCTACCGACAACTAAGAAATCAGACCAATTAATGATCATCACCGCTCTCTTTGCTAATCCATTCCTGTGCCATATCCCTGGCAAATCTATCTGTTGTTTCCTCTATGACTTTCTTTAGCATGTTTATTCCACCTTTAAACTGCAGAATTGCTTTAGCTGCTTCTGCCCTGACAACGTACTCATGATCTGATAATAAAGTAATAAGTTGATGTTCAAAAACACTTAATCTTCTTGCCCCAGCTACCTTTGCAGCCATCATTCGTACCTGCCAATTAGATGATGAAAAGAAAGCTCTTAACGTTGTTTCATTCATTGGTGCACCTGTATAAGCATAAGCTTTTAAGGTTCGTATTCTCATTTCTTCATCATCACTTTGAAGCAATTTCTCTAGGAGATTGTGGTGATGCAAGTATTGTTTCTTCCCAATTGTTTCAATGATCATATATTGCATCTGTTTAGAAAATGTGTCAAAGTCTTTGACTAATTCGTTAAAAGAATCCTCCTCGAAAAGAGATAGGATTGTTAATAAATCAAAGTCAGAAATAGATGAATCCACATTCTTTATATATTCAACTGTTTTGTTATCATTAAATTTTGCAAACAACCTTAGCATTTGAATTTTTTCAGTGACAGAAATGTGCTTTTTATTATAAATATCGTGTAAAAGATCTACTAGGTGATCCATGTAAAAGTCTTCAATTGAATAAAGAGCATTCATCCGTAAGCTCCACCGTTTTTTCTTTATCTGATCAACAATATAATTTGTTAAATATCTTTTGGCAAAGTTACTTATTCTTTGCTTAATATCTTCACTATCCAATACATCCGCATACTCATTAAGAAGTTCTATAAGGGCAATAAACTTTTCCTGACTTCCATCTGGTTTTAAAGAGCCTTCATTACCTGATTGTAAAAAATGAAACATATCTAATCGATATGTTTCTTTATATCCTTCAATTTTTTTTCTCGTTTCATTTCGAATTCTCTTTACAATCATCATGTACAGAAAAAGACTAACTAAAAGAAAAAACATTCCAAGAAAAAAAATAAGGAGAAAAACGAGACTCAATTCAATCATATTATTTCATCCTCTTAATTAAATGGCCTAACCGTGTTTCGAGCTCCAACAGCTTAAATGGTTTTGTAATATAATCATCTGCTCCTAATTTTAATGCTCTCGTGATGTCATGTTCGCTTTTTCGTGACGTTAACATCATTACAGTAAATCTCTCTTGATATGGAAGGGCCCTAAGCTTTTGCAATACCTCTAATCCATCCATTCTAGGCATCATACCATCTAAAATAATTAAAAATTGTTCATTATTTTTCAAATGCCAATCTGCTTCAATAAATTCCATACCATCTTTAAACGTCTGAATATCAACAGTAAAATCGTCCATAATTTTACTTTTGCTAATTAAATCCTCCAACATTGTTCGAATAATTGGATCATCATCCACTATTCCAACATGAATTGGTTTCTTTTTAATCTCCAGATTATGAACTGCTGCCACCTTAATTTGATTTCTTCCAGCCTGCTTAGCTTCATAAAGGGCAGCATCTGCAATTTCAATATTCTTTTTTAAATCAGTTTCATTTGATTGTACTTCATGTATACCTGAAGAAAATGAACAATAAAACTCCTCATCATTTGCCTCAAAGGGAATGTTGGAAAATTCCTTTAAAATTCTTTCAAGTACAAGCTTAGCTTCCCTAGTTTTTGTTTCAGGAAGCAGAATAATGAATTCCTCCCCGCCATATCGGATAATAATGTCATTAATACGCAACCCTTTTCTTACCGTATCAGCAAATGTTGCCAATACCTCGTCTCCTACGATGTGACCATACGTGTCATTTACATTTTTAAAGTGATCCAAATCTAATAGAGCCATACAAAATGGTTGTCGTCTTCTATTCAAACTACTTACAAAGCGGTCATAGGTTTGTGGTAAAAACTTGCGATTATATACTCGTGTTAGTTCGTCAATTAACATGACATTATCAATTGCCTGCTTTCTTTCTAATTGACGGTTTATACGGACAACAAATTCTTCTATGTCTATTGGTTTATGAATAAAATCATCTGTACCTAGCTTATAGCTTTTGATTCTTAACTCTTTTGATTGATCATTGCTTATCATGATTGTTGGAATAAATTGCTGTTTCATTTTTTCTTTAAGTTGTAACAACACATCCAACCCATTCTTGTCTTTCATATGAATATCAATAATGACACAACTAGGATTTAAATCATAATAAGAGTTGATCGCTCGATCAGGGTCAGCAACAGCTATAACAATCCAATCGTTTTCTTCCAACTTTTCCTTTAAATACATTAAAAGAGCTGTATCATCATCAATTAGTAAAATTAGCTTTTTATCTTCATATTCACTTTTTCTTTCAATAATTTCATCGATATTTGAATATTCCTCATAGTAAATGATAGAAATAAGAGGTAGTAAAAAAGATTGTAAGTCCTCTTTTTTCCACTCCCTTTCTTCATCCAAATTTAGTTGACCCATTAGTTTCCTTGCCATATCACCGGCAACTGTAAATCCTATTGTTGATGCTGTTCCTGCAATTGAATGTAAAAATCTATATACTTCCTTATGTTGAATAACTTCCTTTTCATTTAGCCATGTTTCAAGCTGTTTCTTTACATTTTTCACCAATAACTGAAAATATTTATTCATTGGTCTCTCCCATTTTAGTAACAATATTTTTCTAAAATTTACTATTTCTATATGAGAATGTATCATATATAGCTTTAATTGCCTAGAATAAACTTTATTTTTTGACAATTTTCGACTTTCGAACTATTTATAGTTTTATTCTCGATTTCCTTGAGAGAATATCGCAATAAACTTAAATAGCTGAAGCAAGGATAAAAGTGCAGCAGCAACATATGTTAGAGCAGCAGCATTTAAAACTTTACTAACGCCCCGTTCCTCTTCATTTGTCATCAGCCCCTCAGAAATCATAATATGCTTCGCTCTTGAACTTGCATTATATTCTACTGGAAGGGTGACAAGCTGAAAAGCAACAACAGCTGAAAAAAAGATGATACCTAAACCAATTAAATTGAAACTCCCTAATAAAAATCCCCCGAACAATAAAAATGGAGCGATACCTGATGTGAAATTTACAATAGGAAACATTTTATGACGTAGAACAAGTGCTCCGTATGCCTCACTATGCTGAATGGCATGGCCAACTTCATGTGCTGCAACTGAGACAGCAGCAATTGATTGACTGCCGTATACTGAATCCGATAACCTAACTGTTTTTCGCATAGGATCATAATGATCTGTTAACGCCCCTCTTATATGCTCAACCGGTACATCAACTAACCCATTCCGATCTAGTATTTTTCTCGCTATCTCAGCACCTGTTAATCCTGAAGATGAGTATACTTTTGCATATTTTTCAAAATTTCCTTTCACCCTAAATTGAGCCCATAATGAAAGTCCGAAAGCAATAATAATTAAAAAATCCAGTGGATGAAAAAACATTGTATATACCCTCCTTATAAGTTGTAATCCCTAGTTATAGTGTGAGCAAAAGCATTTTTTCTACCATAGAAATTTAATTTCCATAAATACGCAAGCTACGTCTGCATGGTGTACATACTAAAACTAATAAATGATTATGATCGTCTTACGAAGGATGTGATACTACTTGAAAGTGACCGATGAAGAAAAGAAACTTTTAAGTGAAGCAATAGATAAAATGAACGAAGGCTTAGATACATTTATCGGGTTTTATAATGACTCCGAAGAAGATAGGGCATTAATAGAATTTTCAGAAGAGACCGTCGAGACGATAGAGAAAGCTATTAAGGTTTATGGCAGAGAGGAAGTAACAGCAAAAATCAATACTATTGTTAAAGAGGTTTTATCATTTTTACCTAATAAGAAGGGAGAATCATAATGGCTAGAACAAATAGAACAATTGTTCAATGGCTTCGCTGGCCCATTCATTACCGGATTACCATTATCGTTCTCCTTATTGTTCTGGTATTTGGGGAAATCATTTCACTTGTGGAGCCCAAGGAATTCCCCACAATTTTTGATGGAGTTTGGTGGGCTGTTGTCACTGTTTCTACTGTAGGATTTGGAGATTATGTCCCTCAAACCTATGTTGGCAGAGGTGTAGCTATGCTAATGATATTAGCCGGAGCAAGTTTTGTTACTGCTTATTTTGCTAGTGTATCAACCGCGGCTATTAAAAAGCAACATTCCTATTTAGAAGGGAGAGTTAGGTTTACAGGAAAAAATCATATTGTCTTAATAGGTTGGAATGAAAAAGCCAAAGAAATGGTTGACTCTCTTCAAGCAGTTAAACCCTTTAAACAAATCGTCCTTATAGATTCGTCATTAAAAGAATCACCTTTAATCGAGAACGTACATTTTATTAAAGGAAATCCGATCCATGACGAAACTTTATTAAAAGCAAAAGTCCTTGACGCAGATGCAGCGATTATTACTGCTGACCAACACAAAAACGAACAAGATGCAGATATGAATTCTATTCTCGTCCTATTAGCATTAAAAGGGATTAACCCTAAACTATATTGTGTAGTTGAAATTTTAACAGAGCAACAAAATAATAATGCAACAAGAGCAGGAGCAGATGAAATCATTAAAACCTATAAACTAACAAGTCATTTAATGATGAGTAGTTACCTTGCCAAAAGCGGTTTGTCATCATTTTACTCGGAGTTTAATCCAGCTACAGGAAATTCATTCAAAATCATTCCAGTTGATTCTAGATTCATTGGTAAATCATTTAGAGAAGCCAGTTATGAACTGCTGGAAAACGAATCGATCTTAATTGGTATAAAAAGAGGAGATGAGGCAAAAGTAAATCCACCCCTCTCCTATACAATTCAACAGCATGATTTTCTAATTGTCTTTACTCACTAATCTAATAATGCAGCCTCAAGCTCCTTCACTAGCGCCTTCCCCAAATCAATATATTCTTCCGGGAAGGTTGCATCCTTATCAACCGGCTCCTGAAATTGATCAAAGGAAGCACTAAAATTCCCAATATGGACATGGTCATCTAAACCTATCTGATATTTATGTGATAAAAGAAAAGGTGTTCCAAGCTTGACTGTTGTATTTCTTGAGTCAAGCTGACCATCTACTGATGTAAAAGGAATTCTCAAAAATTGATAGCCAACTTCTGAATCCATTTTATAATCAAAGGAACCGTGGTCATAATCCCAGTTTCCACCAATATCATATCCTAAAGGCTTAAGTGTTTGTTCTAAGTCATATAATTGAAATGTTTGTCCTTCTAATCTTGAACGAACTTCAATCATGGCAAACCCTCCTTTTTCTTTAGATTTGCCCATTTGTGAAAAATCATGCTATAGCTAATTTCAAATTAAAAAGGCCGACAATTAGTCGACCTTTTTAATTTGAAATTTATTTTTCTAAGCGTTTTTCAAGCTCAGCTTTTTTCTCTTCAAAGCCGGGTTTTCCAAGTAATGCAAACATATTTACTTTGTATGCTTCAACACCTGGTTGGTCAAATGGATTTACTCCTAATAAGTAACCGCTCATTGCACATGCTTTTTCGAAGAAATACACTAAGTAACCAAATGTGTACTCATCCATTTGAGGAATAGAAACAACTAAGTTTGGTACTCCTCCATCAGTGTGAGCTAACATTGTACCTTGGAATGCCTTTTTGTTAACGAAATCTACAGATTTACCAGCAAGGTAATTTAATCCGTCCAAATCACTTTCTTCTGCTTCTACAGTTAGCTCATGACGAGATGTTTCAACATTGATAACAGTTTCAAAAATGTCACGACGTCCTTCTTGTACATATTGACCTAATGAATGAAGATCTGTTGAGAAGTTTGCAGAAGAAGGATAAATTCCTTTTTGGTCTTTCCCTTCACTTTCACCAAATAGTTGCTTCCACCATTCAGCAAAGTATTGAAGTCCTGGCTCATAGTTAATAAGCATTTCAATTGTTTTCCCTTTATTATAAAGAACATTACGAACAACTGCGTATTGGTATGCAGGGTTTTCCTCAAGCTCGGACTTACCAAAGTCGTCACTAGCAGCTGCAGCACCTTTCATCATTGCCTCAATATCAACGCCTGTTACAGCAATCGGTAACAAACCAACAGCTGTTAAGACAGAATAACGACCGCCTACATCATCAGGAATGATAAACGATTCGTATCCTTCTTCAGTAGCAAGTGTTTTTAATGCGCCACGAGCTTTGTCAGTTGTTGCATAGATACGTTGTTTTGCTTCCGCTTTGCCGTATTTCTCTTCAAGTAGTTTTCTGAAGATACGGAATGCTAAAGCAGGCTCTGTTGTTGTACCAGATTTAGAAATAACATTAATGGAGAAGTCTTTTCCTTCAAGTAAATCAAGAACATCATTCATATATGTAGAGCTAATGTTATTTCCAACAAAAATGACTTGTGGAGCTTGTCTTTGTTCTTTCGCTAAAGAATTGTAGAAAGAATGATTCAGCATTTCAATAGCTGCACGAGCTCCCAGGTATGAACCGCCAATTCCAATGACAAGAAGAACATCAGAATCATTTTTGATTTTTTCTGCACTTTTTTGAATACGTGCAAATTCTTCTTTATCATAGTTTTTCGGCAGATCCACCCAGCCTAAGAAATCACTTCCAGCGCCAGTTTGTTCATGAATAGAATGGTGTGCAACTTTTACAAAGTCACGTAAGTATGTAATTTCATGTTCGTTAAAAAATGGTAAGGCATTCGAGTAGTCAAAACGTACATGCGTCATAACAGTTTTTCCTCCATTAATCATCATTATATTATAGCTTATTATCACTTTATCTAAACTGATAGGTTAAATCAAGCAAAGATCTTTATTGTAAACGTTATCAATAACTTTTATTTTTTCTTTTCTTATTTCTTAGTTCTTTTATACATAAACTGTTTTCAAATAATTAGATTTTTTAATATAAGTCCCAGTGAATGGTTGATTCGAGCTCCAGGAGCTCGAATCAAACGGTACAGTTTTCTTACAAAGGATTTTATAATAAGCAGCCTTCTAAAAGTAGAAAACACGGAGAACCTCCGTGTTTTCTACTTTTATAGAGAAGCAGTTAAAATAGCAACAACATCTTCCTTGTTAAGCTGTTTAAAGTTTCCGAATTCACCGTTGATCATGGCTTTATCTGCCATGAGATCAATATTTTCATCGGTAATGTCATAATCCTGTAATCGGCTTGGAGCACCGATGCTACTCCAGAATTCACGCAGTCGATCAATTCCCTCCAAAGCAACAGTTCGGTCGTCTTTACCTGTTGGGTCAACGTCAAACACGTTTACTGCCAGCTGAACAAAGCGAGAAACATTAACGTCAAGATTATGCTTCATCCAGTTTGGAAAAAGAATTGCCAGACCTCCAGCATGTGGAATATCATACACAGCAGATACCGCATGCTCAATATTATGACTTGCCCAATCACCACGATATCCCATTTGCAACTGTCCATTCAAAGCAATTGTTCCTGAATAAAGAATGGTCTCACGTAGCTCATAATTCTCTAAATCCTCAATTAATTTAGGTGCTGCTTCGATAACTGTTTTAAGTGTTGATTCACAGAAACGGTCTTGTAATGGGGTATTTTTCGTATGATGAAAATACTGTTCAAAAATATGTGACATCATATCAACAATTCCATATACCGTATGATTCTTTGGAACCGTAAATGTATTTACAGGGTCTAAGATTGAAAACTTAGGAAAAGTTAGCGGACTTCCCCAGCCGTATTTTTCTTTTGTTTCCCAATTTGTAATAACAGAGCCTGAATTCATTTCTGAACCGGTTGCAGCCAATGTTAAAACAGTTCCAAATGGTAAAGCTTCTGTTGGAATATGTTTCTTTGTCACAATATCCCAAGCATCACCTTCGTATTTTGCTCCAACAGCAATCGCTTTTGAACAGTCAATAACACTTCCGCCGCCTACAGCTAAAATAAAATCTACATTTTCCTTTTTACAAATCTCCACTCCGCGATGAACCGTTGACAATCTCGGATTCGGTTCAACCCCGGCTAATTCAAATAGGTTAAGATTTGATTTTTTTAAGATCTCAACGACTTGGTCATATAAACCGTTACGCTTGATGCTTCCTCCTCCGTAAACCAGGAGAACATTTTTTCCATATTGAGGTATCTCTGCTTTTAATTGCTCGACTTGTCCCTTACCAAAAATAAGTTTTGTCGGATTATAATATGTAAAGTTTTCCATCCATTATCGCCTCCACAGTTTAGATTATGTAATTTTCACAATTTCTTGTAAAGAAATCTGCTTTTGTAAAAGAAAAATTTTGAATAGAAAATCGTATTCTTCACAACCTAATAGTGTAGTTCACAAATAAGGAGGTTGCACAATGAGCGCAATTCAACGTATAGCACTTGTACTTACAATTATTGGAGCCATTAACTGGGGGCTAATCGGATTCTTTCAATTCGATTTAGTAGCCGCTATCTTTGGTGGACAATCATCGGCATTATCACGAATCATCTACGGATTAGTCGGTATTGCCGGATTAATCAACCTTGGGCTACTATTTAAGCCTTCTGCAGAAGTGTCAAGAGAACCTCGTCCAGAAGCAAGATAAACGATACAAAGAGGCTAACGTTGGGTTAGCCTTTTTTTCTTATCAGAAAGTATATAAATTTTATGGAAGATTTTCGCCATTAGAACTTGGCAATAAGCCAAGTTTTTCCACTTTAAAAAGTACAAAAAAAGGATGCACAAATTATTGTTCATCCTTTTTACCGTTCATTTTTATTTTTTTACTTCTTCACGTTTAGATTGCTCGATCCACTCTTCTAATTTATCCTTTAATGTGTTGAAGCCTTGAGGAGTTTCTGTTTCAGCCTTAACAGTCGCTTGACGTTTTTTTGGTTTTTTAGGAGCTTCTTTTTTCTCTTCAACTGGTGCTTCTTGAGTTGCACGAATTGATAAGCTGATTTTTCCTGATTTCTCATCGATAGAAAGAACTTTTACTTGCACTTCATCATTGATATTTAAGTGCTCGTTTACATCCTTTACAAAACCATGAGTAATTTCAGAAATGTGTACTAATCCTTGTGTTTCTTCGTCAAGTGCAACGAATGCTCCGTATGGTTGAATTCCTGTTACTTTTCCTGTATGCACACTACCTATTTCATACTTAGTTGTCATATTTAACACTCCTATTTTTCTTATATTTATATGTCCCAATATACGCAATTAAAAATTATATCACAGCTTGATGCTTTTGACAAAAGATTTTGAACTGCTCTCATATTGTAGTATACCCTAAAAAAAGCAACGATGAACCCGTTGCTTTAAAATAGTGAACGATATTCTACTTTTGGATAACCATCTTCAAGTCTTAGCTTGAGCTGAACTGTTTCTCCATTTTGTTTAATATAAGTGTGCTCAACTCTTTCTCCAGTTTGTGTATAGGTTGTATCAACCATTTTCACTTCATTTGATAACTTTTGAATATTCAGTTCTGCTTCCCTAATTTCTGATGTGAATTGCTCAAGTGTTGGGACATCAGCATCTGGACCTTTGTATGTTAAGGCATATGCCATCTCATAATCCTCTTTTACAAGAGCATACATATACATTCTTGCAACCACCAAATCGATTGTATTATTGCCAGCAAAAGGACCCTCTAACAGCTGATTATTTTCAGATTCTTTGTAAGCCTCATACGTTTCCATCATCTGGTCTGTCAATGGTAATAAATTCACACGTAATCCATTTGGAACAACTTTTAAGCTCAATGGGATAAGAGCTTCTGCTTCTTGTTTTAATTGAGGTGTCCATTGATTATCTTGGTCCTTTAATTTACTCATAAAGCTTTGTACAATTATAGAAGTCTCGCTGTTTGGATATTCTGAAATAAAGGTATTAAACTCGTTTAAAATATCTTCTTTCATATATCCTTGATTATCTTTAACTGGAGAATTATCCAGCCCGATTAAATAATACTCGACCCATTGTTGGTACAATAGCTTTAAGTCGTTTAGATCCTCAAAAGTTGGACTTTTTAAGATGATTCCTTCTAAAAGAATGATTTTTTCCTCAAGTTCTTTTCTCGTAACAGTCAATTCTGCATCAGATGCTATTTTAGTTCCTTGCTTGATATCAAGATAAAGCACTAATTCTTTTGACATTCGGCCATTAAATGCTTCTGAAATTTTTGTATAGTTAATCTTAAAATAAATTGTACCTTCTCCACCGTTAATAAAGAGATATCCTAAACGTTTCATCTCTTCAACTAAGTCAATATATTCTTCGGAGCCCATGTTAAAGTCAGGTGAATTTAACTTATCCACATATCCTGATATATTGGTTACTTGCCCTTGATGCATTTGATGAAGGTTTTCCCATTTATCAGTGTATCTTTCTTTCAGATATTCCAATTTTTCAATATATTTGATGATTTCCTCGTCACTAACTTGTTTGTCTTCTGACATTGTACGGATTAACTCAAATTCTTCGTTAGGTAGAGATACTCGTAAATCAATGATTTGCTTTACATTATTTGAGTAATTTTTCAGTTCAGTTTGAGATTTATACGATGTTCGTCCTTCAAATTTTCGAACAGCTTCTTTGGCTTCCTGTACAAAAGCATATTGTTCCACATCAGGAAATCCAAGCTTGTTTTCAAGCTCATCCACTTTTCTTTCATAATAACCTCTTATTTCATTTATCGTTGCATCAACTTCATCCGCTGTTACAGGACGGTTTTCAGGCGTGTTTTGTGATGGTTTATCTACAGTTGTATTTTCAGGTTGAGTTAAAAGCTGAGTAGCTAATATGCCTGCTATGAACAAAATTCCAACAAACGAAGCGACATATGGTAATGTTAGCTTAACTTTACGTTTATACGGCTTTTCTGCTTTTTTCACTTCACCGACTATTTTTTCAACAGAAGAAATTGTTGACATATGGTCGTAGGAGTTTTTTAGTTGCTTCATTCGTTCTTCAAATAATTTATCATCCATGTATGTCACCTTCTTTCTGTTTAAACTCTTCTAACACTTTCTTTAGCATTGTTTTTCCTCTAAGTATTCTCGTTTTAACTGTAGATAACGAAATGGACATGATTTCAGCAATTTCTTCATATTTTTTTTCATGAAAATAAAATAACACGATTGGAATTCGATATTTTTCATCCAGTTTTTGAATGGCTAAATGCAGCATACGGTCTTCTTCATTTCGAATTACTTCTGCTTCTGTTTCAGGATAGTCATCATTTCTAAAGTCCTGTTGTATTTTAAATACCTTTCGAAGGTTAGACTGTCGTTTACGTGCAAAATCTCTTGTAACATTTAAAGTGATTTTATATAGCCAAGTAGAAAATTTAGCTTTCGTAAATTGATCAAGAAAACGATATACACGGATAAATACTTCCTGGGTGATATCTTCAATCTCATCATGTCTATTTCCTAATTGGTAGGCAAATTTCTCAACGATGGGATAATGTATTTCTACAAGCTGCTGGAATGCTGTCATATTGCCTTGTTTAGCTTTTAAAATTAAATCCTCTTCATTCATAGCGGTCACTGCCCTCCTCTTTCACTCATTAAACGAATATTTGTAGGTTTTTGTTGCAGGATTGGAATGAGATTGTATAGAGAGATAGATAAATGAGGAAAAAAAACAAAAAAATATGTTTAATACATATAAAAAGAGGGGAATACTATACCCATAAGGCTTTCTAGTATTCCCCCCCTTTTTTTCTCTATTTACGCTGACCTAAATAAATGGTCAGCATTTTTTTTCTACAAATCGCTGCATTCTTCTTAATGCCTCTTGAAGTTGTTCTAGTGAAGATGCATAGGAACAACGAATATATCCCTCACCACTTTCACCAAATACACTTCCAGGAACAACTGCTACCTTTTCTTCCATTAACAGTTGCTCTGCAAAATCCTCTGAAGAAAGATTTGTTTTCTGAATAGAAGGAAATGCATAAAAAGCACCGCCAGGCACATGACAGGAAAGCCCCATTTCATTTAAAGCATTAACAAACAAGTTTCTACGTTGTCTGTAGCTTTTTTTCATGTGCATAACATCTTCTTTTCCATTTTTAATCGCTTCAATAGCAGCGTATTGAGCCATCGTTGGAGCACACATCATTGCATATTGATGGATTTTTAACATAGCACCCAAAAACTCCTGGTGTGCGGCAACATATCCTAAACGCCAACCTGTCATTGCAAACCCTTTTGAGAAGCCTGAGACAAGAATTGTTCTTTCAGCCATTCCCTTAACAGAAACAAAGCTTGTGTACGTCTCATCATAGGTCAGCTCAGCATATATTTCATCTGAAATAACTAGTAAATCATGTTTTTCAATGATACCAGCTATTTTTTCAAGGTCCTCTTTATTGAGAACAGTTCCGGTTGGGTTACTTGGAGAACATAAAATAATCGCTTTTGTTTTATCTGTAATCGCTTTTTCTAAATCAGAGGGTTGTAACTTAAATTCCAATTCCCCGCTTGTTTGGACAGAAACAGGAACTCCTCCTGCTAATGATACTAAAGACGAGTACGCAACAAAGCTAGGTTCGATGACAATTACTTCATCGCCGGGATTTACAATCGCTCTTAACGCAATATCAAGTGCTTGGCTTGCACCGACAGTTACAAGAACTTCTTCTTTTGCACTGTATGTGATACCCGTTTTTTCCTTTACGTAATGACTAATCTCTTTTCTTAATTCAAGCAATCCGGCATTGGCTGTATAAGATGTATGTCCTTGCTCAAGTGATAAAATACTTGCTTCCCTCACATTCCATGGGGTAACAAAATCTGGCTCACCTACACCTAAAGAGATAACACCTTCCATGCTTGAAGCTAAGTCAAAAAACTTTCGAATTCCCGATGGTTTTAAGTTTTTGACTGTACTTGAGAGATAATTAGACGGTTCAATCATGGAGATACCACGATTCTTTTATCCTCATCATCTTGTTCAAATATAGTACCATCATGTTTATATTTCTTTAAGATAAAATGAGTTGTTGTTGATAACACTGAATCTAAAGTAGAAAGCTTTTCAGACACAAACTGTGCAATCGCAGACATTGACTTGCCCTCAATGATGACGGAGAGATCATATGCTCCAGACATGAGATAAACTGATTTTACTTCATTAAAGCGGTAAATGCGCTTCGCAATATCGTCAAAGCCAACACCGCGCTTCGGTTGAACTTTTACATCGATCATTGCCTTAACACCTTCATGACCTTCAACTTTTCCCCAGTTTATTTGTGCTGTATAGTCAACGATAATTCGCTGCTCTTCAAGCTTTTTTATCATTTCTTTCGTTTCATCTACAGATAGATCAATCATTTTAGCGATTTGTTCTCCGGTTAAGCGGCAGTCGTCTTGTAATAACTCTAACAGCTCCACTTCTTTTTCACTAAACTTCATTAATACCACTCCTACTTTTCAAATCTTCAGACAATTATACCACCATATTACTTGTTTTTCATATGTTTCATAAAAAGAAAAAAGGGTAGATTTTTACATGTGTGTTTTTAATTTTTCCGTAGAACCTATAAAAAACACATGTTAAATCAAACTCATATTTTACCATACAATCGACATTAATTTATAGGAAAAATGGAGTGAATGCTTATGGATTATTATTGCAGTACGATGAATCTTTTTGGCATAAACGTTCACTATGAGGTATACAAACGCAACCCCCATAACCCAACTATTGTATTAATTCACGGATTTCTCTCCTCGAGCTTTTGTTATCGTAAGATTATTCCAATTTTAAAGGAAGATTTCACTCTTGTCACAATTGATCTTCCTCCATTTGGAAAAACAGAGAAATCAACAAAGTTTGTTCATTCGTACACAAATATGGCGAAAATTGTCATACAATTAGTAGAGGGGTTAAATATTAAGAAAGCATACCTTGTAGGACATTCAATGGGTGGACAAGTTTCATTAAATGCTGCCAAACAGAGACCGGATTTATTTGAGAAAGTTGTCTTATTGTGCAGCTCCGGCTATATGAAAGGTGTTCATCCGAGTTTAAAGATCGGTTCATATTTCCCTTACTTTTATATAGGTATAAAGCATTGGTTAGCAAGGCAAGGTGTTTTAAAAAATTTATACAATGTTGTTCATGATCGAACTCTCATTGACCAGGAAATGATGGATGGGTATATGGAGCCCTTCCTCGATGATAAAATTTTCCGAGCCTTAAATCGGATGATACGTGATCATGAAGGAGATCTCTCCTCAGAAGAATTAAAGCAAATTGAACAACCAAGCTTACTTCTTTGGGGTAATGAAGACAAAGTAGTTCCTGTCCATATTGGAGAAAGATTAAAGATGGATTTACCGAATTCAACTTTTTTCTCTTTTAAACAAACAGGACATCTTGTACCTGAAGAAAGACCTGATCATGTTTCTGAAAAAATTGCAACATTCCTCTATCAAGCAACTTAAAAAAAGAAGCCCTATGTTGCACACATAAGGGCTTCCTACATGATCATTCTCCTATTAAAGCTCACAGCTTGAGTTGTTTTTTATAAGCAAAAGTTTCCCTGCCATTATTTCACATTCGGAAAGTGGAATAATTTCTTCAAATGAGAATTCAAAAATAGCCTGTATTTTTCTCGCAAGCTTTCTGTCATCCTCCAAAAGGTGAACAGCTTGCAATACATCGACTACCTCTGTTTCATAATGACCTGCACCATATCCTAAAGGATCCCATTGTAATAATACATCCATTATTTTTAAATTAGTTTGTTGTGCTTCCAATGTTTTCACCTTTGTTAATCATATTTTTTGCACTGACATTGTAACACACTTATGATAAGAATATACATTAGAAACTACCACATTAAAAGATAGGGTGTGAAGAAGATGAGTCGATTTGATAAGGTTATTGATCGAAAACAAACAGATTCTGTTAAGTGGGATTATACAAAGAAAATTTTCGGTGTAGAAGATGTCTTACCAATGTGGGTCGCTGATATGGATTTTTCAGTACCTGATGAAGTGATAGAGGTATTACACACTCGTGCTGATCACGGTATATTTGGTTATACAATGCCTGGAACAAAAATGGAGAAAGCTGTTCAGAGCTGGGTAAAAAAACGACATAATTGGGAGATAAACCCTAAAAACATTACATATACTCCTGGAATTGTGACGGCTATTAGTTTAGCTATTCATGCATTTACAGCTGGTGACGATAAAATTGTCGTTCAACCGCCTGTTTATTATCCATTCTTTGAAATAGCTCAAAAGCATGAAAGAGAAGTATTATACAATAATCTAATCCTTAATGAAGACTTCCGCTACGAAATTGATTTTGCTGACCTGGAAAATAAGCTTTCTGACGATAAAACAAAGTTGTTTATCCTTTGTAACCCTCATAATCCAGGAGGGAGAGTTTGGTCACGTGAAGAATTGACTAAACTAGGTGATCTCTGTGTTAAGCATAATGTCATCATTATCTCGGATGACATTCATTCAGATCTATTATTATTTGGAAGTAGGTACACACCGATCGCATCTATTCGTGAGGATATAGCTAAACAAACAATTACATGTATCGCACCAAGTAAAACATTTAATCTAGCAGGCCTGCAAGCTTCTATGGTGCTTATCCCAAATGATTCCCTTAGACGCAAGTATCATAATGTTCAGCAAATTTTCGGCCTTTTAAGTATTAATACATTAGGTGCAGATGCAATGGAAGCAGCCTACTCTTACGGAGAAAAATGGCTTGATGAGCTACTTCCCTATCTTGAGGAAAATGTTGTTATCATTGAGAACTATTTGAAAGAGCATTTACCAGACATTAAAGTTATGAGGCCTGAAGCAACATACCTTGTATGGCTTGATGCCAGGAGTTTAAAGAAAACGGATAGAGAGCTGCAAGACCTTCTTCTCAAAAAAGGTAAACTTGCTTTACATGTAGGATCAAAGTTTGGAGAAAATGGTGAAGGCTTTTTAAGAATGAATATTGCATGTCCTAAAGAGACTCTTATGACAGGGTTGGAAAGGTTAGTCACAGCTTTAAAAGCTTAAATTTAAATAAAAACAAAAACTCTTTAGATTTATGTTGGATCATTAGTTAAATCTAAAGAGTTTTTTCTATAATAGTTAATTTTTTAAATTTTAAACAAATCCCCCTATAATAATGGTATAATTAGACAAAAAATATGTTTACTAACTAAAACTAAAGGTGACTAATAATGGAACTCGTAAAAGATATTATCCTTCAAACAACATTTGTCATTTTACCAATTTTTATCTTTCATCTATTTTGGTTAAGTAGAAATCATCTTAATGCATTGAAAACGAATATTCCTTTAATCACAATTGGTTGTATGATTTCAGCCATTCTTTGTATCATTACTCCAATTGAAATTATTGATGGTGTATATTTTAATCTGCATACAATTCCATTGTTTATTGCCATTGCATATGGTGGCTATATTCCAGGCTTTCTAACTCTTTTATCAACTTTAGCTTATTTTGTGTACCCATATGAATACAGTCTGTTTTATCTGTTTATTAGTATTGTGGTCTATAGTGTTATTTCCTTATCAATACGAAATAATTGGCTTACATACACTTTAAGGAAAAAATTCATATTTTCACTACTATATGGAGTTACGATTCTGTGTTATTCTATCGTTTCATTTATAATTGTAAGCGTTTTAGACGATGAGGCCATTAAATTAAATCCAATTATACTTATCAGTATTTCTATAGTCATTTTAACCCTATTGCTAACCTTATTAATTTATCTAACAGAATATATGAGATCTACAGCAGTTCTGCGATTAGAGTTAGTGAAAGCTGAAAAGCTGTCTATAGTGAGTGAACTTGCCGCAAGTGTAGCACATGAAGTCAGAAATCCATTGACTGTTGTTCGAGGCTTCGTCCAGTTAATCGGTAATTCACCTGAAAGTACAGATAGTCAAAGAAAAGAATACATGAATCTTGTTCTGGCCGAATTAGACCGAGCACAATCCATTATCACAGATTATCTTGGGATAGCTGGTCAACAACAGATACAAAAGGAAAAGGTTAATTTAACAAAAACTCTAAATGAAGTTACCATGTTAATGACATCATATGCTAATTTTAAAACTGTGAGATTCAATTGTGAGATTGAAAAGAACTTGTTTGTATTTGGTGATCGCTCTAGATTAAAGCAAGTTTTTATTAATATTATTAAAAATTCTATTGAAGCCGTACCAGGTATAAACGGAATTGTAACAATTAAAGCAGAAGTAAAGGAAGAATACATCTATATTAAGATATCTGATAATGGCGTTGGAATGACGAAAGAACAAATTGAACGATTAGGCGAGCCTTATTATTCACTGAAAGAAAATGGAACAGGTCTTGGGTTAACTGTTACGTACAGCATCATCAATAGTCACGGCGGATCTGTTAAATATTCAAGTGAACTAAACAAAGGGACAGTTGCTATAATTCGATTACCTTTCTTTATTCATAAAAGTACTGCTCATTCATATGAAGCACATCAAAATTTAGGGTAGAATTTTTCATTTTTGGAGTATACATAATACTTAGTTTATAAACAAAAAAGGATGAGGTAGTCATCCTTTTTTTTACTATTTCTTCTCTTCTTCCTCAGGCTTTACTTCCTTCTTATCACTTCGATCTGCCTCTTTTTCAGTAATTTCTCCACAAGCAATTCGCTGTCCGGAATTACCTGCCGGCTGTGTCATTCCATCGTCTTTTCCATCAGTGATAACAATAGATGTACCCTCTTGACGAAGCAAGGAGTTTTTCTTGTCAGCCTTTAATGTTAATTGAGGAGCCATTAATGTTGCTTCAGCTTTCCCATTTTCAGAAATGATATTAGGCAAATCTCCTGCGTGAGCACCTTCCGGATGTAGCAAGCCGTGCTGTTTTTCATCAGGATTAAAATGATTTCCAGCTGATTTAAAATCAGGAGCTTCACATGTTCCCTTTTCATGCAGGTGTATGCCAAGCTCTCCATCTGGCAATCCTTCCAGCATCACATCCAGTTCAACTCCTTCAGGCTGCTCCGAAACTTTTATTGTTCCTAAGGAGTCTCCACTTGCATTAAACATTTCAACATCCATTTTCGTTATTTCTTTTTCCATACAACCGGATAAAATAAAAAGAAACACCATTGATAACATTGTTATATACTTCATGATACCCTCCAACAAAAAGTATTGGCTAAAGGGTATTTTTCACTTCATCGTTCGTTCTTATACACATTGGATAAGAAAAGCGATAGGGCTGGACACAAAACTTTGTACTAACTTACTTGTAAAAACAAAACTGTGAGCGATTGCAAAAAACTATTCACTTGTCTTTAGAATGCTTGCTTTCCTTCATCAATTTATCCAATTTATTTTCCTCTTTTTTTGATACTTTTAAGATAAGACGGAAAGCAAAAAATGCTGCAATAGTAAAGATGACCATAGTAATAGCTGCTGGAATATATTCTGTTTTATCCTCAGGGAAATATAAAAATAATCCAAATATAGGGTATAGGTTTTCCAATTTCATTCACGCCCTCTCTTTGTCCTACTATAGCAAGATTTTTTTCATTTCACTAGGTTGCAAAAGCATATAAAACAAAACTTTCACAATTACATGAAAATACCTGCTTAACAAAATACATGGTAGTATAGATAAAGAGATGTTCTATCAAAATGTAAAGGGGTAAGCGAAATGGATGATAAGAAAATTGGAGAGGTTGTAACAGGGATTTATAAAACTGGAAAATATATCGGTGTTATTACTGACGTTCGACCAATGCATTACTTAGTCCAAGTAAAAGCAGTGATTAAGCACCCTCAACAAGGAGATTTACATAACCCGAAACAAGCAGATGTTCAAATGTTTCATGAACGAAGAGCTTTAGCTTTTAATGAACAAACAAATGTACCGAAGCAGATGGTGAGATATTTTGAAGGAGATATTCCAAATTATCGTCAGTCACTAGAGAATGCTGTGAATACAATGAAACAGGAATTAGAAGAAATGAACACAGAGTGGGCTATACAATCACTTAACAGATTACATGTGTTGGAAAAAGATTATTTTCCTAATTAAGCGAGCAGGTTTTACTCAATAACAATATTCCTACACATCTTCTACAATATTGTTATTGAGCCTTTTTTCTTTGTTTGTTTTTATTGATTATTAAATTATGTTGCATATTTATTTAAAACCTCTGATAAGTCGATTCGGTCTCCAATTGTAGGTGGAGTCGGTTTTTGTAAATATCTTTTATCATCTTCAACTAACTTAAATAAATTATAAGTAGTCAGTGCATCATCCAATGCACGATGATGTTTTCCGGTAGCTTTCTTTCCGTATTCTTCAACAGCCTTCCATAAACCTGTTTGATTACGATCTCCGAAGAATTTTTTATATTCCATTGATAGATCTCTAAATTTTCCGGTAAACGGAAATTCTATCTTACTTATTTCACAATTATGTCTTAATACTTTCATATCCATATTTCCCCATGTAATAACTGTTGTAGGAGCTTTTTGATTATAATTAGATAAGATACTTAACAGTTCTGTAAACGTCATACCCTGATCTATTTTTTCCTGTGAAATTTGTAGAAAGGTTTTACAGCGTTCACTTAAAATGGGGAATTGTTTTGGCTTTACATATGAGGAGAATTTCTCTTCAATCTTATGATTTATAACTGACACAATACCCACTTCAATAATTTCAGGGTAAAATCCCTTTGGGTTTGATTTCCCTTCCGGCATTGTAAACTCAAAATCAATAAATAATAATTGCTCTTGTCCCTCCAATCTGTTTCACTCCTCCTTTACTTAAGAAATAGTTTGTTAGTTTCATTATATCACCGAAGCACGAGAAAGAACTTCAATTTTCCGAAAAATAATGAAATATCCCTTGACTATTTTTATAAAGTGAGACTTCCAACAGTGGTAGATAATTAAAATATATTCATTGATCAGGTTCGTTAGGAATAATTTTTTCAGAACATTTATTTTCGAATCGCTTAATTTTACAATAATCATGTACAATAGAACTAATGACCTAAAAAAGAGGCTTAGATAAACCTGGCCTACTATTAAAGAAAGAATGTGAATGTATGCGGAGTTTATTTGGCTGGATCCTTATCATTTTAATGATTCCCATTTTTCTCCTTTGTGGAATTGTAGCAGGAAAAGAATCTCAAGCTGTTAAAGGATTAGGAACTGTATTAGATGAAAAGATCCCTATTGATTCTGTCCAACTAGTTGAAAACAGTTATATCTTCGATCATGAAGGTCGTCTTATATCAGAGGTTATCAATGCTCAGCAAAATCGAACGTACCTTTCATTCGAGGATATTCCTGAGATTGTCAAAACATTATATATCGAATCAGAGGACAATCGTTTTTATGAGCATATCGGATTTGATGCAGCAGGTATGCTTCGCGCAGTATTAATTAACGCCCAGTCCCAATCGGTTGAGCAAGGTGGGAGTACTATTACCCAGCAATTAGCACGGAATGTTTTTTTGTCACATGAACAATCTTATAACAGAAAACTAAGTGAGCTTTTATATTCTTATCAATTGGAAAAAAACTTCAGTAAAGAACAAATCTTAGAAGCCTACTTAAATGTCATCTATTTCGGAAATGGAACATATGGAATCGGAACTGCTTCGACTTATTATTTTAATAAACAAATTCAAGAATTAAGCCTAGCTGAACTGGTTTTTATTAGTGCGATACCAAATAATCCAACAATGTACGACCCAGTAAAAAACTTTAAGGCAACAAAAGAACGTCAAGAAAGATTGCTTCAGCTTCTTTATGAAAATGGTGCAATTTCAAATGATGAGTTAAGGAATGCCATAAATGATTCTATAACCCTTTCGATAAAATCCCGTATTGATACAAATGCTGATTATGTAACTTATGTGCATTACGAGTTAAAGCAACTAATCGCAGAAAAGGAAGGCATTTCTAAACAGCTAGAAACAACAAAAAATAAAGAATCACTTGAAAAACAACTAAATGAAAGAGTAAATAAAGTGCTAAGCAATGGTGTAATTATTCATACCGGATTGGAATCTGAGCGACAGAATACATTAGTACGTGCAATAGAAAAGTATATTCCATCAAATGATATACAGGGTTCAGCAGCAGTCATTAATCACAAAACACACCAAATTGTCGCTTTATCAGGTGGAAAAGATTATGAGAAATATGCATTTAATAGAGCTTTTCAAGCATATAGACAACCTGGCTCAGCTATTAAACCTCTGCTTGATTATGCTCCTTACATTGACATAACAGGTGCATCAGCTCACTCAAGAATTGATGCAGGTGAATTTTGTGAAAAAGATTGGTGTCCGGAAAATTACAGCGGAAGAAATTATGGAATGGTTACATTAGAGACCGCTCTAAAATATTCCTATAATACGGCAGCTGTCCGGATGCTCGACCAAATAGGCATTGAAAAAGGGTTTAGTTACTTGGAACCTTTTCAGTTTAAGAACATCTTTGAAAAGGATCATAAGCTTCCAGCGGCAATCGGTGGAGTACACATAGGAGTATCACCACTAGAATTAACAAATGCTTACACAACATTCGGCAATAACGGGCTATATTATCAAAACCATGCGATCACAAAAGTGACAGATTTAAATGGTCAAACTCTTTATGAATGGAATGATGAGCCTACTCGTGTATGGAAGGAATCCACTAATACACAAATGCTTTCACTACTCACCTCAGTTGTAAAAAGAGGAACCGGACAAAAGGCAAATTTCTCAAGTGATTATATTGGTGGAAAAACAGGTACTTCTAACAATTATTATGACCTCTGGTTTGCCGGGCTAACAGATACCTATACAGGAGCTGTTTGGGTTGGAAAGGATCAACCAGCAAACATAGAAAGTTCTTATACAAAAGCACCTCAACAACTTATATGGAAAGAGATGATGAAATAGCTCTTTCCAAAAGGAGGTTTTATGCTTGATCGATAACCAAAAAACACCTATTTTGCTTTTTGATGGGGTTTGTCAATTTTGTGACCAATCCGTCCAATTCATCATCCGACACGATAAAAATGGAATCATAAAATTCGCCGCCCTACAGTCAAATAAAGGACAGGAACTATTGCGTGAACACCAGCTTTCAACAACAGATTTGAACAGTTTGGTTTTCATACATGGTGATCGGTATTTTACAAAATCAACGGCAGTTATGGAAATATGCCGACACTTAGGTGGAGAGTGGAAGATTTTTGCTGTAATGTTAAGACTTACACCTAGACCAGTTCGTGATACTTTATATGACTTTGTGGCTAAAAATCGCTATAAATGGTTTGGTCAAAAAAATCAATGTATGATACCTAGTAAAGAAGTAAGAAATAGATTTTTACAATAGGCTCTTTATTGTTATTTTTGTTCTTAAAATTACTATGTAAAAAACAACCACCTAAATATTAATTTACAAGCAACAAAGTTTGAAACAGCTTATCGTATAAAAAATGGCCCTGACAAATGTCAGGGCCATCATTTTTATACAGGTAAACTAGCCATAATACTATTATAAAGCCTAAAACAAATATACAACGTCCCTAATATAAAAATAAACCAAAACAGAACATGAAATAATACTAATCCTATTAAAGAAAAAGAAGTTAAGGTTTGACTAATCTTATAAACAATATAAACAAAATATCCGAGAGTTGAAATAAGAAAGAGCACAATGATAAATATCGGATACTGTACAACAATTAGAGATAAAGATCCACCAATTAAATAAATTGCAGATCCCCCTCTAATTTTCGTTAAGTTTTCACCTGCAACATCTTTCGAGAAAAACAAAAGGGAAAGCTCTGTGACAGTATTTGCAATAAGTTTTAATGCCGAAAAAACCATAAAAAACAAAAGTGCAAAAAGAATAAATAAAGCAAGCTTTATTCCATTACTTGAAAAAAACTCCAACATCCCATCATAAATACCGAATGTTTGTAAATAATCTATGACAATCATAACTGTTGCAATTGATAAAGAAGTACTAAAAAGCAAAATTGTTATAAGAGGAAAATAGCTTGTAAAGTATGTATTTTTCATAATTAAATTCCTTACTATATTAAAGTTAATGACCTTCCTTAATTATGAAGTAGAGATATGAATTTGACAAGACTATACAGGACTTCTTCCCTATCTTGTCAACAAAAGGAAACAGGATGTTCAAATTTCCACATCCTGTTAACGAATAACCACCCGAACATATTCGCGTGGTCGAAACTTTTCAAAGACATTCGCTTCTTCTGTTAGCACTTCAATTGGTGTTTCTGTATTCGTTAACCGAATTGCGGAATCGTCAAATGAAACTGTTTCGACATATTCTCTTTTTACTTTTTCATTTACGTACCAAGCACCACTGAACAGGGATGAGAATAAGCATCCTGCGACAAAAATTTTTGTTTTGTGCATGGAATCACCTCAATGTTAGGATGCTCTTTGGACTTTTATAATATACAAGTCAGCAGAAATTTGTTATCATTTTTATGTTCATATGAACTTGAAATGAGCTATATTTGATATCATTTCATAGTTGTCCACATTCTGGAACATAATAAATCAGTGATGGTAAGATACACAAATTATTCTTTCTCTAACTGATTAACCAGATGAAATAACTAATACTATAAGGAGGTAAAAAAATGACGTTATTACACCTGGCCATCTTATCGCCTTTTTTGCTCGCCATATTGATTCCGTTCCTGTATAAATTTTTTCGTCGAATACATACAGGCTGGTTCGTGCTACTATTACCAACGATACTCTTCATTTACTTTATACAGTTTATTGAAGATACAATGCACGGACATACGATTCTTCAAACCATGGAATGGATCCCTTCTCTCGGAATTAACTTTACAGCATACATAGATGGTCTTGGACTTTTATTTGCCTTATTAATTTCAGGCATTGGTGTGTTAGTTGTTCTCTATTCTATTTACTATCTATCAAAGGAAAAGGAACAATTAAACACCTTCTATACGTATTTGTTAATGTTCATGGGAGCTATGCTGGGAGTTGTCTTATCTGATAACTTAATTGTCCTTTACACATTCTGGGAGTTTACATCTCTTTCATCCTTCTTATTAATTGGGTATTGGTACAAAAGAGAAAAATCCCGTTACGGAGCACAAAAGTCAATGCTCATCACCATTTTCGGTGGACTTCTCATGCTTGGTAGTTTCATCATGCTTTATATCATGACAAATACCTTTAGCATTCGAGAAATTATTAGTCAGGTACCACAAATAACAGATCATCCATTATTTGTTCCTGCGCTTATTCTTGTGCTTTTCGGCGCATTCACAAAATCTGCTCAATTTCCTTTTTATATTTGGTTACCAGATGCGATGGAGGCACCAACACCTGTCAGTGCATACCTTCACTCTGCAACAATGGTTAAAGCGGGAATTTATTTAGTTGCACGATTTAGTCCTATATTTGCCGGTACACCGGAATGGTTTTGGATCGTTTCAACCTTCGGAATTTTCACAATGTTCTGGGGATCTTTTAATGCAGTAAAACAAACAGATCTAAAGGGTATATTAGCTTTTTCAACTGTCAGCCAATTAGGAATGATCATGTCAATGTTTGGGATTGGATCAGCCGCTCTCGTATTGGATTCAATCGATAATAGCTACTATACGGTTGCAACACTTGCCGCGATCTTCCATTTAATTAATCATGCAACTTTTAAAGGAAGTTTATTTATGGTTGTCGGTATTATTGACCATGAAACAGGCACACGTGATATACGAAAGCTTGGTGGACTAATGAGTCTTATGCCAATTACTTTCACCATTTCAATTATTGGAGCCTTTTCAATGGCAGGCTTACCTCCTTTCAATGGTTTCTTGAGTAAAGAAATGTTCTTCACAAGTATGATACGAGTACTTGAAATGGATGTCTTTAATATCGAAACAATTGGACTTCTCTTCCCGATTTTAGCTTGGGTTGGAAGTATCTTTACCTTTATTTACAGCATGGTATTAGTGTTTAAAACCTTTACTGGAAAATATCAACCTGAAAAGCTTGAGAAGAAACCGCATGAAGCCCCAATTGGTATGTTAATTTCACCAATCATTTTGGCTTCACTTGTTCTTATTTTCTTCTTCTTCCCGAATATCTTAGCTTATACCATTATCGAACCTGCAATGGCTTCGGTTATTCCAGCCTTATTAGGAGATGAAGGCCATTTCCATGTTCACATTTATCCTTGGCATGGGTTTACGGTAGAGCTATTTATGACAATCGGGGTCATTGCTTTAGGTGTCATAGGCTACTTGTCGCTAACTAAATGGAGATCAGTATATGGACTTTTCCCAAAAAAGCTTACCCTTAACAAAGGCTATGATGCAGCATTAGTTCAGCTCGATAAATCCTCTTACCGTCTTACCAGATTTTATATGACAGGATTTATTCGTGACTATTTAGCTTATATCTTTACATTCTTTATTCTTATATTAGGAACATCTCTTATTCTTACCGGCGGTTTTTCATTTTCATTAGCCCATACAGCGCCAGTCGGAATATACGAAGCTGTTCTTGCCATTGTCATGGTACTTGGTACGATAACTGTTTTATTCTCTAAGTCACGTCTTACAGCGATCATTGCATTAGGATCTGTCGGATATTCGCTATCCTTGTTCTTCGTGTTATTTAGAGCACCTGATCTTGCACTTACACAACTTTGTGTTGAAACAGTTTCTGTTGCTTTATTCCTACTCTGCTTTTATCATCTGCCAGAGTTTAAGAAAAAAGAAAAGAAATTACACTTTAAACTTACTAATCTCATCATTTCATTAGGAGTTGGAGCGATTGTTACACTTATTGCATTATCAGCAAACAGTCAGCGTGTAACAGAAACTATCTCAACTTATTTTGTTGAGAATAGTTACAAGCTTGCAGGCGGAAAAAACATGGTAAACGTCATTCTTGTAGATTTTAGAGGGTTTGATACATTATTTGAAATAACGGTATTAGGAATTGCTGCACTAGGAATCTTTGGCATGATTCGCTTAAAAGTCAGAAAGGGGGAAGAAGGGTGAAGAAAAATGTGAAAACAAATGATATCATCTTTCAAACTGCTACAAAGGTTGTTGTGTTTATTATCATTCTCTACTCATTGCATCTCTTCTTTTCTGGACACTATACACCAGGTGGAGGCTTTATTGGAGGATTAATGACAGCAGGTGCTCTAGTTCTTTTACTGCTTGCATTTGATATTAAAACTGTGGTGAATATCATTCAGGTTGACTATATAAAACTTATTGCTGTTGGGCTGCTCTTTGCAGTTTTAACCGGGATAGGATCATTCTTCTTTAAGGTACCTTTTCTGACTCATACATTCAGCTATGTAGACTTACCGTTTCTTGGTGAGACAGCTTTAGCCACTGCTGTTTTATTTGATCTAGGTGTGTATCTTGTTGTTATTGGTGTAACCATGACCATTATTCAAACGATTGGAGAGACGGAATAATGGAAGTATTAATGTCAATTGTTGTAGGTATTTTGTTTTCTGCTGCTGTTTATTTAATGTTATCTAAAAGTTTATTACGAATTATTATCGGTACAGGGTTACTTAGTCATGGAGCCCATTTGCTCATCTTAACAATGGGTGGTCTTAAAAAGGGTGCTGCACCGCTACTCGGAGAACATGCAGAAGTCTATGTTGATCCACTTCCACAAGCACTGATTTTAACTGCAATCGTTATTAGCTTTGGAGTAACATCATTTTTCCTTGTTCTTGCATACCGTTCATACCAAGAATTAGGAACAGATGATATGGATCAACTAAGGGGAACTGATCAATATGAATAACTTAATTATTTTACCTATTGTCATCCCACTACTGATGGGAATTATCTTGATCTTTTTTAATAAAAACATTACGGTCCAAAAATGGCTAAGTGCAATTGCCTCCTTAGCTAGTGTAATCGTTTCGGTTATAATCGTTCAAACCGTGCATACAAATGGAATTCAAACATTAGAGATAGGAAACTGGGTACCACCATACGGGATTGTTCTTGTTGCTGATATGTACGCTAGTCTTTTAGTGTTAACAACAGCGATTATCGGTTTTACTTCCCTATTGTTTGCTTTTTCTTCAACTACTGTTGAAAGAGAAAAATTTTACTTCTACCCGGGAGTACAGTTTCTCTTATTAGGTGTTACGGGAGCATTCTTAACAGGAGATATTTTTAATCTGTTTGTTTTCTTTGAAGTGATGCTAATGTCATCCTATTTGTTAATCGTGTTAGGAAGTTCAAAGAATCAACTTAGGGAATCAATAAAATATATTCTTGTGAATGTCATCTCATCTGCCCTTTTCGTTATTGCAGTTGCTTATCTTTATGCCTTAACAGGAACGTTAAATATGGCTGATTTAAGCGTAAGAATTGCTGAGATGGGTCAATCCGGATTATTAACGGTACTAGCCATTCTTTTCTTAGTTATTTTCGGGCTAAAGGGTGCAATTTTCCCGTTATACTTCTGGTTACCTGGCTCATATCAAGCACCACCTGCTGTCGTAACGGCACTTTTTGGCGCATTATTAACTAAGGTCGGTGTCTATTCGATCACACGTGTTTTTACACTTATTTTTTATCACGAACCATCCTTTACTCATGAAATTCTTGGATGGTTAGCTGCACTAACAATCATTTTCGGAGTAATTGGCGCGATCGCTTATTGGGATATTAAGAAAATCGTGATCTACAATATCATTACTGCCGTAGGTGTCATCCTTTTTGGTATAGCAGCAAACACGCAAAATGCCATTGAAGGATCTGTTTACTACCTTGTTCATGATATGATTATTAAAGGAGCCTTATTCTTTCTTGTCGGAGCGGTTATCGCTGTTACAGGTACGAGTAACTTACGAAAAATTAGCGGGCTGATTGCAAGCCATCCGCTTTTAGGTTGGATGTTCTTCATCGCTGCTTTGGCTCTGGCTGGAATACCTCCACTAAGTGGATTTGTAGGAAAGCTAAAAATAGTTCAAGGCGGGTTCGAAGCAGGGGAATATACAATTGCATTTGTTGTTTTACTTTCAAGCCTATTGGTTCTTTATTCTGTGATGAAGATTTTCATCCATGGTTTCTGGGGAGAGCCAAATAAAGAAGCCATTACAGAAACATCAATAAAAGGGCTAATATTCCCAATTGCTATTTTATTAGCATTATCTATTGCGTATGGTTTCGGTGTAGAATTTTTATCACCTTATATTTCACAGGCTGCCGATACTCTACTTGATCCATCAATCTATATTCAAGCCGTATTGAAGGAGTAGTGCATATGGCATTTCAAATTTTACTTAACGTTTTTCTAGCGTTCATTTGGATGTTTCTATCAAATGATTATTCTTCATTAGCATTTTGTAAAGGATATTTTTTCGGGTTTATCATTATCTTTGCCTTAAGACGATTCTTTGATCACCGCTTCTATTTCCTAAATATAGTAGCAATCATAAGACTTCTTGGCATCTTTCTTATCGAGCTTATTAAGTCCAACATTTCTGTGTTAAAAGTTATTCTCTCTCCAAAGCTTGAACCACGCCCTGGTATTTTTGCTTTAGAGACAGATCTCGAAAAGGATTGGGAAATCACAATATTATCCAACTTAATCACACTAACTCCCGGAACACTCGTACTTGAAGTTTCTGAGGATAATAAGACGTTATATATTCATGCAATGGATATCGACGATGTTGAGCAAGCAAAGCTTGATATTAAAAATACATTCGAAGAAGCGATTAAGGAGGTGAGCCGTTAATATGTTTAAGATGATCCTGACTATTTCACTTATCATCGTGGCGATCTCAACACTTCTATATGTTTATCGATTAGTGAAAGGTCCTTCAACTCCGGATCGCGTCATTGCTTTAGATGCAATCGGAATTAACTTAATCGGAATTACGGCTATTATCTCTATAGTTCTTAACACTAATGCGTTTGTTGAAGTTATCCTTTTATTAGGAATTCTGGCATTTATCGGAACCGTTGCCTTTTCTAAATACTTGGAGAAAGGAGAGATCATTGAAAATGATCGAAATCAGTAAATTCATTGTAGGCTACCTCGTTCTCCAAGGAGCAATATTAAGTCTAATAGCAGCGATTGGTGTTATTAGACTACCTGATGTATACACACGTAATCACGCAGCTTCTAAAAGTGCGACACTAGGTGTTATCAGTATTCTGCTAGGATTATTCTTGCATTATCTGCTCATTGACCACATTGCGAATTCAAGAGTATTGTTAGGCATTATATTCGTATTCATTACTGCACCTGTAGCAGGCCATTTAATTAGTAGAGCAGCCTACAATACAGGAGTCCCACTGTGGAATAAAAGTGTTCAAGATGATTTAGCCAAAGTTCGATCAAAACAAAAAAGTAGATGAGCCCTGAGCTCGTCTACTTTTTTTGTTAATAAAATAAATTATATATTCTTCTTTAAAATAGCCATCGTACATCTTGAAAGACAGATCAATTCGTTCTCCTCATCAACGATCTTCACTTCCCACACCATTGTTGTTTTGCCGCGATGAGCAGGTTTGGCATAAGCCGTTACAATACCTGATTTCTTCGCACGAATATGATTAGCATTTATTTCGAGACCTACACAAACTTCTTTTTCCTGATCTATTAAATGAAAAGCACCAATACTTGCCACTGTTTCAGCTAAGGCTACGGAAGCCCCACCATGTAACAAGCCAAATGGTTGATGTGTACGATGATCAACAGGCATCGTTGCAACTACTTCATGATCTGACACTGAAATCATTTCAATTCCAAGTGCTTCCATTAATGTATTTTTCATAGTAAACTCCATAGAATTCAGATACCCCACATTCCATTATTTCCTTAGTACATATACCACAAGAGTAAAATATCCACATAGTAAAAGTAATGTCGGCAACACAGTCATAATGTCCATTATAACCTCCTAATTCCGAAAGGTATAATTAACATCATAAAGGATAAACATCATGACAATATTGAGACTATGTTTAGATTTTGTAAAAATTAATAAGTAAAATTAATCGATAATCCCATTGGACTTTGCTATTAAAACAGCTTCTGTCCGAGTACTTACATCCAATTTATTAAAAATAGATGTTAAACTGTATTCAATTGATCTTTTACTTAAATGGAGCTGATCAGCAATTTCTTGATTTGTTAGGCCTTTTTCGACTTCTTGCAGAATCGCTTTCTCTCTATCATTAAATACATCCTCTATTGCTTCAGAGTGCTCCGCTTGAACTTGATTTTGTAATAACAACTTTTGAAAATAGTCATATGGTACGACAATATCACCTTCTATGGCAAGCCGAATATATGTAAGCAGCTTTTCCTTTGATTCTGTTTTACTGATTGCACCATGAATTCCAAGCCGAAGTGCCTCTTCATAATAATCCTCAACATCATATCCTGTGTAAAGAATGACTTTACATGTTTGTTTCATTTCTATTATTGTTTTAGAAAGCTCCATTCCATTTCCTTCACCTAAATTCAAATCCATTAAAATGACATCAAACGGTGAAAAATCCAGCTTTTTAAACGCTTCCTCAGTGTATGGCGGATTCAAGCAATCCACTTTTACTCCTTCCTCAGCCTCCAAAATTGCTTTGGTCCCTTCTCTAACCGCCGGGTGATCATCCACAACTAATATGTGTATCATAAGAACTCCTTTCCCAAAATGATATTTTCTTCATTAAGGCAATTTGAAATGGAAGGTACGTTTCCCCTTCGATTTCAAATTGCCTTATGACGGTATACCTTTAATCTTTAAAAGGACTTGGCAATAAATTAACCAAGTCCTATATTTCAATATCTAATTTTAGCCCATTGCCCTGAGAAGTTTCAACAGAAAACGTACCCTTAAGAGCTTTTACACGCTCGCTAATACCAGAAAGCCCCATACTCTCTGCTTTGTCCTCCAAATCACTCATTGCAAAGCCCACTCCATTATCTTCATAGTGAAAGACAATTTTGTCTTTTATACAAACTAAAATAATAAGAACATTGGTTGCCTGTGAATGCTTGTGTGCATTAGTGAGTAACTCTTGAACAATTCGATAAATATTCAATTGTGCATCAATATCTAAAGTTTTTGAGAAGTTCCCTGTATTTAAACGAATATCAAAGTTTACGATTTCTTGGTACTGTGCTACCAATTTATTCAGCGCTTTTACAAGACCTAAGTCATAAAGTAGCTGAGGACGTAACTCCTGACAGGTTTCTCTTGTTGTTTTAATAATTTGTGTCATACTGCTATTCATATTTTGCAACTGACTTTTTAAACCTTCATCTTTAGCTTCTGCAAGGACTAATTCACATTGCCTTTTTAATGAGACTAAGTCTTGTAAAACAGAGTCGTGAAGATCCTTCGCTAAGTTGGAACGCTGTTTTTCTTCGATTGAAAATAAAAGCTTTGTTAACCAGCCTGGATTTTCTCCTTCTGTTTCAACCTTTTGTAAATGTTGCATCAATTCATCGATTTTTAAGAAGTTTTCCAATGAAACATTCGTATAAAATGATAACGTCTTTAACCATGATATTTCATCACGTGTAAGAATCGGTGTATTCAATATAGATAAACAAACTAATACATAACTGCGATTATCTGTTACACCAATATTTATAATAAACCCTTTATCCACTTCTCGTATCTTACCTACTTCATTAGATACCTCTTTAATTTCAGAAACATATGACCCATAATCTGCTTCCTTAGCCTGTGGATCTATTGATCTGATATTCCTTTGCTTGTCCACTTCAATAAAATAGGCTTTACTAACAAGTAACACATCAACAATCACTTGTTTCAGCTCAGATATAACCTGATCTAAATTACTCGCCTTTCGGATACTTTCAGTATATTTAAAAATACTATCCTGATAATTATACTTTTCAGAAAATCGTTTGAGCCTAAAACGGAAGTCGAAGATTTCTTTGATGTAGAATACTGAAATCATAGTAAAAAAGATAGCAATAGAAAGCTTTATTTGGTAAAAATTAGGGTCATTTTCTTTTAAGCTAAGCATGATTCCTACAATTACAAAGGTTGGAATAACCGCCAATAATGAATAATATCTAATTCGTCCAAGTAAGAATTCAATATCATATATTTTAGTGGCTAAAAATTGATATACGAGCGAAAACGGTATAAGTAATAAAAATGCTGCTAGAAACGTTGGCGGGAAAACATAATCTTGAAATATTACAAATGGTAATACATAAAAAAGTAAAAATGGTGAAAATGCTAATACATTTGTCACGATTAACACTTTCACTATATAGGCCTGCTCCGAATATTTTATTTTTTTCAAACCAACAAATTTTAGTACAAAAGTCATAACTAGCATTATGAAGAAGGAAATTAAATTTATGATTTTATTAGTTTGACTACTGTACCCAATTATATCCTTAACCACTTCAAGTAATAAGTTAATTGTTACAATTATATAACCAAATTTTATATAGTTATGGCTAAATAATTTTTTCCCCAGTTCAATAAAATATTGATATAAGAAATGCAGGTAAGTCACAGGTACCAATAAAAATAAACACAAGTTTACATATCTACAAATAATGTCACCCTTTGACGACCCTGTTGCACTAAGATAAGCCACTGCAATAATTAACAAAAACATATTTAATAAGTTTGCAGATTTAAGGTTTGCCCTTTTATTTGATTTATAAATATAAAAGCTGCAAAATAAACACAGGGTTAAAACAGTAAAAGGTATAATTATTATAAGCAAACTTTGCGTGCTAAAAATTGTTTCATTTAAAACTGTATACTCTTTAATAACGCCATCTCTACTAAGCGAAAATGAGTCTACTTTTTCAAGTACATGGTAATCAACTATAGGTTTGTGCTTTAAAGGATTATCTCCGTTAACCTCAACAACTACATCTCCTATATGGATTCCTCTTTTTTCAGCCCAAGAATTAGGTTCTAGATTTGTTACAATGATCTCTTCATTTTCATTTATTATTACATTTGCTCCAACATAGGGATGGTTAATATTCAATGTTATTATATATATAGAAAAGACTATGCTAAGGACAACAAAGAATATAAATGTTTTGTTGAAGTTACTATGCATTACAAACACCCTTCATTAGCTTTATAACCAGTACGTACTAAATAATTTCCCTGCTTCCTTAATCCCTTCAATCAATCCTAAAACATCATCTAAATCTACACCTAATAAACTAGCTTCTCCATTGACTACTTTTTCTAACACATCCGGGTTTTCAATTAGAAAGTTTACGATTTCTTGCATAGTTATCTCTCCTTGTTTTTTGGATTTAATTTTATAATCAAATGAGCATTTAAGTGCTCACATTGATGCTGTTCAATTGGTAATTGACGAATCAGCCGAGTTGCTTTGTTGACCGCAATTTGTTTCATAACGTTTAAGTATTGGGCGACTCCGGCATCTATCAACTTTTGTTTCAGGTTTAATGCACTGTCAAAGTATTCATTTATTGGTCTGCCACTATGAAAGCCTTCTAAAATGTCTATGGCGTGTTGATTGTATTTTTTTTGAAGATATAGATATGCCAATGTTTTCTTTTGAGTAGATACATCGTTTTTGTGTGGGTTAAACAGATCTCTAAAATCATTATCAATTTGTGCTGCAATACCTAATTGATATGAATATCTTTCTACAGATGGAGTGTTTACGCCTGCAAGTAGCATTCCACTAACTGAGGCTAGGGCAATTAATGAACCTGACTTATTTTTCATAGCTTCTAAACATTCTTCTTCAGTTAAAGTATCGTTTTTTAGATCTACATGTTGTCCTTCCATTGCTTGAACAGAAAATTTGAGAAATGCTTCTAGTATTTGAAGCTTTTTTGAAGATTGAAGTGATAAAATAGCCAGCTTGCTCAATGTATATAGAGTTGTTGCGGCATTAAGAGCTATTGGATGCTCAATTTTCATCCATGGCTCGTCCTCATTATCTAAATCTTCTAGGTCATCAAGCATATCAAAAGACAAAATTAGAAGTTCTACCGCTGCTGCTAATTTAGGCATTTCCTCATCTTTTCCATTAAACGATTGATGGTGAATCATCGTTAAATCTGCAAATGGAAGATCTTCTTTATTGTTAATAAAGGTAAGTAACAGATTCCTTAGATCGGTATTTGTCACACATGAGGTAATTGTGTGAATCATATGTTGCTTCACAACTAAAGACTTGGCTTCTATTAAAATCACCTCCATATGCTATATTACTATATACCTGGTATTTTTAATAGAAAAAGAATCTTTTATACCTATATCTATTACATTTTTACCCCAATGACCAAAATATGTCAATATAAAAAAACTTGGCTATAAGCCAAGTTTTTTAAGATACATTCAAAAATGCATATTTATCATATTTGTCAATACTTTTATTTAATAATTCCAGTGACTGTTTCGATTCTTTCAGCTCTTTTTCAATTCGAAGTAACAACTCAGTCATTTCATCTATTTTCTTCTGATTCACTGTTTCACACTCCTCATAGATTGGTAATAGTACCAAGCCAGCTTATCGTGTTTATACGTTTATTCTAATTCAAAAACGATCCATTCGCACCGAAAATAATCCGTATGACACAATGCGTGATACCGCAAAGCAAACGCAATAGTCCAAATTATACATTTTCGACACAAACTTTATTGTTCTTTTCACCTGTTTTATGTCATTTTCAACTGACCAATATAATATACGGCACCTTTCATTTATTATGAGGGGGTAGATTGTACGATTTTTCTTTTTGATCATACAAAAAAGACCTATGCCTTTATAAACACAGGTCTACAGCCTATTATTAAACAGTTAGTATGTTTTTTTCGAAAATATTTTGCGCCTCTTCAATTGCTAAATTCATCAATTCAGACTTTTTTTCAATAGGTCCTTGATACTCTAAGGTGTAATCTTCTATGCCTGTCTTCGAAAACAAGCATTCCATTGTTACTGTACAATTGTCTTTTTCCACCGAAAACACCGCAACCATCTTATCGTCCAATACAAAAAATGTTGGCTGCCTACCCATTGAGTGTTCAAGACCTCCTTAATTAGTATCAAATTGTTGAGGACTTTCATATTTTGTCATTTCTATCTCTACAATTCTACAAAAGGGGTCTTATTCCTTCTTTTTATTACAGTGAATACAAAAAATAAATAAGAGCTGGTTAGATTGATTAACCAGCTCTTACTTTCATTAAATTTGAAGCCCATTCGATCGCTTGAACATAAAATTGATTGATTACTTCCTTTGAAATCGGTATATCTTCTATTTCCCATTTCGTTTTTTCGATTAGGATCGACCATACCAATACCTTATGTAAATTATTTTCCCTTCCCAGCAGGGCATCCTGAATTTCATCTGATAGCGGCAAATCTTCTAAAACCTCTGAAATACTCCTATGCATCAATGTATCAATTAAAGAAAACATACCTGTTAACATATAAGGAGCCGAATGTGCGTACCCAAGATAATGTGCAATTTGTTCACATAACTTCCCACGCACCAGTGACAATTTAATAACCTCTTGCATATCATGATCATCGCTATCTTTAATAGACTTAAGTGATAACACATAAATCCATTTCTTTAATTCATTTAGACCTAATAAAACAATAGCTTGCTTTATTGACTGAATTTTATTTACAGGACGAAATGCCGGAGAATTAATTAATTTTAGCAGCTTATAAGACATCGAGATGTCATGTTCGATGGAAGATGCGATCATATCTATATCAGGCTCTGTTTTTGAAAGCTCGGCTAATATATGATAATACGTTTTTAAATATACTGGTATATCATGACTGGAAATTATATTTGGGCGACTAAAAAAATAACCTTGAAAATAAGTATAGCCAGCATGTTTCGCAAACAAAAATTCTTCTCTAGTTTCGACCTTTTCAGCTAGAAGCTTAATATTGTGTGGACGATATTTCCTTACCAATTCTCTTTGTATTTGTTTCGTTGTTTGAAGAAAATCCACTTTAATAATATCAATAAACTGCAGTAACTTCGGAAAATAGTGTGAATGCTCTTGTACTAAAAAATCGTCCAATGCTATTGTGTAACCTAATTCTTTTAATTCTTTACACGTAAAAATCAATTCTTCATCTATTTCAACGTTTTCTAAAATTTCCACAACAATTGAACTGGGATTAAAAAAAGTCGGTACTTTTGATTTTAATAAACTTTCAGTGAAGTTTACAAAACATTGTTTTCCTTCTGATAGATCCTGCAAACCAATATTCATAAAGCTATTAATGATCACTTCTGTTGTTGCTTGATCACCATCAATATCCGGAAAGGCATTTTCATTACTTCCTCTATATAGAAGTTCGTATGCGATAACTTCCTCTTTCAAGTTGAAAATTGGTTGTCTTGCGACAAAAACTTCCATCATTGATCCCCCGATACAAAAACCAATAATTTCTAATTAACTTTATTTTACTATAGATCATCATATAATGAAGTATTTATTTAAGAATATTTTCATATGAGCACAACTATTATCCTATCACTATTAGAAAAACTTGGCTTCTCGCCAAGTCCTAATGGCGAAAGTCTTAGTTTTTCTTATACTATCCTCCATAAAATTTAAATACTTTCTGATAGTATAAAAAAGTTAGATCTTTAGGATTCAGTAAGTTTTATAAAAAACGAAGTAGTGTTAATGTCAATTTCATCCATCCAAAAAAAGATAACCATAATGGAATACTGAGGAGTGTAGCCCAAAGCATACCCTTAAAGAAGTTTTCTTCATGCATACCTCTCACATCCTTGAAAAAAGTCATTAACTATATTTTCTCCACAATGTTTCTATATAAACATTAGGAAAACGCTTACATTTAATTCGTTATGATTATTACTAACATTATTCACCTATAGCCCATTCAATTCCTTTATTATCTCTTCATCAATTTTCAACATTGTTTTTTCAAGCTTCTATGCTCACCCCATCAAAACGTTTGGCATATAGTAGGTACATATGATATAAGGAGTGAAAATCAATGCCTGCTATTGATGGGAATCAGTATCTTAAACGGATGGATCAGCTCAGTCCAAATGTGTGGATAAAAGGTGAAAGGATAAGAGGAAAACTTTCTCAGCACCCTGCTTATAAAGGGGCTATGCTAACAAAAGCTTCCCTTTATGATATGCAGCTTTCTCCTGAGCTCATTTCAAAAATGACATACCCCTCACCTACTACATCACAAAATGTTGGATTATCTTTCTTACAACCAAAGACAAAAGACGAGCTTGAGGCCAGAAGAATTATGATAAAGACTTGGGCAAAGAAAACAGCTGGATTGATGGGGAGAACTCCGGATTACCTAAATACTGTTTTGATGACCTTCGCTGCTTCTGCCTCATTACTTAAAGAGCAAGATGAAGAGTTCACCAAAAATTTACTGAAAATGTATGAATTAGCCCGGGAAAATGATCTTTCCTTTACCCACAGCTTTATTAACCCTCAGATCAATCGATCAGCAAGCTATGAAGAATATACTGCTTATCCCATCGCTGCCAAGGTGATTAAAAAGAATGCAGATGGTTTGATTATAAAGGGAGCAAGAATGTTGGCTACACAAGGCGGGATGACAGACGAGATTTTAGTTTTACCAACTGGACAAAGTGATGAATATGCCTTTTGCTTTAGCATTCCAACAGATACTGAGGGAGTAAAATTTATTTGTCGTGATTCTTATACTCATGATGAATCAACCTTTAACCACCCCCTCTCTTCTCGTTTCCATGAAATGGATACAATGATTGTTTTCGATCATGTATTGGTTCCATGGAATCGTGTCTTTTTTTATCATCGACAGGACTTGGCACAAAAACTTTTTTCAAGAAGTAGTTTCACCCCTCTTACTCTTCATCAAGTTATACTTAGACAAATCGCAAAAACTGAATTTCTCCTTGGTTTAGCGCAAAAAATGGTTATAACATTAAATATTAATGAATATCAACATATCCAAGCAAAAATTAGTGAGATGATCATTGGATTAGAAACAATGAAGGCATTACTGGATCGGTCAGAGCTCGAGGCAAAAATTGATGAATGGGGAACAATGGTTCCAAATAGTCATACTTTATATGTTGCTTCTAATTTATATCCTAAGCTATATCCGCGTATGGTAGAAATAATCCAATTAATAGGGGCAGGCGGATTGGTAGCTATTCCATCTGAAGAGGATTTTGCATCAGACATTTCCACAGACATCAATCATTTTTGTCAAGGAGCTGCTTGTGATGCGAAGACAAAATCTATGTTATTCAGGCTTGCCTGGGATTTGACAATGAGCAGCTTTGGCTCACGACAAACTCAATATGAACGTTACTTTTTTGGAGATCCTATTAGATTATCGTCAGCACTTTATAATGGATATCCCCGGGAAGAATATATTCGTGAGGTAGAGAATTTTTTAGATCTAGAAAAAGAGACTTAAAACAAGTCTCCTCAGACTGTTGACAAACGCTCGCTTTCTTCGTTACTCACCTTGCTGTGGTGCTCATTACCAAACACGGTAACTCCGCTCCTCACAAGGCTTCGTGCCTCGAAAGCAAGCGTTAGCAATCAGTCTGAAGGGCTAGCGACTTTTAATTTGTCTACAAACTGGAAAAACTTAAAACAAGTCTCCTTTCTCTAGTTCACTTTAATATTACATTTCACTTACCCATTGTTGTACCTTTCTGGCCAGTTCATCTGCTGTTTCCTGTTCTACATTCTTTGTTAATGAAGTGATTAAGCGATGATACAGCTCATCCCTTTTTTCTTCATACGAAATTGTTGTAGACCATTCGATTTCAGGAATGGCAATTAAGCTGTATTCCTCTTTTTTATTTTCGTAAATATATACATTTGTGATATCATGTTTTTCATTTTTCACATTTGCTTTTCTAATTTTCACATCAATTCATCCTTTCTCATACTCATGAAAATATTATAATCGATGTTCAAACGAATTTCAGCTATCGTCATGTTAGTGACATGCAACAAAAAGAACTGAATACCTAGTAACCTCACTCTAGATAATCAGTTCTTATATCACTTAAAAATTAAATATGTTGTTTTGATCTATTACATCACTATCTTGGAAATTAGTTATATTAAAAACATTTTGTGTATCCGTGAAATCACCTGTATTAGCTGTACCTGAGCCGAGAGAGGTCTTATTCGTGGCTTTAGGAGATAAACTAAAAGTATCTCCAACTTTAAATACAGCAGAATTACTGATACTAATTAACTCAATGGGACCAACAAAAGCAGGCATCATCTTTCTCCCCTTATCTAAATGAAGAATGAATTCATCACATTATCATATGTATTTGATAAAAGAAGGGTTCTTGCCTAGCCGTTTATATTACTACTGCTAATGATATCTTCCTTTGATTTTGCTCTTAATTTAATCAAGCGAACCACATTTAACGTAACAGCCTTTAACACTGCATAGGTAGGTACCGCTAAAATCATTCCGATAACTCCACCAAAACTTCCTGCTCCAATTAATAATAAAATAATTGTTAATGGATGAGTGTTAAGTCGTTTTCCAATAATGAGAGGAGATAAAAGATTCCCATCAAGCTGTTGCACCACAGTTACAACCAAAGCTGCAAGCAACGCTTTTGTCGGTGAATCAAGCAGTGCAATGACAACCGCCGGTGTTGCACCAATAAACGGACCTAAATATGGAATAATATTAGTAACAGCCACTACAATACCAAGAACTAAGGCATAATCTAAACCAATGATCATATAACCGATAAAACAACCAAGCCCTACTACTAGAGACACAATCAGCTGTCCTTGTATATACGTTGCAAGTGTTTCGTACAAGTCTTTTAAAATTTTAAGTCCCTCTCCGCGATAAGTACTTGGAAATAGTTTTACTGCTTCTCCAGGAAATTTATGACCATCCTTCAGCATGTAAAAAAGAATAAAAGGAACGGTAACAATGGTTAACGTGATATTAGTTACAACACCCAATAGTTTTGAAAAGCTAGCTGTAATATTTTCCGGTAAGCTTGTTGCATAACCGGTTAATGTCTGTTCAATTTGATTTAGAGGCACATACTGCTGCTCCATCAGCCAAGTAAACCAATGGGTTTGAGACATACTTAAAATAAAATCAGAGATTTCTCTTGCATATGTAGGAAAGTTATTAATTAAATCTGACACCTGCTGTGAAACAATAGGTCCAATGAATGATATGATACCAGTTATAACTCCAACAAACACGATATAAGGAATTAATATAGCCAGTGTTCTTGGTACTCGGTTTCGTTCAAGCAGTCTAACAAGGGGGTTAAAAATAAAAAATAAAATCCCGGCAATTAATATTGGAAAGAATAAAGTCGAAGTAAACACAATGATTGGCTCAAATAAGAAAGAGACTTTTGTACCCACAAAAACGATTAAAAGCAATAATAAAATTTGTAATGTCCAAAAATGAACCTTTGATTTTAACACAATTTTTCCTCCAGTTTATTTCTACCTTTCGTCAACATTATAGGCATGAAAACCAAACATTAACCAAAAGATATACTAATGTATATAAATTTATACGTACGAAAATATAAATCGTTTCAATTTTCTGTTGCCTTTACAATATGAATCTACATTAAATTCCATTCTTTTCTTGTTTTGTTATATCCATCTTATCTTCTGGCAATCTTTCAGTCAAACATTCTAGTACTCAAGTTTGAAAAGCTTTTTAGCGAAAAAACAGACCATTAGCAGGTCTGTTTCATTTTAATGTCTATACAGATTGTCGATATTCAGAGATAAGCTGCTCGATTGTATAATCTAATCGTTCAATTTGTTTAATAGCATCTTCAACCTTCATTTTGCGGTAATGATGTTTACCAAATGGTTCTTCATCCATTTCATCTGCCTGCCTGACAATTTGTTGTAATGTGTTTTTCTTCATAGAATTTTCCGGCAAATAGGAATCAGTATGCAAGAGAATTGCAAGAGCAATTTCTTTAGCATATTTCCGATCCTCTCCTAGCCTGATTAAGAGCTTATGAGCACGTTCAGCTCCCTTAATTGCATGAATATCATTTTTAACATATGCATCATAATCCCATTCCCCATTGGTGTACCACTCATAATGCCCAATATCATGAAGTAAACCCGCCTTAGCGGCAAGGTCAGGATTTACATCATGCTTATTAGCGAGCTGAACAGCATATTGGGCAACTGCAATTGCATGTGAAACTCCAGAACGATTTAAATATTTTTGTGCAATAGGATGTGTAAAAACATCGATTAAGCTGACTCGTCGCATGGTAACCCTCCTATTTTTTCATGTTGGCCAATCTTACTGTTTACACGTAACACTTTACGCTTGATATTCAGAATAATCTAACATATATATAAACTTTCTTCAAGAAAAACGTTAATTTTTCTACCAATGATCGACCTTAATAAAGTGAGCTTTTATTATTTATATGTATAAAAATAAAATTTGTAACATTTTCTTTGAAAAAAGGTTGTTTAAACTTGTTGTTGATGAATTACTGTTCTATACCCAAAGCAAAATAAAAAAGAAACCACATCGTAGTTTCTTTCAAATTAAGGTTTATATGGTATGTGTACTTCAAACATTGTTGTAGATTTGTTGGATTTCACATTGATTGTGCCACCATACTTAAGCACTACTTGTTTCACAATACTCAGTCCATCTCCACGTGGAACTCCCCGCTTTTCTGTTTTGGTTGAAAAACCTGCCAGAAAAATTTTGTGAAGATTTTCCTTTGCAATGCTTGGTCCTATATTCTCTACTAAAAAGATATATTTATTCTGGGTAACTCGAGCCTCTATATTTATGAATCTCTCAGATTCTGGTCCTAAAAGGGTAGCATCAAAGGCATTATCAATTAAATTAGAAAAAATTTTAATTAAATCAATTGTATATATATGTTTAAACGAATGATCATCAATATGTAGATGCATGTCAACCTTCTCATTTTGTGCTCTTGCCCACTTGGATTGAAGCAAAATGAAAAGTGCCGGATTTTTAACAACAACCGGAAGTTCCATTGTTTCTACTTCAGTTGTTAATGAATTTACATATTCAAAAGCTCTATCCTCACGACCGATCTTCATTAACCCTTGAATGACTTGAATATGATTTAGGAAATCATGGCGAATCGATCTCATTGTATGAAGCATTGACTGAAACTCAACTTGGTAAGTCTCCTCTGCTTCCCCGACCTGTGAATACACATTTTTTCTGTACCATATTTGAAAAGCTATAAATATACTAAATGACAACAGAACTAACACACCACTCATAATGAATGAAGGAAAACTTTTTTGCATAACATCCTTTGTCAATTCCTCAACTGCTTCAGCTTTTGACTCCATCACAAGTGATCCACTATATTCACCATCACTATTTAATATAGGGACAGTAGCCATGATTGTATTTTGGTTAGAATCATCTTTTATTTTTAAGTATGAGGTTTTATCCTTGCTAAAATGGTGTTCAAATTCTTTAGAAAGCTCACAGCAGGCCTCTGACATCTTCATTTTACGTGTGCTAGATGCCCGAACAATAAGTTCTTCATTGGAATCTGGTTTCACAATATAAACATTTTCAGCCCCAAAGGATTTTTTTATTCTATTAAGTTGCAGCTCGAGTTCTTTATTAAGAGTAGTTGGATTTTCCGATAATTTTACTAAACTGGAATTATCCAAAAATTCTAAAGCCTGTTTTGTATTTGACATCGCTTGATGACCAATTGTTAGCTCAATTGTTTTCTTTGTATTTAAAAATGTAGCATATAGATTAGATACTGAGAAAACCAAAATAATGAAAATAGTGACAGAGATAATAACGGCATTCTTTTTATTTTTTCTTTTTCTAATTTTCAGCCACCTCTGTCCTTCAAACTTATCCCATAAGTGATATACTTTACCAAATTTGTATCTATTGATAATATACAACAGTTGACATTTTATGGGGTAAACATTCTTTCTAAATTACCATTATACTACAAAAATAACCCTTTTGTCACAAAAACAAACATTACTTTGTACCTATATAAGTTCCTTTATATCGTATATTCTTCCATTTTCTAATGAAGAAGATAAAAGGTTGATTAATTTTTTTGCGACAAAGCTTGGTGAGCGGAGCATTCCTTTTTCATGATACTCCTTGAATTGTTCAATAGATGAGAATTCATCCTTCGTTGCATTTCTAATTGTACCCTGCATATATGTATCCATAATACCCGGTGAAAACGCAATTGATGTAATTTTTGTTTGTTTTTCTTCTTGTTCAACACCCACTGTTTTTGTATACATATTTAATCCGGCCTTGGTGCTGCAATATGCACTCCAGCCTGGTACAGGTCGATTCGCTGCTCCTGATGTAATATTAACAATGACAAGACTTGCAGAGGTCCCTTTTGTTTTTTCGATGAATGCCTCACTCAATAATATTGGAGTCAGGAAATTTAGATGAACATGTAAAACTAATTCCTCATGCTTTGCACTACCTGCTTCTTTAATTGGATTAACGGTACCTGCATTATTAATTAATGTAATCTTTTGTGCATGATTTATATTTATCTGTGAAAATAACTGGTTTAAAACGATAGGCAACTGCTGGATATCTGATAAATCACATTCAATAAATGATAAAGGTGCTTGTTTTTCAGCAGCTATTTTTTTAAGAGTAGAGCTTACAGTCCTGGATAAACATATAATGGCACTATTTTGATCATCTATTTCATTTACAATTGCTTCACCTAAACCTCGAGATGCACCTGTTACAATATAATAATTCATCTTAACAACTCACTTTCTTTTGGTTCGTTCTTCCAATTCCTTCTCTTTTTTAGCACAGCCTGTCCAGAAAAGCAAGAAGACCATTCTTCATATTTGCTTTGACAAACAGTAACCATAATACTAAGCTAAAATCAACATATACATATATAAATTGCGAATTAAAGTAGGGATAACATGACTGGATTTTCAAAAGACCCTTTTAACTATCATTTTGAACACCTTGAAGATGTAGCAGAAAAGATTAGTGAAGTACTTCAATGTCCAATTACGATAGAGGATGTAAACCATAGATTACTAGCATACAGTACCCATGATGACAGAACAGATCCTGCACGAATCTCTACTATAATAGGAAGAAGAGTTCCGGAAAAGGTTATTAACAGTTTGTGGAAAGATGGAACAATCCCAAAACTTCTTAATACTGATGAGCCCATTCGTGTAAGTAATATTGATGAAGTTGGCTTAGGCAATCGCATTGCCATATCAATTTGGAAAAATGAAGAGGTGTTAGGTTTTATATGGGCTTTAGAAATTGAAAAGCAGCTCCAACAAACAGATCTTCTACTTTTGAAAAAAGCGGCTAGAGCAGTAAAAAACAAATTGCTGAAACTACAAGTTCGAAAAACGAAAAAAGAAGAACGAAATCAAGAATTTTTTTGGAAGCTGCTCACTGGACATGTCTCAACAGAGCATGAGATTACACAAGGTTTCCATGAGCTTAATTTACATGTTCCTTCTCCATTTTCAGTCGTCATCTATAAGTTTCCTCAGGAAATAAATGATGAAACAGAGAAGAAGCTTTCTTATCTGCTTCAAACTACCCAACAGGTAACGATCCTTTTATACACATTTGATTATGACGAGCTCATCATCTTATTATCAGCAAAGAGTTCTGCACCTCTAACGGAAATTAAACACTTTACATATTCAACAATTCGCCAGCTTGTAGAAAGATATCAACTGAAAAATGTAACAGCAGGGATAGGAGGAATATTTTCTTCACCAGTTTACATTGAAAGAAGCTATAACGAAGCTGTGGCCGTACATTCACTTAAGAAGCGGTTCCCCAAAGAAACAACTGAATTAACAAGTTTTTCTGAACTGGGTTTTTATCAATATTTAGATATCTTATCACTACAGCTTAAAGAATCCGGTCATCAACATTACTCACTGACAAAATTAAAAGAATATGATCGGCGGCATAGCACAAATCTTGTTCAAACTCTTGAAGTGTTTCTCGATCATGACAGCCATGTGCACGAAGCTTCTAAAGCACTTAACATTCATATTAATACATTAAACTATCGACTTAAAAGAATTTCAGAAATTGGTGAATTAAATCTCAGAAACATGAATCAAAAGATCACAATTTACTTATATTTAAAACTTGAGCATATGTCTTTGTGATTTTTCACAAACGTGGTTAAAACCTTTCTCATTTTTAAACAAAGATATTTATTTCATTTTTATTTATACTTGTATTAATAAATAGAGATCATATATAAATATTGACTTTAAAGGAGGAAGGTTTTCTTATGATTATCGGAGTTCCAAAAGAAATTAAAAACAATGAAAATCGCATAGCCTTAACACCTGGTGGAGTAACACAGTTAGTAGCATTTGGTCATCGTGTCTTAATTGAAGATCAAGCCGGTTTAGGAAGCGGTTTTGAGAATGAGGATTACAAACAAGCAGGAGCTGAGATTGTAGAAAAAGCGGAAAAAGTATGGGCTGAATCCGAGATGGTAATGAAAGTAAAAGAACCTCTGCCATCTGAATATGCATACTTTAGAAAAGGATTAATTTTATTCACCTATTTACATCTAGCGGCAGAGCCTAAGTTAGCCCAAGCTTTAAAAGATAGTGGTGTAACAGCGATTGCTTATGAAACAGTTTCCGTAAATCGTACGTTACCATTGCTTACTCCAATGAGTGAGGTTGCCGGACGGATGGCATCACAAATTGGTGCACAATTCCTTGAAAAACCTAAAGGTGGAAGAGGTATTTTATTAGCTGGTGTTCCTGGTGTGAGCCGTGGTAAAGTGACGATTATCGGTGGCGGTGTGGTCGGTACAAATGCAGCAAAAATGGCAATTGGCTTAGGTGCTGATGTGACGATTATAGATTTAAGTGCAGACCGTTTACGTCAGTTGGATGATATTTTCGGTAATCAAATTAAAACATTAATGTCAAATCCAATGAATATTGCAACATCTGTCGCTGAAGCTGATTTACTCATTTGTGCAGTATTAATTCCCGGAGCAAAAGCGCCAACTCTCGTTACGGAAGAAATGGTCCAAGCAATGAAGCCGGGATCTGTTATTGTTGATGTTGCAATTGATCAAGGTGGAATTGTAGAAACAGTTGACCATATCACAACACATGATAACCCAACATATGAAAAACACGGTGTTCTGCATTACGCTGTTGCAAACATGCCTGGAGCTGTTCCTCGTACATCAACGATTGCACTTACAAATGTTACAGTTCCTTATGCATTACAAATGGCCAATACAGGTGTATATCGTGCTATTAGCGAAAGCCCTGCACTCCAGGCAGGAGTTAATGTTATGGATGGAGAAATCACATATAAAGCTGTTGCCGATGATCTTGGGTTTATATACAAATCAGTTACTGAAGTCTTAAAAAGGGAACATTTAATGAATTAAGTATCACTATTATCAAAAGGCAGATTCGTCTGCCTTTTTTGTATTATCAGAAGGCATAATAATTTTATAAGCTTTCACCTTTAGAGCTTGGCGAAAAGCCAAGTTTTTCTATTTGTCAAAGAAACATATTTTGTCTCATTAATCACAAACTAAACTGTATGAAAAAGGAGGAATGAGAATGCAAAAAAATGCCAGAGGGTTTGTCCAAGATTCCGTTTCTGCTTTAGAAACAGCTAAGACTTCATTACAGAGTGCATTGCAAACTATAGAAAAAGGGACAAATCGCGAAAAAATCGGAGTTTCACTTCAATCTGTTGAAGCTGCTCTTCAACAATGCGGCCAAACTGCCAATGTGTTAGAGCAAGCTTAATTAGACTTCTTTAAAAATTTCCTTCATCATTTGTTTACTTAACCGATACAAATGATGAGGGGGTGAAAATCGTGGATATTGCAGCCTTATCAATTGGGTTAAATCAGGCATCTCTAAGTCAAAACGTTAGTATCGCATTAGCTAAAAAAGTAATGGAAACTTCACAGCAAAGCAACGAACAGCTTTTAAAAGCTATGGAAGCGCCACATCCTAACTTAGGAAACAGCATTGACGTAAAAGGTTAGCACCATGTCCCCTATTATTACGGGGACATGGTAATCCTATTGTTTGACCATTATGACAAAAATTTTTCCGCAATGTCGAAATTCCACTAACAATTCTCCTTATATTCCGTTCGCTGTTTGGCAAAGCTTATGTAGAGGCAAGACAAGACATAATCATCATCTCAGCTTAGTTATCCTACTATACATCCATGTCTTGCCGGCTATACACATGATTCTCTTTCTTATGTAAATATTAAGCCTTGTTTCTCATCTCTAGTAAATTAAAGACAATTGATAGAAACTATAATAGTATAGGATGAATTTTTTGACAGTTATCCTTGGATAGCTTTTTTTCGAAGAATTTCTTTTAGCTCAATGTCAAAGCTTTATCTCCCTAGAATTAATCAAAACGATACCTTTGTTCGAGCCAAGGATTTCCCTCCATATGGTAGCCATTTCTCTCCCAAAAACCCGGATGATTATGCTGTGTAAACTGAATCCCTCTTATCCACTTTGCGCTCTTCCAAAAATAGAGATGGGGAATAACAGCGCGAAGGGGATAACCATGCTCAGGAGTTAAAGGTTCATGATTATAGCTATGGGCTAGTAGAGTTGTTTCTCTCATAAAGTCATCAATTGATAAATTTGTCGTCCATCCTTCTTCTGCATGTATAATGACATACTTTGCTTGAGATTGTACGTGAACACCCTCTAATAAATCTGCTGTTTTAACCCCTTGCCAACATACATCTAATTTAGACCAACCCGTTACACAGTGGATATCATTAATTAATTCTGATTGAGGAAAATCCTCTTTTATTTCCTTTAATGTAAAAAGTTTAGGATGATCGACCAATCCATAAATTTGTAGATTCCATTTACTAATATCCTCATAGTAAGGAACGTTTCCTGTATGCAAAACAGGAAATGCCGTTGTAACGTTTTGATTTGGCGGAACCCTTCCGGAAGGGTGTGGTTTTTTCTGCTTTCCAAAATACATGACAATTCCTCCATATTCACTTATGTTAATGTTAACTAAAACTTTAAAACAGTTGACAATCTTTTCTCGTTTATATTATTCTTTCTTTAAGAATTTGTTTTAAAGGGGGATATACGATGAAAAGAAAATTAACAACATACGATATTTCATTAGTTGGTATGTTTGCCGCACTAATGGCTATTGGTGCTAATATTACGTCTTGGGCGCCATTTCTTCAAGTGGCAGGTGTTCCATTATCAATGCAGCCATTTTTCTGTATTTTAGCTGGACTATTATTAGGCAGCAGACTTGGGGCGTTATCAATGACGATTTATGCACTAGTTGGAATGGCCGGCGCTCCTGTTTTTGCACAGTTTAGTGGTGGGATTAGTGTTTTATTTCAAAGCACTGGCGGATTTATTATTTCTTATATTATTGCAGCTTATGCAGTTGGTAAAATTCTAGAAGTTAGTAAAGAAAAGAAGCTACCTGTTTTCATGATTGCATCATTTGCAGGCATTACTCTTATTTATATCGTAGGGACGACGTATATGTGGCTTGCATTAAATGTATGGATGAATGCTCCAATGTCATACGGTGCTGCTTGGGGTGTTATGGCATGGTTTATTGTAAAAGATGTTGCTTTTACGATTTTAGGTGCATTGCTGGCTCCTCGCATTTATTTTGCTGTAACGAAGGCAGCTAATAAAAGAATTGCGGCGTAATGTATGAGTAATAAGCTATTTTAAAAGCCTTTGTTCTCGATTTTAAGGTACTTACTTAAATATATGACTTAGAAATGACGTATGAATTGGCATACGTCATTTTCCTTATTTATCAACATTTCTACGAAATCCCCTTAACTTTGGCATAGCAATTGACAACATTATTATGGTGGGCAATGAGTATTGTACAATTAAAAAAGATGGTCAATTCTTCTGTCATTTGCAATCCAATTTTATTGATTGATCGAGAGGGTCTGCACTTATCGGTTGTGGGAAAGGGTAAACACCTAAGTTGAAAAATAGACGGAAAAATTCCGCTTATTTAGTAATTACTATTTAAAAGAGCATAAATAGACGGAGAGATTCCGCCTATTAACTCGAAAAATGTGAAAAAGGGAGGTTTTTCTTTGCATAATCGGAAAACCTCCCCTTATTTATCCCCGAAAAGAGCTCCATTCTCCATCTAACCGGAAAATCTCCGCTTATTTTCCTTTTGCTGGTTACTCGACTCAGGACACAACATCCTATAAAAGACACAGGTTTTTAGAAATTATTTGTTTTATTTATTTAATACTCTCATCATACTCTTCCAAGTACTGTTGCTCCTGCTCTGCAGACATGACACCTGTTGCTTTACCGATTGTTCCTCCTTGTAAGCTCCAGATTTCATTGTGATCTTCATCAGCTTGAGAGAAATCTCCAGCCTTCCAACGAGTTAAAATGTCCAACAACAATTCCTCATGGTCATATTGACCATTTTCTATTAAGTTGATCAGAAACAAAATTCGCTCATCCGTCATTTCAAAATGTAGCCATTTTTCATCTGCAATTACCTTTTGATGACTCATTCCGTGCATATAGTTGAGAATATCTTCTTCAGATAAAGTTGCCTGTTCACTTCCGAATGGATTGTTATTCATAACAACTTCTTCTGATACAACTTCTTTCGTGTTGGTACTTTCTTCAACTTCTTCTGTTACGTTTTGAGCAGCTGTTGAAGTTGATTTAGAATTCATCATATCAAAGAAAATATACCCCAGAAACCCGAAACAGACAGTAACAACTATTATACTGGCTATCATCCACTTATATTTTTTTATCCAAGACACGGCAACAACCTCCATAGAAAAACTTTGCTTGTCAGCTTAGTCAATCGTTATTTCTATCAACAAAATATTTCCGATCCTAATAAATGAAGATAGTCTAGTATAATCATACAATGGATAAAATAGGAGAAACAAGAAAAGACTTTGTCGAAAAAAATCAGATTCATATTTTTTTTAATTTTGTGCTCTTATCTGTATAATGTTTACTAGTTTTGGCAATAAAAATAGTAGAGTATATGAAAGAGGTGTAGAACATGAAGACATTGGTTGTAAAGAAGTATTTTTTAGATATAAAAGACAGAGAAGCTTTTGAGAGAGAGATACTGGAACAAAATCCTGAATTAGTAGACACAATACTAGAATGGGATGACGAGGAATTAACGGAGAAATTAAATATATTGAAAAAAAACTTGGTTTGAACAAAGCCAAGTTTTTTTTCGTTAAGATATTCTATAGAATTATCGCTGCGATCCACCCAAAGATAATAAGGGGGATATTGTAGTGAATAAAGGTTGGAACACACGTATCCCAAATATGATGATGATTTCCATCTGCTGCTAAACCAGATGTTGGACCAAGTGTACTGTCAGAAGCAGGTGATCCTGCATCACCAAGTGCTGCTGCTGTGCCTACTATCGCAATCGTTGCCATAGGGCTGAATCCCAATTGAAGACATAACGGTACAAATATCGTCGTAATAATAGGAATCGTCGAAAAGGATGAACCAATTCCCATTGTGATAAGAAGACCAACGATTAGCATTAGCAATGCACCTATTGCCTGATTTCCGCCAATCAACCCAGCTGCATCTTCTACAAGCTTTTCAACATGACCAGTTTCCTTTAATACACTTGCAAATCCAGATGCTGTAATCATGACAAATCCGATAAATGCCATCATCTTCATTCCGTTTGTCACCAATGTATCTGCTTCATTACGCTTTACTACTCCGCCTAGAAATAAAATGCTTAAGCCAGCTAATGCACCAAAAATCATTCCTTCAACCTCTAATTTTTGAGAAAGATATAGTTGAACAGAAAGTGATACTATAATAGCTAGAACGGCTATCGTTATACTTTTTTTCGTATACTCTTGAGTCATTTCTTGACCAGGTATTTCACGATTTTCATAGTGTCTTTTTTTACGATACGAAAAGAAAACAGCTATAAGTAGACCACAGACCATTCCGATAGCAGGTATAGCCATCGCTTTTGGAATGGAAGATAAGGTCACAGTTAGTCCGCTTTCTTCCATATTCATTTGCATAACTCCATGAAAAATGGCCCCAAATCCTACAGGTAAAAACATATAAGGTGTTATTAATCCAAAGGTAAGGACTGATGCAATTAATCTACGATCTACCTCAAGCTCATTCAAAACCTTCAAAAGTGGCGGTATCAAAACCGGGATAAATGCGATATGAACTGGTACTAGGTTTTGTGAAAAAATCGCCATAATTAGAATTAAAAATACAATAAGTGCCTTTGATAGCGTTTTTCTTCTTGCTTCTCCATCACGACCAACTATTTTTATCACACTTGATACCATCGCATCTGGTAATCCGGTTTTCGTTAATGCAACGGCAAAAGCTCCTAGTAAGGCATAGCTTAGTGCTACTGTAGCATTTCCACCTAACCCACTTGTAAACCTCTCAATCGTTGTGGCTAAACCTAAGCCTCCAGTTAATCCACCTATTAAAGCCCCTATCACAAGAGCAAAAACAACATTTATTCTTAATAAACTTAAAATTAGCATAGCAATAACTGCTATAATGACTGCATTCACCTTCAATACCCCCAAAAAACACTTTAGTTTACTAATATGGTAGAGAAATAAAACATCGGAATTAAATTTATCATATATGTTTTTATTCTGTCAATTAGTATACTAAGATATTATTCAAAATAATCTCTTAAACGTTAAAGAGACTTTAAATTCCTACTGTTATAAAAGCCCTTTCTTTCAAATTCTTAAAAAACATTATCTTTTTATATTAAATTTTTTTCCAATATGACGATATTAAAGATGGCCTATTTTTTATGAGAAATATACTGGTCTAACAGGGCAAACTTATTGAAAAATAAGGACGCAAAACTATGGGTCTAAGGCATATTGCTATGACTGCCAAGTTGCACATCGTGAATCCGGTTTTAACCCCTTCTTGGTTGTCCGCCTTAGAACCTCGCTTACAAAAGAGAGGAGAAACAATATGTCACAAGGTAGTTATGAAATTAAAGTAAATCGTGGTGCAAAAAACGTGGAGATGTATATTGGTGGAACATTTACACCAACAGATGTACAAAACTTCGTTAGTGACTATAAGAATAAGATTTCAGTTATTAACGCTAATGAATTCACTTTAGAAATTGATTGCACCTTTATGGATCTTCTTAAACAAGAAATGATTCCAAGCTTAGAAAATTCGTATAAAATGTATAAGGAATCCGGTTTCAAAAAAGTGGTATTCAAAATTAAACAGAATCCTGTATTAAAACTTCAATTAAATAGACTTGCAAGAAGCACAGGATTATCAAACGCCGAAGTTATTGAGAGCTAAGAAGTGTCAGGATGAATCACTCATCCTGATTTTTTTATTCTACAAATAAATAGGGGGAATACACTTTGCAACATATAAGAATCCATTCTATTGATATTTATCATCCAACAAAAGTCGTTGATAACACATACTTTATTCATCATTTTCAGCAAAGAGAAAAGGATATCACAAGATTTCTTGAACATATGGGAAGAAAAAATCGTTATATCATTGATAATCCAGAAGAGAATAGTTTAACGATGGCCATAGAAGCAGCCAAACGAGTTCTTAATAAAGCAAAAATGAGTGGAAAAGATATTGATATTATCATGTTCTCGTCACAAATTCCTGAATACACGTTTCCTACAAATGCTACTTATCTACACAATGCAATCGGGGCAGGGGCACACACAATCATTTTAGATTCGAATGCTAATTGTGCCGGCATGACTGTTGCTGTTGATTATACTTCTAGATATATGCTTGCAAATAAGCATGTTAAAACCGCATTAATTGTAGGGGCAGATTATAACTCTATCATTAGTGATCCAGAAGATGAAATAACATACTCAAATTATGGTGATGCTGCAGCTGCTGTTATATTAGAAAAAACAGATATAGAAACAGGTTTTATTGATTCTATTTATTTTACAGATTCAATCAATATGGATAAAATCTTATATCCCGCAAAAGGCTTATCGAATGTACTCCAAAACAAAGAGGCAGGAAAGTATATTAAGTGGCTTCCTTTTGATGGAGATATCGCTCTGCCTCCTACTTTCGACATGATTCAAAAGCTTTTAGAGCGTAATCATTTACAAGCAAGTGATATCAACTGTTATTGCTTTTCACAATTCTCTTTAGCCAATATTTTAAAGATAAAAGATAAGTTTTCCATACAGGATGATCAAATAGTTTATGTGGGTGATCGTTTCGGATATACAGGGACATCCAGCCCCTTCCTGGCATTACACGAGGCAATAAATAGAGGAACTGTTAAAAGAGGAGATACTATTTTATTTTGGACGATTGGTGCCGGTTACCAATTAGTTGCCATGTTATTTAAATATTAATCAGGGAGGCAGCTGTTAAAAAAGTGACAGGTAAACATATTTTTACGTATGTACCTGTCACTTTTGTTTTCTACCAACATGTCTTTCAAATTTCGATATTAGTTCCCGATCTCAAACCTCTCAACAAATGCGGCTAATGTTCTGGCCATCACACCTGTCGCCCCTGATGGACCAAGTTCACTTTCCTTTGAGGTTGTTGCTGTACCTGCAATATCAAGATGGACCCATGGTGTATTCTCAGCAAATTCACCAATAAAGGTTCCAGCCATGATTGCATGTCCTTCCCGGCCAGGTGAATTATTGAGATCAGCCATCTGACTATTTTGCACTCTTTTTTTATCACTCTCTGAAATCGGCAATCGCCAAACAGGCTCATCACATTCATGTGAGGCTTGAAGAACTTGCTCAAACAACTCTTCATTATTTGTCATAGCACCAGTCGTCTCAGTTCCTAAAGCAATGATAACCCCTCCTGTTAAGGTGGCTACATCGACAAGGTAGTTTGCTCCGTGGAATTTCGCATATGTAATACCATCTGCTAAGGCTAATCGACCCTCTGCGTCCGTGTTTAAGACCTCAATTGTTTTCCCGCTTAAAGAAACAATCACATCATCCGGCTTGAATGCCCCTCCACTTATCATATTATCTGTTGATGGAATAACGGCAACAACATTTTGCTCAGGTCTTGTCTCACCGATAATCTCCATGGCTCCTAAAACTGCTGCTGCACCACCCATATCCGTTTTCATGCCAACAATTCCATCCTTCGGCTTAATTGAGTAACCACCCGTATCATAGGTAATTCCTTTTCCAACAAGCCCAATCACATCTTTCCATTCTTCTTTTCCCTGATACTTTACCACAATCATTTTCGGCGGCTCTTCTGAACCCTTGTTAACAGCTAGTAAGGCCCCCATCCCAAGGCGCTCCATATCTTCCTTTTCAAGAATCTCATACTCAAATTGGTATCTCTTGGCAAGCTCGACAGAATACAAGGCTAATTCAGTTGCTGTTAACAGATTAGGGGGCATATTTGTTAGTGTTCTTGCACTATTAGTGCCTGTTCCAAATGCATATCCAACCTCAAGACTGGATTTAATTTCATCCAGTTCTCCATTTTCTGAAAAGACATAAACAGTCTCAATCATTTTTTCAGGTTCATTTGATTTTTGCTTATAATCTAAAATTTTATATGTAGAGAGAGCAGATGCCTCTGAAAGTGCATAGGCAATATCATTTATGTCATTTTCTTCATTAGAAAAAGTATCAAGCGCAATGGCAAGACTCTGATGTTTGGCCTTTTGAATAGTTTGAAATAACTCTCCAAACACTCTCTTTAATTGATCAAAGGAAAGTTTCTCTTCTCTTCCTAATCCAACAAAGTAAATACGTTTAAAGGAATGTTTTCCAAGGGTATGTAGCTTAGTAATGGATTTATATTTTGTTTGCAGATCTCCTTCTTTCAATAACTGAGAGAGATCACCATTAAGCTGTTCATCGATCTCACTAGCTAAACCTGTTAATTTGCTTGTTTTTTGATATAGTCCAATAACAAGTGTATCTTGATTTTTAATTTGGTCTAATTGATGATGTACTTTAAATATCATTTCTGCACCTCCATATATGTATACTATTTTATTTTAATGCACAAAGTTAAAAAAGTATAATAAGGTGTAATAAATGATGAGAAAGGTTTTCTAAACAAATTTTATAATGAGTAGGAGATGAAGAACGGTAATATGCTATAATGGAGAAAATCTTTTTATCTATTTACAGTTTAGAGAGGTTTTATGCGGTTGACTCTAGAGATTTAGATCAATATGGTATTACTCCAATCAATCTGTATAAATAGATGAATACTCCCTAAGAATGCAGAATGAAAGGAGCATAACATTGGAACTATTATATAATTTTCCCTTACTCGCTTCGCTTGCAGCTATTTTCTTTGCACAATTTGTAAAAGTTCCGATCTATTTTATTGTTTCAAGAAAGTTGGATTGGACCTTAATCACAAGTACAGGCGGGATGCCGAGTTCACACTCAGCTGCTGTTACTGCCCTTTCAACTGGAGTAGCACTTGATCACGGTCTGGATTCCTCTATTTTTGCGATATCAGCTGTTTTTGCTATTATAACCATGTTTGATGCAACGGGTGTTAGAAGACATGCCGGTGAGCAAGCTACCGTTCTTAATCAGCTCGTATTAGATTTCAACAAATTTGTTGAAGAAGCAAAAGTATGGCCTAAGAAAGCTGAGCAAGACAAACAAAAAAAATTAAAAGAACTGCTTGGTCACCAACCTATTGAAGTCTTTTTTGGAGGTCTAACAGGGATTTTACTCGCCCTATTATTACACTACATCTTTGTTATGTAATTTCTCTTCGCTAAAATACATAAAAAGCTAATGGCCCATTTCCATTAGCTTTTCGTTTTACTTTTTATATACTTTTCCCTAAATACCTGCATGGATTCTTCTTCATTTAATCGCTTTAATTGTTCTTCAGTTAACGTTCCATCACCCATTTGAACCACATAAACATCCAGTTGTTTTTTGCCCCAGTTATTATAAACATCTTTTACCGTTTCATAATAGAGATCTAACCGATTTCCTTTAATCGCTCCACCTTTATCGGCTACGACTCCATAGCCATATCCAGGAATAAAGAGAATTGTCCCTAAAGGAAATATGTCTAGGTCAGCTGCAACTGTTGAATATAAATCACGTTTTACTTTGACTCCTGAATACGTAATTCCATAGCTTGGATGATTAGGGTTTTTACCTGTTGATTCTACACCAGCTGTATATCCTGTTGCCACTACTTTTTTAACTGGATATTTTGACCAGTCTATAGCTTCCTCTAAAGTTATATCCTGTTTTACCGCCTCAACACTAGAAGATATCTTTGTTTGTACTGCCGGTTCACTATTCATTGACTTAAAAGTGAGACCTAAAACACGAAATGTATCTCCATTGTGCTCACCCTTAGATCGCTCTTCAACATTCTTATAATCTTCATAATACCAGTTTGCAACATCCTTAGCTTCTACTCCGGAAATAACTTCAAAAGTCGTCGTTAGGGCACCAAGAAATAATATCGACATGAAAAGCCTTCTACACACTCTTTTTATACTGATCATTTATTTCCTATTCCACTCCTCTCACAAATCTATTCGTTCCCAATTTGCAGAGAGAATATTCACTTTTACCATGAAGCATAATTTACCAGTTTGAAAGCAACCCTTCTAATTCACAGAGAAGACACAAAAATGCCGATTATCAGCTGTGTGATAATCGGCATTTTTGTTACATATATTAAAACATTTGGTATCCTCTTTTTCGCAACATTTTAATTATTATTCCTGAAAGAATTGCGCCAATTAATCCAGAAGATAAAATGAGTATATCAGCTAAAGCTAAAGTCAGAATTTTATTACCTAAAGCTGAAAATGAGTTACCTGGCTTTTGAAAATATTCTATAAATCTCACATTATCTATTATAAAAATACAGACAATTGGGTATACAATTGCCATAATCCAAGACATGCGTAAAAGCATATTTAATAAAAATCCAATACCAAAAAATAAAACTAAAAATAATAGCATCGATATTAGTAAAACAGGTAAGCTTAACATGTCTATCACCTCCATTACACCATTTTAAGTGTACTGAACAAAAGATAGACAGTCAATCATAACTAAGTGAACGTTTTATGACTTCTTCCCTGTTCCTTCACAGCTATTGCAAGTTTCTGAGCCACCTAAGATCAATTGAAAATATCCTTTTCCAGAACAATAAGGACATTCCTTCGTCTCTACCTTAGTTGTTGTACTCATTTTTAGTCTCTCCTTTAGATAATTAATAGTTGTCGATATAATATACCAATAATTCTGACAATAATAAAGGGAGATAATCTAACAAAATAGTTTATGTAAGCGAATACAACAGTTGTTTCCTTTCAAATGCTTTGAATATCCTATTTTTTAGAATATTATAAAAATGAATTTTCTGTTCTATAAATAAAAGTTCATACTTTCATCTTTTCCACACAACTTTGTTATTTTTAATATAGTTAAAGGTGAAAATCAGTTAGTTCCATTTCGATTTAAAATCGGTACCAAAAGAAGTAACACCTTTACTAAACTATAAATAGATGAATGTGGTGTGAAAAATTTCATTTATAAAAAAAGACAAGAGCAGCAGCTCTTGTCCTTATAAGGATTAAAGGATGTTAAATTTTCCTTTTTTAAGTACTAATGAAGGTCCACCAACCATGTATAATGCACGGTTATCGATCATTTTCTTCATAAATGATGCCTTTGTTCCAACAAGTTTTTTGCCAAATACAACACCAACTGCATCATTCTCACCAAGTGAAGCAACTGAACCTTTGATATCCGGTGTGAATGTACCCATTTCTCCACGACCACGAATTGCTACTGCCAAGTTTTTCGCGCATGTTTCACCTTGTTGCATCGCAATTTGAGCTGTTGGTGGATATGGACGATTAATTTCTTCGTTGATAATTAATGAACAGTCACCAATGATGAATACTTCATCATGTCCTGGAGCACGTAAGAAACCATCAACTTTTACACGGCCACGCATGTTTTCAAAGCCAGCTTCTTCCACAACACTGTTACCACGTACACCTGCAGCCCATACAACTGTACCAGCTTTAATTGTTTCAAGTTCTTCACCTTTTGCAACAATGATTCCTTCTGGGATACATTCTTTAATTGCTGTCCCGATCATGAACTCTACACCTTTCTTTTGAAGGTGATTTGTTGCATACTCAACTAGCTCAGGATCAAATCCAGGAAGTGCTGTTGGAGCTGCTTCTACACAGATGATACGAACTTTGTTGAAGTCAATATCATATTCTTTGCATAGTTCAGGGATTCTGTTTCCAAGTTCTCCTAAGAATTCAATTCCCGTGAACCCTGCCCCACCTACAACAATTGTTAAACGCTCATCCTTCTTCTCAGCTTCCATATTGTACGTTGCGAATTGTAATTCAATATGCTCACGTAATTGTCTTGCTGAATCGATGCTTGTAATTCCAAATGCATATTCTTTTAACCCTTGGATACCAAAAGTTTCAGGATGTGCACCTAATGAAATCACTAAGTAATCGTACTCAACTTCACCATTTTCCAGTACAACTTTTTTTGCTTCTTTATCAATGGAAACAACTGTGTCTTTCACAAAGTTTACACGGTTATTATCAATGATGTCTTTAATTTGATAGCGTGCGCGGTCGTGGTGAAGCGTGCCTGCTGAAGCTTCATGTAACCATGTTGTTTCATAGTGATAATCATTTTTATTAATTAATGTAATTTCAGCTTCATCAACACTAATTTGTTTTTGTAAACGTGTAATTGTAATTAACCCACCATAACCTGCACCTAAAATAACGACTCTTGGCTTTCTCACCCGATATTCCACCTTTTCAATAATATTGTTGTCAAAATCCTAATGTTGTTTATTACTATAATCCACCGAATCACAACATTTTATTTTGTTTAAGAGATAAAACTTTGTGAAATAATTCACTTACCAAAACATACTTTGCCTTACTTCTTTTTGATATACATATAAATATATAAATACGCCTATATTCCATAATATCTATACTCTCAGATTTTTTCAAGTAGTTTTTTCTAACAAGGTAGTGTATTTTCTTCTAGAAATACATTATAATTTATAATATTTCGCCAATTATCAAAATAATAATACAAGAGTATTCTTATAATAATTATCGGTTTAAGTATGATAAGATTTGAACTAAACTTGCAAAAAGGATATGTTATGTGAAAGAAGTGCGAAAGTTTATGATATAACAATAATCCGTGGAAGTCCTGTCGGAAATTTACAGCTTTACCTCTACACAATACCAGCCTTTTTAATTAAGAAAAAAACGACTACTGAATTTAATCATGTAGTCGTTTCTCTTTATTAACACTCTTCAGGTGTACCAGTATTTGTTGCTGTTCTAAAAGATGAACCACATCCGCAGCTGGCGATGGCGTTTGGATTATCAATGGTGAAGCCGCCGCCCATCATAGATTGTTTAAAATCAATGATCGTACCGTTTAAAATCGGGGCATCTTCTTTTTTGATAAGCACTGTCATCCCATGCTGTTCCAGAACTTGATCTTCATCACTTATCTCATGTTCAAAGCCCATGCCATAAGAGAGGCCGCTACAGCCACCTCCTTTAACTCCTACACGAAGATAGGCATTTTCCTCTTCATGCTCTTTCATCATATCTTTTATCTGATAAGCAGCTGCTTCTGTAATTTTGACAATATCGCTCATAAAATTATACCTCCTTGCTCGTTAATGAAACGATCTATCTATAGTATACAACTAATAACTCTCATCACTCAAATAATTCACTCATGCGGTATTATATTTTCTTAACGTACAAAAAATGTTCCTTTACATACAACCTCTGCCGGACCGGTCATTAAGACAGTGCCCGTTTTTGTCCAATTGATTAACAGATCTCCACCCGCAAGGTGTACAGTCGTTTCTTCTCCGTGTGTTGTATGGCCATTAAGTACAGATGAAACTACTGCAGCACAAGCTCCTGTACCACAAGCTTGTGTAACACCTGAACCTCTTTCCCATACTCTAAAGTGCAGCTCGTTTTTTGAAACAACTTCAACAAATTCCACATTTACTCCCTCAGGAAAGCGTTCATCTTTTTCAACAATAGGACCTAATGTCGTAACAGGAGCTTGATCTATATCATCTACATAAAAAATAAGATGTGGATTCCCCATTGAAACAGCTGTTACATGATATTCCTGACCTGAGAATTCCATTTTTTCATTAATGGTTTTTTCTTGGTTCTCACCTGCCATTGGTAGCTCTGCCTTAGATAATCTTGGTTCTCCCATATCTACTGTCACTAATTCAACATTACGATTGTTAACATGAACTTTTGCTTCAACTAGTCCTGATAATGTTTCAATTTTGAATGTTTCATTCGTTACTAATTTATGTTCAAATGCATATTTGGCAACACATCTTAAGCCATTACCACAATTTTTCCCTTCAGATCCATCATTATTAAAAATACGCATTTTCACTTCAGCTTGATCAGAAGGACAAATGAGAATTAACCCGTCAGACCCAATACCTGTATAAACACTTGATACTTGTCTTGCAATCTCCGGCAATAACTCTTCCTCAAGCTGTTCTTCAAAAAGATTCACATATATATAGCTATTACCTAAACCGTGCATTTTTGTAAATTGAAAAGAACTCATCATGCGCCTCCAGAAATCTATATTTACATTAGTATAATTTGTTAGAAAAATGAAAACAATAAAAATATCCCCCGTTTGATAGGTAAAAGCTTCCTTTATAGGAAGCTTTTACTCAAAAATGACTTTTTACCTATATAACCCAAATAACTAGTTCATTATTCTCATAATTCTGGTATAATCAGATAATAAATAATTGTTCACTAATCTATTAGGAGTGATTCCTATGAATAAAGAACTAGAATACCTATACGATCGAGAAGTTGAGTGTAAAATATGTGAGAGCACGTTTTTGACTAAAAAAGTGCGGTCCCGTTTTATACGCGCACATCAACATGATACTGATTTTTGTTCATTCTATACTTCTACGAATATAAATCCTTTGCTTTATTACGTTTCGGTTTGCCCAACATGTGGCTTTTCAACTTCAGAAGAATGTTCAGATTATTTTCCTCCAATGTCAAAGGACCTCATTCAGCAAAAAATCTGTGATAATTGGAATAGTAAAGATTATGGACAAGAACGAACTTTAGATATGGCGATTAGCTCTTATAAATTAGCAATCTACTGTGCAACGATAAAAAAAGAGAAACATATTGCACTTGGCGGCCTTTATTTACGTCTTGCTTGGTTATATAGAACCGAAAGAGTTAACCCTCAAGAAGAACAACGATTTTTAAGGCTTGCTCTTGATGAATATATTCAATCCTATTCTGTTGGTGATTTTTCAGATACTTCTTTTTCAGAGACCAGGCTTCTTTATTTAATCGGTGATTTAAGCAAACGAGTTGGGTTAGAAGGACAAGCAATACGTTATTTTTCAAGAGTCATTGAAAAGCAAAAGGAAACGATTGAAAAAGGAATTGTTCAAATGGCGAAGGATCGTTGGAGTGAAATGCGCGAAGAAAAAAGATCAAGTTAAAAAGCCACAACTGTGGCTTTTTGTTTAAAACATCGGGTTTTCCTCAAGAAATGTATATACATTTTCAACTAACTCATTTGGTGTATCCCCTATGACCATTTCTCCGTTTACTAACGCATATAAAGAATGACCACATTTGCCGCAATAACTTAAGCAACCATATTCTATAATATCTAAATTCGGGTCCTTTTCCAGCTGCTCTAATGCTGCTTGTGCCCCATTAGCTAAATTACTAATACAAAACTCAATAATCGGCTTCATTTATACCACCTCTCCATTGATTAATCCTAATAGGATAACCACTAATACGTCAAATTTTATTATACTCTATGCTTCCTATCAAAAATAACAAATTTCATAATTAAACCATTTTAAATTTAAAACTTTTTTAGAAAATAGGATTGTAAACACTATCTAAATAATTCATAATTGTGTTGTACTGTATCTTAGAATAGTTCATTCCAACAAAAAAGAAAACGTTTTTCCAGTATTTTTATTGTGATAAAATGCGAATTTCGTTATACTTTTTATGGATTTTTTTAAACATATGTAAAAATAAACTATTTAATTTAAGATATAGGCTATCTCATTCTTATTTATTTAGTTATCATGTGAGATTTAATACAACATTATTATTTTTAAAGAGTTTTTAAAAAAGTGGGGAAAAAGGAGTATTAAAAATGAAGAACCTAGTTATCCTTGGTGGTGGGTACGGTGGAATGCGAGTCTTACTTCGCCTGCTTCCGAATCAGTTACCTGACGATGTGCAAATTACTCTTATTGATAAAAACCCTTATCACTGTCTTAAAACAGAATATTATGCTCTTGCAGCAGGGACTATTTCCGATCATCATATTCGTGTATCATTTCCAGAGCATCCTAGACTTCATACTGTTTTTGGCACAATTACAAACGTTGATCCTATCCAAAAGGAAGTCATCCTAGACGAAGATCGTGCTATTTCATACGATGATCTTATAATCGGTTTAGGCTGTGAGGATAAATATCATAATGTTCCGGGTGCTGACCAATTTACATATAGCATCCAATCAATTGACCAATCACGTGAAACCTACCAAAAATTAAATAATTTGCAAGCAGATGCTACAGTTGCTATTGTCGGGGCTGGATTAAGTGGTGTTGAGCTTGCTAGTGAACTTAGAGAAAGTCGAAAAGATTTAAAAATAAAGCTATTTGATCGAAGCAAAAATATTCTTTCCAGCTTTCCAGAGAGATTAAGCAACTATGTTGCAAATTGGTTCATTGAACATGGTGTTGAAATTATTAGTGAGGCCAATATTACAAAAGTTGAACCAAATATCGTTTATAATCATGATCTACCATTTGAATGTGATGCTATAGTGTGGACAGCAGGTATTCAGCCAAATAAAGTTGTTAGAGATCTTGATGTTGAGAAAGATAATCAAGGTAGAGTAAAGTTAACGACACAGCATTTCATCCCTCAATATGAGGATATATTTGTTGTAGGTGACTGTGCAAGTCTACCACATGCCCCAAGTGCTCAATTAGCTGAAGCACAAGCGGAACAAATTGTTCAAGTGTTACTAAAAAAATGGAATAACGAGCCACTTCCGGAATCCTTCCCACCATTCAAATTAAAGGGTGTATTAGGATCATTAGGGAAGAAACAAGGCTTTGGACTTGTTAATGACAGACCACTGATGGGTCGAGTTCCTAGAATACTAAAATCCGGTGTTCTATGGATGTACAAGTATCATAACGGATAAGAAGATAAGCGCAAGCGCCTTGATCAGCCTAGGGCAAATAAGACGATTTGGAATAGAAGGCGTTCTTGGCCTTCAATTCCAAATTGGCTTATGACCTCGAGGGGCTAGGCGCTGGAGCTAGACACTGAAACTAATTATAAACTCTTATACTTTCTTACCTTTAAAAAACACACTCGCTCGAGTGTGTTTTTTCTTTATTATCCCTGGCTAACATACCCGTACCTTTCCATTTCTTCAAAAATAGCCTTCAACCGTGGGCTTCCTTCACCAACAACCTTTCCCTCAATGACAACAAGCGGATAAAAATATTCATCATCTAAAATCTTTTGCACAAACTCCTGCTTTTCTTCATCAACTTGAGGTTCTTCTATATCAATATAAGTAATATAAAACGGCTGATCTATAAATTTTCGTTTCAGTGCTGCATCCAGCCATTCATATGTTTCCTTTGCTGAGGGCAAATTTACACAGCTTGGACAAAGTACCTGTGCACCGTACACACTAATTTCAACTTTTTTCATTATGACACCACCGGTCTTTTTTCTCTATTGTATGTTATTTCTCATCATCTTTCCATCTTCATCATCTGGGTATACTTACTAATGTAAACAGGTGCTTCCCTCTTACGTTTACAAAGATAATATGATAAAATGGACTCAATTGCATTTTAAAAATTGAATCATACGATTAGATTTTTCACGCCATTTCAAATATAATATGGAATAAGGAAAGGAGTCGATATTAATGACAACTGAAACTGCAATGTTTGAACAGGTTCAAGAAGTACTCGATAAATTACGTCCATTCTTACTTCGTGATGGAGGAGATTGTGAACTAGTGGATGTAGAAGATGGTATTGTAAAACTTCGCCTTTTAGGTGCTTGTGGAAGCTGCCCAAGCTCAACAATCACATTAAAAGCTGGTATAGAACGTGCTTTATTAGAAGAAGTACCAGGAGTTGTAGAAGTAGAACAAGTATTTTAATTTAAAAGCTCGATATGCCATTGCGGTGTATCGAGTTTTTTATTATTTTGAGGCAGTTTTATGCGGTAGTAACTTGCTTAGTTAGATATATTTTTGTATGAGGACTTTTCCTCTTCTTTCTTACTAGGTTTTGTCCTTCATCTTCTGTATGAAGGACTTTCCCTCTACTTTCTTACACAGTTTTGTTCTTCATCCTCCTTACGAAGGACTCTTCCTCTTCTATCTTACATAGCTTTGTTCTTCATCCTCTGTATGAAGAACTTTCCCTCTTCTTACTTACTTAGTTTTGTCTTTCATCTCCCTTATGAAGGACTTTTCCTCTTCTATCTTACTCAGTTTTGTCTTTCATCCTTCTTATGAAGGACTTTTCCCTTCCCACTTTACTTAGTTTTGTCCCTCATCTTCTAATGACTCATTAATTTTGGACATACACTATATCTTTTGAAACAAAAAAGGCATGTCACTGATGTGAATCATGCCTAATAAACTCTAATTAATGATATTAACTCTTTATCTCCTGCACCTGCTCAACTCGACAACCAACAACGTCTATGTCCAAACGCTCGACATTACAATTAACAAAATCTCCTGCAAGTGTTTCAGCAAGGGCATCTCCTTTTCCTTTTGCTGTGAAACAAATGACAGTTGGACCTGCACCGCTTAACGCTGAACCATAGGCACCTAAATGTTGTATCTTTTCTTGAACAGCTTGGATTTCCGGAATTAGCTTGCCACGATATGGTTGGTGGAATAGATCCTTACTCATCATCTCTCCGACAAGCTTCCAGTTATTTGTAAGAATGCCCGCTACTAGCATGTTGCTAATCGCACTTGCTTCCACAGCATTTTTAAAAGATAGTTCTTGAGGCAATACATTTCTTGCGTCACTTGTGAAGACCTCATATTTCGGAACGACAACTACCGCATCTACATCAATATCCTTTACACAAACTAAGTCTGTTTTTTCAGCTTGATGTAAACCGATAACCAAGCCTCCGTATAGCGACGCTCCAACATTGTCAGGATGTCCCTCTTCAAGACTTGCAATACGAAGTTTGTCTTCATCACTCATTTGCAGCTGACAAAGCTGATTAGCAAGCTCAATCCCTGCAATAATAGCTGCAGCACTGCTTCCAATCCCCCTTGCCATTGGAATGTCACTCCACACTTTAACTTCACAAGCAGGAAGGGTCTCGTTGTATTTCTTTGCAACCTCAATAGCAACTTTTGCGATTAAGTTGTCTTCATTAGTTGGAAGATCCTTTACATGCTCTGTCATTGGTAAAAAAACCAATTTCTCTGCTTTTTTCACCTCAAGTGTTAAATACTTTCCAAGAGCTAGACCAATGGAATCAAAGCCTGGGCCTAAGTTAGCTGTACTGCCGGGAACGATAATTCTCAACATGTCCCCTTCAATCATTGTACCGGCACTCCACTTAGGTGCTGTAAGAATGCTTCTTCGTCATTCGGAAGGACGATTGGCTTAATTTCAGAAACATCAATTGCTGTGTTAGGATCTTTTAATCCATTTCCAGTTAATACAGCTACAACCTTGCTGCCTTCTGCAATAAGACCTAATTTGCGGTGTTTAATAAGACCTGCGATTGAAGCACATGAACCAGGCTCAGCAAATACACCTTCTTCACGGGCAATCAGTTGGTATGCTTCAAGAATTTCCTCATCTGTTACAGAATCAATTCGGCCATTGGATTCTTCCTTCGCTTTTACTGCAGTTTCCCAGCTTGCAGGGTTTCCGATACGAATCGCAGTGGCTACTGTTTCAGGATTCTCAATCGGTTCTCCACGAACAATCGCTGCTGCGCCTTCTGCCTGGAAACCGTGAATTTTCGGTAAGCCTGTTTGTTTTTTCTCATTATATTCCTTGAAGCCTTTCCAATAGGCTGTAATATTCCCTGCATTACCTACAGGAATAGCTAAATAATCCGGAGCACTTCCTAGTTGCTCACATACTTCAAATGCTGCTGTTTTTTGACCTTCAATACGATATGGATTAACAGAGTTAACTAATGTAATTGGTAACTTCTTGCTAATATTCCGAACCATTGTTAAAGCATGGTCGAAGTTTCCTTGGATTGCGTAAATTTCTGCTCCATACATAACTGCTTGAGCTAATTTACCGAAGGCAATTTTCCCGTCAGGAATTAACACGATACATTTCATATTTGCTCTTGCTGCATAAGCTGCCGCAGCTGCAGATGTATTTCCTGTAGAGGCACAGATTACTGTATCACTGCCTTCTTCTTTTGCTTTCGCAACCGCCATAACCATTCCACGGTCCTTAAATGAGCCGGTAGGGTTTGTGCCCTCTGTTTTCACATAAAGTTCTACTCCCAGCTTTTCAGAAAGCTTAGGAAGATGGATAAGTGGTGTATTTCCTTCTTGAAGTGTTAATTTAGGTGTTTTGTCTGAAACTGGTAAAAACTCTGCAAATTCTTGAATTAAGCCTTTCCACATCATACTAATCCGTTCCCTTCTACACGATAAGTACTTTTTACTTCTTCCACGACATCTAGATCATTAAGGAGTTGTAAAATTTCTTCAAAATCACTTTGTGCTGCTTTATGTGTAACAATAACTATTTCTGCAAGATTGCTATTTTTAATCGGCAACTGCAGGATCTTCTCAAAACTTACGCCTCTTTCAGAGAAAAGCGATGTAATATTTGCAAAAGCTCCAACTTGATCTTTTGCACTAATTCTTAAAAAGTGTTGAGCGTAAATATGCTCTGGACTTTTTAATTGTTTTTCAAATTGAGGGGCTACTGCACTTCTTCCATTTACATCTAACCTCATATTTTTCATGACACCAACTAAATCGGATACAACAGCTGTTGCAGTTGGTAAGCTTCCCGCTCCAGGACCATAGAACATTGTTTCTCCAACAGCTTCACCATATACATACACCGCATTATACTCATCATTTACTGATGCTAACGGGTGTGTTTCAGGTAATAATGTCGGTTCAACAGATACTTCGATTTTTCCATTTTCACGCTCAGCGATACCGATAAGTTTCATTGTGTAGCCAAGTCGTTTACTATAACTAATATCATCATCTGTTACACTTGAAATCCCTTTTACATTTACATCATCCAGATCAACATGCATCGAGAATCCAAGTCTAGCAAGGATGGCCATTTTTCTTGCTGCATCTAAGCCTTCAACATCAGATGTCGGATCTGCTTCCGCATAGCCTAAATCCTGTGCTTCTTTTAGCACTTCATCATATGCACTTCCGAACTTAGACATTTTTGTTAGAATGAAGTTTGTTGTGCCGTTCACAATTCCCATCATTTTTGTAATACGATCAGATGCTAATCCATCTACTAAACTTCGTAAAATTGGAATACCGCCTGCAACACTTGCTTCATAGAATAAGTCACAGCCATTTTCTGTTGCAATCGATAATAATTCTGTTCCGTACACAGCCATTAAATCTTTATTCGCTGTCACAACATGTTTTTTGGCTTTTAACGCTTCAATTAAATGCTTACGCGTTTCTTCCACGCCACCCATTACTTCAATCACAACATCAATATCAGGATTATGGATAACATCTTCCACATTTGTTGAAAGGATATCCTTATCGATATGAACTTGACGTGCTTTTTCCACATTTTTCACAACAACTTTTTTCACTTTTACAGGACAGCCGACTTGATGCATAAGTTTGTCCTGATGGTCTTCGATAATTTTTACAACACCACTACCAACCGTACCAAGACCTAAAAGCCCAACATGAATTGCCTCCACACTTCCCACTCCTTTTTGTATATCTATAAAGTACAACTGTACTCTCATAAAAGACACTAATAATATACTTGTCATTATAAGATGCTTAGAACTGTTTTACAAGGGTGAATTTTCAGTTTTTTAAATTAAAACGTTTTCATCAAAATAATTAATACCAAAGTTTACCTTTTTATCTTAAATCACGACTTTTGTTTTTGGTTCATTTCCATTTAAAACTGCAGCTATATTCATTGCACAAAGATTCATCATCGAATATCTAGTTTCATAGCTTGCACTTCCGATATGCGGGAGTGCCACAACATTATGTAATCCAACTAGAGGATGTTCAGCACCAATCGGTTCATTCAAAAAGACGTCAAGTCCCGCACCTGCTATCTCTCCATTAACAAGTGCATTATACAAGTCTTCTTCATTTACTACAGCACCACGACCTGCGTTAATAAAAATGGCTGACTTTTTCATTTTCTTAAAAGCATCTTTATTAAATAGCTCCCTGGTTTCATTTGTTAAAGGAGCTAAACAGACTATGAAGTCTGAAGTAGCCAGCATTTCATCAAATGAAGTAAAAACCGCACCTAAAGATGTTTCTGCTTGTTCATTTCTTGAGCGATTATGATAAAGAACCTTCATATCAAAACCTGTAGCGCGCTTTGCAACAGCCTGTCCTATTTTACCCATTCCGAGAATTCCTATTGTTTTATGGTGAACATCATGTCCTGCTAACAAAAGTGGTCCCCAGCTTTTCCATTGATTTTGTTTTACATATTCAGAAGCTTCCATTAAACGTCTTGCTGTTGAAAGCAATAATCCAAACGTTAAATCAGCTGTTGTGTCAGTTAAAATATCAGGCGTGTTACATACGACAATACCTTTTGAGTTCGCATAAGGAACATCAATATTATCGAATCCTACAGCTAGATTTGCGATTACTTTTAAATGGCTTGCCTTGTCTAGCAATTCCCTGTCAATTGAATCTGAAAGCATTGTTAATAACCCATCTGCCTTTTCAGCCTTCTCAAGTAAGATCTCGCGGGGACAAGCTGTTTCCTCTTCCGGCCACATGTCAACATCGGCAACTTCGTATAGTGGTGCTAACTGTTCTTCTGAGCATTTTCTTGTAATGTAAATGTATGGTCTTGTCATTTTTCCACCTCTTCTACTATTGTAAGACTATAATCTATTTTACCATAAGCTGTTAGAAGTTGGATTTTATACTTTTTTCAAATTTTGTTGCTTTGTATGATGTACCAAGGGTGGTTGGTTTTTGTGTGAAGAAGATTAAAACAGCAATCTTTTAGAAAAGAGCCTCTAGAAATGATAGGCTGTTTTCGGATACTTTGTTGTTATTGACTCAGATAAATTTAAAAATTAATCCGTTCCATTGCGCTGCAGTCACTCGCTTTCCGCGGGGAGGAACCTGAGCCTCCTCGGCTTTGCCTGCGGGGTCTCAGCCTTTCCTCACTTCCCACAGGAGTCGAGTGCCTTCCGCTCCATTCCACTATGAAGTTTCAATGGGGTATTAAAAGCCACAATCTTTAAGAAAACATCCAAAAGATAAAAAAGAATCCAACCTTAAAAACCCCCGGCTGGATTCTCTATATACAGGTTATGAGGTTGTTGTTAGCCATTCTATATCCGGAAGCATAATTCTCTTTGTCTTCATAGATAACATGCTCGCATAAGCACGCAAAAAAGCTTCATACTGTCCGGAACTTCTGAGGATTTGATTTAATTTTTCTTCATAAGAAGGTTTGAGATCTTCAGGTGATAAATAATATTCTTCAATACATTCAAAATAATGAATCGGAAACAATAGCCGGCTATAAATTAATCTCCAGGAAAAGGGAGATAAAGGGGTTGTTCGGTCATACTCATCAAGAAAACGGAACCCTTCCAGCTTTAACTGTTCCTGCTTTTCAAAATAAAGATGTCTCATATATTCTGCCAAATCTCGACTAGCATGGTCAAACACCCAATCAATTGGTGATTTTATCATTAAGGTTGGGTTCCATGTTGTTGAATGGAACCTTTGATGGCATATGGTACCTGAATCAATTGGATGCGGCTCCTCATCCAGTTCTGTGTCTACTAAATACTGAATAGCATTTTCCGCTAAACCAAGATAATAAGGAAATGATTCCACGAACATCTTTTCAAATTGAGTAAGTGGTTGTGTCTGAACTTTTCCTCTCCAAAACATTTCTAATTGATCTAATCGTTTCTCCCATAGTACCTTCCACTGCCCGATACGCTGAGTTTTAGTGACTTGATAAGGATAGACCCTTGCCTTTGCATGAAAACGAGCCAAATCTCTTCCTTGTTGTGCGGAGCGGCCTTCTGTATAAGCAGAGCATTTCAATATGACATACCTTACTTGATTTTCTTCAAAAAACAAATGATTTTTTTTTGTTAATACAATACTTGCGACATACGGTTCTCTTTTTTCAATCATGAATTGGCTTAATTGATAGATTTCAAATAATTCCTCTTCTTCAAGGTGTGAAACAGGTACAATAATAAATTGTGTTTGATGTAGACGGAATGAATTATATCGTCCAACATTCTCAAACTCTGTTACTTTAATACCATATTCATCTTGTATCGTTTTTTTCACCTTATTCCCCCCCAGCATCTCATTCCCTATTCTATCGTAATAATTTTTAGTGAAGTTTATGATTAATTGTAGAAGGGAAGTTGTAATTTTATAGAGAATTATTAGATAAGGGGAGGTTATCATTTTTTAACATATTCGATTATCAATCCTTGATTTCGTTAAGAATGGTAAAAGATCATTGTTTAAAAGTTTGCATGCATATATCCGAGCATAGCATCATACAATGAATGAATACACCATGCAAAATAAAAGAATTGGGTGATCATGATGAAAAGTAATGAAAAAATGGATATTGTGGAAAAAACAGCTAGAGATTGGTTAGTCAAGCGAGGAGTAAGGATAGAGGATATCGCAGACCTTGTTTACTTTCTTCAAGAAAAGTATCATCCTAACTTATCAATGGACGATTGCATTGAAAATGTAGACAGAGTTCTTACAAAAAGAGAAGTCCAAAACGCCATACTTACTGGAATACAGTTTGACATATTAGCCGAAAAGGGCCAATTAGAGGAACCGTTACAATCCATTATCGGAACTGATGAAAGCTTATACGGTGTAGACGAAATTTTAGCCTTTTCGATCGTTAATATATATGGATCAATCGGCTTCACAAATTATGGATATATTGATAAGATGAAGCCCGGTATTCTACAACCTTTAAATGATAAATCAAAAGGAAAATGCCACACTTTTTTAGATGATATTGTCGGAGCGATTGCAGCAGCAGCTTCAAGCAGACTTGCTCATCGAGCTAAGAATGCTGAATAAAATCAGAAAAGCCATTTAGGATAATCTAGATGGCTTTTCCTTATTTACATATCAAGTAAATGTAAATATTCAGTCAATGAGTCAACTGAATATGTTGGTTTTTGATCATATCTCTCTAAATGTCCCTTTGTCGTCACCCCTGTATGAACAAGCAATGTATCCAATCCACAGTTCATGCCAGCCTTTATATCTGTATCATAATTATCCCCAACCATGATTACTTGGTCCGGGTCAATTCCAAGAACTTGTATGGCTTGTTCAACAATGATTTTCTCAGGTTTTCCAATGAAAATCGGTTTTGTGTTGGTTGAAACCGATACAACTGAGGTTAACGCTCCATTTCCAGGTAAAAGTCCTCTTTCTGTAGGAAGAGCAATATCTGCATTTGTTGAGATAAAGGTCGCTCCATCTCGAACCGCTATACATGCCTTTGCAAGCTTTTCATAGGAAATATCCCGATCTATTCCTGTGACAACAAAGTCAGGATTTTCTTCTACAATCTGAAGTCCGCTTGATTGTAGAGCTTGTTTTAAGCCTTCTTCTCCAATCATATAAACAGAAGCATTTGCTTTTTTTTGAGCAATAAAGTTTGCTGTGGCTTGGCTAGTTGTAAACACACGATCTTCTGTCGCCAAAATATCAAATTCATTAAGCTTTTTTGCTACAAGCTCGGGTGGTTGTGATGAATTATTTGTAACAAACAAATAGGGAATGTTTTTTTCTGCTAAATAACGGACAAACCTACTCGCATCTTCAATTCTCTCTGTACCTCGATACATCGTACCATCTAAATCTATTAAGTAACCTCCATAGGTTTTCAATTGACCTTCCTCCTGTTTCCTCAATAGAAAGAGGATGACACTTAGTCACCCTATGCTTCTATATTATTTATTTACTGGTTTAAAGGCAGAAACCGGCCCTAGTTCATTTTTAAGGTAATTTCTTATATCAGATGAAAAAGTAACCAAGCCTTGTTTGTGGGAAGAAATAGTTGTTAGTAGATCCTGATGATCTACCTGAATATAGTCTTGTACAAGCTTTTTTCTAAGAGAAATAATCTGCTTCAAATCTTGGGAATTTTCTTCATTTACTACTTTTTCATCGAGCAGGATGTCAATAATATCCTCATAGCTTCCCGGATCTCTCATTATAAAGCCATCGATCATGGCATTGCCAACATCAATAATTGTCTCAATAAACATATGACAAATTCGCTCTAAAGCTGCTTTTTCAATTTCACTGCTCCATGAAGCTTGATGTTCAAATTGTTTAATCTTTTTGTCCAGAAAGTTTAGCTTTGCTTCTATTAGATCTCGATCAACAAAATACAAAATATCACCTTCCTATAATAAAGCAACACGTTCTTTTTCCATACTCCCAGGCTTTGCATAGAAATAACCTTGAGCCAAATCAACCTGATTTCTTTTCAGAACATCTGCTTCTTCCTTTTTTTCGATTCCTTCTGCTACTACAAGAGAGCCTGTTTCTCGAGCTATTAAAATAAGTCCTTTTAACATAGATTCCTTCACCCTGCTCGTATCAATATCTTGAATAACTGAGCGGTCAATCTTAATAATATCCGGAAGAATCTCACTTATTGTATGTAAGCTGGAATAACCAGCACCTGTATCATCAACAGCAATCCGAAACCCTTTTTTTCGTAATTGCTTAATATTATCATGGAAAAAGTTTAAACCCTCAATAGAATCTCTTTCTGTTACTTCAAAGATGATTTTCTTTGGAGTAACATCAGGATAACGTGTTAACAACTTGTCTAAGCCTGCAATGAATCGTTTATTACCAAGTGTGATTGGAGTAAAATTAAGAAACACATCATCCACACAGCCAACAGTATCAATTAAATCAAAAGACTTTTCCAGAACTAACAGTTCTAGATCGTAAATTAAATTTGACTGTCTCGCAAGGGAAAATAATTGCAATGGATTTTCAAGGGTTGTTTCCTTAGGACCTCTTGTTAAAAATTCCCATGCTTTAATCTGATTAGTTGATAAATCAATGATAGGTTGAGCAAGCAATGTAATATTCCGGTTTTGAATAATATCGCGCATTTCAAGTAGTGTTTCAATATATCGGGATTGTATACGTTTTTCTGCCATAGAAACAGCTTGTTGTTGAGCTGTATATAGTGATTCTTGTATAGTTGAATGAGCTCTTTCAATAAACATATATCCCACTTCAAAAGATTGCTTAAAATATGGATATTTTATATACATATATCTTTCTAATTTTGGCAAAAGGTTTCTAATTAATTTTTCAATATGTATAACACTTTGTTTGTCATCATTAATTTTAAAAAAGATGGTAAGACCTTCACTATAATAATCATGAACAACAAGAAGATCCTCAGAGAATGGAGAATGCTCAAGAACTTCTTTAAATCCTTCCCTTAACTCTCTTTTATAATCCTTTAATTGTGCTGGTTCAAATTGTTGGGAAAATTCACGTAGGTTTGAAATGGTGATCACGACAACAACTACTTGATGACCATGTGTCATTGCTTGATAGACACCTTCTAAAATAGGGTCTCTTAGTACAAATTTCGGTGGATAATATCTTAATTTATTTTGACGAACAAAAAGTTTACTCCACTTTTTCAATCTACTTATATGTTTTTCACAAAACCCACTCATCATATGTACTCAACCCTTCTGACATTAACATTCACCATATACGTATGTCATATTTTATCATATTTTTCTATGTTTCGACTGATTTCTCAGAAAAATTTATTACCGCTATCATTTATCGGAACAAAAGGATTTGTTATGATATCAGTATTACTATATGAGCCTTAGCTTACAATAGAAGGAGAGAGATTAATGTCTGAACGTTTTTTTCTATATGATGATACTGTTGAAACAAGAGTGCGTTTCGTCAGTTTTATGGGTGATAACCAACGATTTGACTTAGCGATAATTCAAAGTGATCGCTATTACGGAAAGCAACTTGTATTAGATATACAAAGTAACCGGTTTGCCATTATTGGAGAAGATGATTTAAAAGAACCGGGTTACATCGAGCATGCATTCAATTTAAATGAAGAAGATGCAGAGGAGCTTCGTGATTTCTTATTTGAGATCGTCTAATGAATGAAAAAAACCTACTCGTAAAAACTACCTAAAAAGGGTAGGTGATTACGAATGGTTGATAAGGAAAAAGAAACATACACTGACTTCTCAAATGTTGAAACAATGAGAAATTTTTTAACACCTGAGCAGCTTCCGGAAGGACCTTACGGGGCACCAAGAAATAAATATGAGCCTGTTAGCAACAAAAGCACTCCTTGGAGGGAAGGCCAACGCTATTACAGTGCATTTAATTATGAGAACAAATCATTACACCAAAATTTAGAAAGACATGATGCTCCTGCACACCCAACACATGATGATCCAAATAAAAATGAAGAACCCCCTTATACTTCAAAGTAAAGGGGTTTTTTATCATCACTTCTTTACTTTTTTCAGTACAAAATAAGCACAGCCAAAATTACAATACTCAAAAATATACTCCTCAAGGGTACTTATTTTTGTATCGTATGTAGCTTTTTGGTTTTGGTCATCAAAAAATCCCTTTAACCTTAGTTGATTATATCCCCAGTCCCCTACAATAAAGTCATATTTATTTAAAATTTCGCTATATCTCTCTTTGAATGCCTCTTCATTAAATCCACTTTTTTCTTCTTTGACTAACTCGAAGAATTGATTTTGAACGGTTATCATTTTTTCACCTCATCTATATTCTCTATTCTTATCATAATCGAAACGATCTCAACCATCAATTGCTATGAAATTTTCCCTTAACTTTGGAAACGATAAAAACGAGGAGGTGCTACTGTTGATAAAAACTAAATTAGCAACCACTGTTTTAGGTTTATCATTATTAACAGCCTGTCAATATGGTGCTGAGGAAGATACTTCATTAATGCATGAAAATGGAAATACCATTAATGTTAGTGATCGAACTGACTTGTATAATGAAGAAGGAGCTCCAAACGCAAATGACAAAGGTGCAAGCTTTGGTTTTGTTCGACACCAAAAAAGCGGAATTCCTCAAGATGTGGCTTACACACCTACTCCCGGGATGGACCGTGAACAAGTAGCCAATACGATTAGCAGTCTGAGCGTTCAGTTGCCCAATGTAAATGATGTGGCCACATTAGTAACAGATGAAGAGGTATTAGTCGCTTATGAAACAGACTCAAAAAATCGTAACGACACAGCTGACCAAGTGAAAAAGACAGCATTATCTGTTGTTCCGCGTTATTATCACGTGTACGTGTCAGATAATCCAAATATGATACAACAAATCCAAGCATACAGTCCACTTGATTCTACAAGCCGTGACATTGATGAAATCTTAACCGATACGATTCACAAAATGCTTGAATCTCCACAAGGACGTGCTCTCAACAAAGGAGAAAATGCAAATGGTGAGGGTTATGGTGAAATGAATGAGGATATCGATGACGATATGAAAGATGATTACGAACGTGTCCGTTATGAGAAAGAGAAAATGCAATAGTTTTGAAAGGTGGGCTGCCCTCAGGGTGGTTCACTTTTTTTATTTTTCGCCAGAAACGCTGATAAATCCCAAAATCCGCTGATATACTTTAGATTTAACCTATTAAAAAAAGGTATAGAAACCAAAATTAAGTTTCTATACCCTTTTAATTAAGCCTGTGCTTGTTTTTGTTTAGCTGCTGCGTTTACTTGCTCATCTGCATGGTAGGAAGATCGAACAAGTGGACCTGCTTCACAGTGACTGAAGCCTTTACTTAGCGCAATTTCCCTTAGTTCTGCAAATTCATCCGGATGATAGTACTTTTGAACCTTTAAGTGCTTTTTCGTTGGTTGCAAATATTGACCAATTGTCATAATGTCAACATCGTTTGCTCTTAAATCATCCATTGTTTCAATGATTTGCTCTTTTGTTTCTCCTAACCCGATCATTAGGCTCGATTTTGTTGGAATTTGCGGCTGCATTTCTTTCGCACGCTTTAAAAATTCCAATGAGCGGTCATATTTTGCACGTGCACGAACCCTTGGAGTAAGCTCGCGAACTGTTTCAATATTATGATTTAAAATGTCAGGCTTTGCATCCATCAAAATTTTAAGGTTTTCATACACTCCACCCATATCAGACGGTAGCACTTCAATCGTAGTAAATGGGCTTTTGCGTCGAATAGCACGCACTGTTTCAGCAAACACATTTGCCCCACCATCTTTTAAATCATCACGGGCTACTGCTGTTACAACTGCATGCTTCAGATTCATAAGCGCAACAGAATCTGCTACGCGTTCCGGTTCTGCTAAATCAAGTTCTGTTGGAAGACCTGTTTTAACTGCACAGAATCTGCAGGCACGTGTACAAACCGCACCTAATATCATAAATGTTGCAGTACGACGAACTGCCCAACATTCATGAATATTCGGGCATTTTGCTTCTTCACAAACAGTGTGAAGATTTTTCTCCCTCATTAATTTCTTTAAATCTGTATAATTTTCATTCGTATTAAGTTTTATTTTTAACCATTCTGGCTTACGTAAATATTCTTCTTTCTTCGCCATCAGATTCATCTCCAATATGTATTCTATATAAACTAACTGACAAAACATTACTATATACGTTTACCACTTTATCACAACGTTTGGTATGGGACAAGGAAAAGACGTGTATGTAATTTCTAACATTTTCTATTTATGAAATAGCTATTGAAAACCAAACTATAAAAAGAAACTTATGGGTACTGATTCATTAGTTTTCCTTATTCCGAGTAAAACAATCTATCGGCTGTTACCAAAAGAATATAAGGAAAGGAGCTCATTACTGTGAAAAAAGTGGGAACACTCATTATCATCTTTATGGTGATTCAACTTTCAGTTCAAACGATGGTCTTTGGAGCTGAAAAGACAGATCAACTAAAAGAAAACGAAAAGCTAATGAGCTTATATAAAAAAGTTGAAACCGTTACATCTATCCCATGGTATGTACTAGCTGCTGTTGATCAATATGAAAGAAATGTTCGTCACTCAAGGAAGGATATCCCCAAAGCAGAAGGATCAATTGAAATATATATTAAACCGGAAGTATGGGCGGGTCCTTTAAATCCAAATTTAGATGATAAAAATCCTGCTAGTATAGGACTCTTTGGTGGAATTGGTGAAGATGGAAATGGAGACAAACTTGCCGATCCAAAAAATGATGAAGATGTTTTATATTCATTTGCCCATTACCTGCAATCTTATGGATCTGACTTAGAAAACTTAAAGATAGGCTTATGGGATTATTACCAACGCGACCAAACTGTTGGGATTATTTTAGGTCATTTAAAATTGTATAAACAATATGGTCATTTAGATCTAGGCAAGCATACCTTCCCTGTTCCGCTTGGTCATAATTTTAGTTATAAAAACACATGGGGTGATGCCCGCGGCTGGGGAGGCAGAAGAATTCATGAAGGAACAGATATTTTTGCCAACTATGGTGTTCCTGTAAAGTCCACATGTTATGGAGTCATTGAAATGAAGGGGTGGAACCGCTTCGGAGGCTGGAGAGTTGGAATTCGTGATATCGACAATACTTATCATTATTTTGCTCACCTAAATGGTTTTGCAGACGGCCTTAAAGTAGGACAGATTGTAGAGCCTGGTCAGTTAATTGGATCTGTAGGAAGCTCCGGCTATGGTCCTCCAGGAACAGCAGGAAAGTTCCCACCGCATTTACATTATGGATTATATAAAGATAATGGTCGAACAGAATGGTCATTTGATCCTTTTCCACATCTTAAATCATGGGAAAGAGCTGATCGAGCTGAAAGACGAAGAAAAAAATAAGAGGCTGAATTCTATAACAATCAGCCTCTTTTCTTATTATTTTCTTTTCGATTTTACCACAGCATTCGTAATACTTGCTGCCATTCCGCCCCATATAATGACCATACCAATAATCATCATTGCAATTGCACTTCCACTCATGACTGTGATGCCCCCTTGTTCTTTGACGTAGAAAGTGATTGATCAACTTTATTTCGTTTAATTGTGAATAGAACACCAACTAGCATGGCGCCAATTGCTACAGTCCATCCCCAGCTAAATAAGAATCCTAAAGGGTAGTCTCCGTACGGTGCTGTTAAGTTGTTACGCAGATTATCAAACATCATATAGCCTAACACAATTGGTGTAATGACACCCAAGCAAATTCTCCACCATGCTCCAATTTGAATATCAGACATTGAGTTTGCATGAGATTGAAGATTTTTAAGTTCTTTAACAAACCAAGCAATTGCAATTACTTCAAATAAACCTGCCATTGCTACACCGAATTGATTAATAAAATAGTCGACTGAATCTAGGAAGTATAAACCGCCTTTGGTTGCAAAAATTAAAGATACTAAAGCTGATAACCCTCCACCAAATGCAACAGCTTTTGTTCTTGATACATTGAACTTTTCTTGCACACCTGCTACAAATGTTTCCACAATTGAAATTAAAGATGATAAGCCTGCAAGTACTAACGAGCCAAAGAATAAAAATCCAAACAGTCCATTAAGAGCTGGGAACTCGTTAATAATTTGCGGAAATACAACGAATGCTAAACCTACACCAGCTGACACGACTTCACTAACTGGAACACCCTGTTGTGCTGCCATAAATCCTAGTGCACTGAATACTCCAATACCCGCTAATAATTCAAAGGCTGAGTTACTGAAGCCTGTAATAAATGCGTTATTTGTAATATCTGATTTTTTCGGTAGGTAGCTCGAATAAGTAATCATAATAGCAAATGCGATTGATAAACTAAAGAATATTTGACCGTACGCTGCTACCCAAACTTTACCATCAGCAATTTTGCTCCAGTCAGGCTTAAAGAAAGCATCTAACCCTGCTGCAGCTCCTTCTAGCGTTAATGCACGAACAACGATAATACCAAATAAAATAACTAGTGCCGGAATGAAAATTTTGTTCGCTACTTCGATACCTTTTTTAACTCCTGCAAAAAGAACACCTAATGCAACAACCCAAACAATGACCAATGGTATCAGTACTCCTGGTACTAACCCTCCAAATTGTCCAGGTGTTTCAGCCAATTGTAAATATTCACCAAATAAGAATCCTTCTGTGTCTGATCCCCAGTTTAAATTGAAAGAGAACACTGAATAAGACATGGCCCACGCAATAATAACTGCGTAATAAGTTGATATAACAAATGAAATGGCAACTTGCCACCAACCAATCCACTCAGAACCTTTGCTCATTCTTCCTAAAGACATAGGAGCTGAACCGCGATATTTATGACCGATTGTAAACTCCATAACAAGTAATGGGATACCAGCCGTTAAAAGTGCGAATAAGTATGGAATGAAGAATGCTCCTCCTCCATTTTCATAAGCTGTTGCCGGGAATCTCCAAATATTACCTAAACCTACTGCAGAACCAACGGCCGCTAAAATAAATCCTGCCCTTGTCCCCCACTGTGGGCGATTTTCCATAGTTTTTCCTCCTCTTTTGTTTCTCTTTTTTAAAAAGTGGAAACAATTAGAAATTAATTAATTTTCTGATTATTTATTTTAATCTATACATAGTATAAATGGACTTTATTCCTATGTCTATAAAAAATTTTGAAAAAATACTATTTTAAGATGATATTTTCAGAAATTTTAAATAGTTCAAAAGAAATATGGAAATAGTTTATACACCATATTAATTTTTAATCATTTTCTTTATTTATTTAGCTCATAAAAGTGTAGAAGGAATTTTTCACTTAAAAAATACTTTTACTATTTACCATTTTTATCATAATACTTTTTTTTCTTACAGCTAAATTACTATTGAATTCATAATAAATCATTAGAAGAAATTGGATACTCTTCTGGAAACCAACAAAAAGAGAGAGCTAAGCCCTCTCTTTAACCACTTGTTTTTGTTTTCTTGCTAGTATGGTAATGAATGCGCCCAACAATAGAATAATACTTATAAACCCAATAATACTGCTTCCTGTTAATCCTAAAACGAGATAACCGATCGCAGCTATTCCACCACCAGTTATTGCATACGGCAACTGTGTCATCACGTGATCGATGTGGTGACTCCCTGCACCTGTCGAGGATAGGATAGTTGTATCGGAAATCGGTGAACAATGGTCTCCGAGTACTGAACCTGCAAGAACTGCTGCCATTGCCGGAAGTAGCATATTAATATCCGTTGCAGCTGTAATTTCTCCTGCAATTGGTAGCATAATTCCAAATGTACCCCAAGATGTTCCTGTTGCAAATGCCATAAATGCAGCGAGAACAAACATAACTACCGGTAAATAAGATAGATTTAAGTTAGATTTTTCTACAAGTCCTGCCAGATATTCACCAGTACTCAATTGACCGATAAGATCTACGATAACCCATGCAAATAATAGAATATAAATGGCCGGCAGCATGGATTTAATTCCTTCTTTCAATGCTAAAGGTAAATAATTACCTTTAATTCCTCTCGCTAAAAACAAGATAATGGTAACAACTAAGCCAAAAAGACCACCATATAATAGTGAAGCAGATACATCAGTGTTCTCAAAAATGGTGAAGATTGTTACATCTGTTTTATCTTCAATCGCACTATATCCTGTATACAACATAGATGCAACAGTCCCAATAATGAGAGATATGATTGGCCAAACAAGGTTGCCAACTGTCCCTTTGTCACTTGATGGTAAGTCTTCTTTCACATCACCAAGTACCTCTTTCGATGGATCAACAACTTGTCCTGTCTCAATTGCTCGATTTTCGTGGACTTTCATTGCACCGATATTTATGTTAAACATAGCAACAGCAAAAACTAAAATAAGCGCTGCAAACACATAATAATTCATCGGAACCAGCATCATAAAAGCGCCAAGAGGAGTATATTCTGTTACTCCATGTGTTGTTAAAATTGTCGCAATCATCGCGATAATATAGGCTCCCCAACTAGAAACAGGAGAAATTACACAAACTGGTGCAGAAGTTGAATCAATAATATAAGCAAGTTTTGCTCGTGAAACTTTTTGGCGATCTGTAATTGGACGACTAACTTGTCCAACTGCAAGTGCATTAAAATAATCGTCAATAAAGATTAAAATTCCAAGAAACGCTGCTGTTAATTGTGCACCAGCACGGGTCTTCACACGTTTTTGAGCCCACTCTCCAAAAGCACGGCTTCCACCTGAGATAGAAATAAGGGCTGTAATGATTCCTAAAAGAAGTAAAAATAGGAGAATGTAAACATTCCATGTATTCAATTCACCATCAGAAATAAAGATAGCCTTAATTGCCTCTAAGATTACTAATCCTGAATCAGTAATTGAAAAATCTTTAAGGATTAAAGCTGCGGAAACAATTCCGACTCCAAGAGAAAGTAAAACTCTTCTCGTTATAACGACCATTAATATGGCAATAATAGGTGGAATAATAGAAAAAATAGTGCCTGACATGATGCAAAAAAGCCTCCCGTATTTTATTATGGAAGGCTCTGACGTTGATAGTTGAGTAATAATAGAAAATAACGATCATTACTCTTGTTTTTAGAATAATGCTATGTTATCCTCCATCTCGATCAGTAGCCCTCCATTATAGATTTCTATAATGACAGTATTACCTTTATTTAAAGTAATACCAGCAAATGCAACCTGACTAGCAAACATTTACTTCGGCAAAAAACCCTTTCCAATATGATCTTCGATGTCATACTCACATATTGTACTCTTGTTTTTTGCGCCTCTACCTCATCATGAGATAAGGTGATGAAAGGTCAATATTTATTTAACATAAATCATTCTACTAGAATAGTTTAATAAGTACAACTATTATTTTTTTGGTAATTCTATGGAATGGTCTGCACCTTCGTCACCACTGTTATAATATTCAGGTACTTCTCCTTGCTCGGTTTGAATCACAACCGGAATCGTATTTACTGCTTTTACCACATCTGTAGCAAACGGAATGACTACCTGTACACTTACCTCTACAAATATACCGATCTCATGAACGGCATTATTAATTCCATATTCCTTTGTCGATGTTTTAATATCAGTAAATACATCTCCTATTAAATAGTACTCAATTGGTATTCCAGGTCCGAGTGTACTTAATATAGAGTTTCCTGTGATCTTACCTAAAGGAATTTCATAAATGATTCCATTATCTCCGTCTGTGTTAGGTGTCATTCCATGGAAATTATTCCTCTCTATTTCACCGAGCTTTTTTGTGACATTATCGGTTACTCTTTTCTTAACCATTGCAACAGCTCGTTGATTAAATGTAAATGAATTTACATTTCCTTCAGAGTCCTTATCAATCTTAACTAAATTCTCTTGTTCCTCATTCGTCATAATTTCTTCTTCAACCGCATCATGAATGATTGTGGTTGCTACTTTATTCGCCTCTAACTTTGCAATTTTCATCATCGTGGATTCAATCTGGACATTTACAATCCAAAAGCTGACAGAGGTTAGTAATATAAAAATAACACATGTTAATAATACAACATATCGAAAAGGTAAAGGCCCTCTACGCGGGCGTCGTCCGCGAAATTTAGCCAAAACAAATCCCTCCTTTACAAGCTATGTTTATGCATGTATGGAGGGATGTACGCTAATTTTTTATTTTATTTTTCTCTCGAAGTTGCCCTATATCATCTTAAGTAAAGCATCTTTTCCTTTTGTTCCAACGGTAATTCCACGTGTTTCAGCCTCATATGTGACTGATTCTAAAGGTGCCTCAAGAAGCTGTTCAATTGTGCGAACCCCTACAGCACGCCCTGCAATAATTCCCCTATCTTTAAGCTTTTCATTTAATAAAGCGACATCAAGTGCGCCGCACATAATATATCCCTTTTCGTTTGTTATTGCCATAAAATTTGTCTTTGGCAATGCAACCGTAATAGCAGTAAATTGGTTTCCATCAATGACAATTGGTGTCATAGTCACCATCTTCTCTACACTCCTTTCTTGTTATATTTTTATGAACTAAGAAAGGATACGTGTAGATAATTGCCTATACTTTAGTTGGATTTCCTGCCTAATTTCCAGGCTAATAAATCTCGCAGAAGTTCAGGCATATAGAAGATTTTCTTTTCAGCATGACTGATTTCGGGAAATAATGGACCAAGTGTGAACATGTCAATTGTTGCGACTCCATAAATGCGATCTTCTTGGATCGGTTCACCGTTTATGAAGATATCTGTTACATGCTCTTTTCCATCCAGTAACACTTTCATACGGACGTCAATCCCTTCAAATACCATTCGTCCCATTACTTTTCCTCTAAATCCTAATCCCTTTAACTTTAATTGTTCCATCTTTTCATCTCTAGATTGGACAATTACTTCTTTCAATACATCTCCTTTTAGGAAAACTTTGCAAGGATTAATAGGATGCGGACAAATACGATGAAGATCCTTTCTTGTCACAGGTCCTACTTGCAGAGGTTCTAAAATGATTCCCGAATTCACCATCGCTACTTCACCATCACACCACTCCTTAATGGCTTGTACAAGAAGCTTTGGAAAAGTAGAGTCATGAAACCAATCAAGAGATAAATTTTCGCTAGATATACCGACAACTTCTGAAAGAATTTGATCACTACTCATACTCATTTGCTGTAACCACTGGACAGTCTCTTTACATACCTTCTTTTCGTGTTCCATAGGATAAAGAGTTGCTTTATGAGTCTGGATCTTTTTTTCTTCTGTATTAATAGTTAAGGATATATGACCAATATATTGACCGTATTTTCCAGCTCCCGCTATAAGAGTTTGGTTAATTTCTTTTCCCTCTGGGAGCACATGATGAGTATGTCCACCTATGATGACATCAATGTCCGGAAACTCATTTGCAATGATTTCATCATCACTAATTCCTAAATGGGAAAGTAGAATAATGATATCTACTTGATCCCTAACCTGCTGAATCGTTTCTGTTAAACTTTGAAAAGGATCTTTTATTTTCCAGCCTAATAATTCATAAAACTTCTCATAAAAGACAGTTACACCTAATAAAGCCATTTTCATACCATTATGTAAAGTTACTATATGATATGGGACTACCCATTTCGGTCTTTCTCCTAACTCAGTATACAAATTTGAAAGAATGACCGGAAACTGTGCTTGCTCATAAAGTGTGTCAAGATCATCATGTGAAAACGTAATTCCTTCGTTGTTTCCAATTGTCACAGCATCATACTCTAAATGGTTTAATAAGTGAACATTCGCCTTGCCTTTTGTTGCCTCGGTAATTGGATGAAATCGATCTGCATGATCGCCAATGTCGAGTAAAATCATTTGTTCCTGCTGCTCTTTGTGATCGTTCTTTTTTGTCTTAAGAAACTGAACAATAGAAGGCCAGTTTTCAAAATGACTATGTAAATCGTTCGTATGATATAGGTGGACTGTCTCTAACATATTCCTCTCTCCTTATTTCATATGCCAGCTACACGAGGCCACACAAAGATTATCTTAGTCTTCATCTGAAAACAAGCTTAATTGTTTTTCAGCAAGTCCTGAGTAATGTATTCCAAGTAGTGAAATCATCATCTTTGCATTCTCTGCAGCGTCACCACCAGAGTTATTATTAAAAAGCATAAAGATCGTCTCTGTATGGCTTTTGATTTTTGATAGATGCTCTTGCCATTCTTGTAATTCCTGTTCATTATATTTGTATAAATATCGTACATCCCGCCAATCATCACCGTTTGCAGGCTTATTCCAGCCATAAACATTACGACCATGAAGTCTTATTAAGGTTTTATGAGGATTTGTAGGATGTAATACGGTGGGTATGGATCTTTCACCAGCTTGCGGTTCATCGACGATGCTATGAATCCAGTCCTCCATCTCCATAAATTGCAAGGTTTTTTCATAGTACGTTGGTGAAAACCAGGATCGATTTCGAAATTCAAGCGCAACCTCTGTATCCCCCATTTTTTCTCTGCACCATTTTAAATATTCTACATTCTCTTTTGTACATGAAAACCATGGTGGAAATTGAAAAAGTACCATTGCAAGCTTTTTAGATGCTTTTAATGGCTCTAATGACTTTAGATAAGCATTGAACATGTCGATTTTATGATCAAAAGGAATCTCACCACGAAGATGCCCAGTCATCCCTTGATAGGCTTTTGCAATAAATTGAAAACCTTCTGGTGTATCTCTGACCCATTTTTCCATATTACGCTCAGGTTGAATAGCATAAAATGTAGAATCAATTTCGACCGTTGGAAAATGAGCAGCATATTCCTGTAATTTTGTTGTTGTATTTGAGTTAACGTAGAGAGAATCGTGATCTCCCCAGCCAGTTAATCCTATTTGAATGGTTGACATTCTAAAATCACCCTGGGATAAAGTTTTAGATTACCTACTCATACTATACCATGACTGGAAAAGATAGAAAAACGGGACCGACACAATTGTCAGTCCCGTTTTATTTATTTGATATTAACCGATAGAACCTTCCATTTCAAACTTAATCAGGCGGTTCATTTCAACTGCATATTCCATTGGAAGCTCTTTTGTAAATGGCTCAATGAAGCCCATTACGATCATTTCAGTTGCTTCTTCTTCTGAAATACCACGGCTCATTAGATAGAATAATTGCTCTTCTGATACTTTCGATACTTTTGCTTCGTGCTCAAGTGAGATATTGTCGTTTAAGATCTCGTTGTATGGAATTGTATCAGATGTTGATTGGTTATCCATGATAAGTGTATCACATTCAATATTTGATCTTGCTCCTTCAGCTTTACGTCCGAAGTGAACAATACCACGGTATGTTACTTTACCACCTTGTTTTGAGATGGATTTAGATACGATTGTTGATGATGTGTTTGGAGCAAGGTGTATCATTTTAGCTCCTGCATCCTGGTGTTGTCCTTTACCAGCTAGGGCAATTGATAATGTCATACCTCTTGCACCTTCACCTCTAAGGATAACAGCAGGATATTTCATTGTTAATTTTGAACCGATGTTACCATCAATCCATTCCATTGTTGCATTCGCATCACAAACAGCGCGCTTTGTAACAAGGTTAAATACGTTGTTTGCCCAGTTTTGGATTGTCGTATAACGGCAGTATCCACCATCTTTTACAATGATTTCAACAACTGCACTGTGAAGTGAGTTTGTTGTGTAAACTGGAGCTGTACATCCTTCAACATAGTGAACATGTGCGCCTTCATCAACAATGATTAATGTACGCTCAAATTGCCCCATGTTTTCTGAGTTAATACGGAAGTAAGCTTGTAATGGAGTATCTACTTTTACACCTTTTGGTACATAGATGAATGATCCACCAGACCATACTGCTGAGTTTAATGCAGAGAACTTATTATCTGCCGGTGGAATAACTTTTCCGAAATGCTCGCGGAAAATATCTTCGTTTTCTTTTAGAGCTGTATCCGTATCTTTAAAAACTATTCCAAGCTCTTCAAGATCTTCCTTCATGTTGTGATAAACAACCTCTGATTCATATTGAGCTGATACACCAGCTAAATACTTTTGTTCAGCTTCTGGAATACCTAATTTATCAAATGTAGCTTTGATTTCTTCAGGTACCTCATCCCAAGAGCGTTCCGATTTCTCAGAAGGTTTTACATAATACGTAATTTCATCGAAATTTAATGACGCCATATCTCCGCCCCATTGTGGCATTGGCATATTATAAAAATGCTCTAATGATTTCAAACGGAAATCAAGCATCCATTGTGGCTCATTTTTCATACGAGAAATTTCTTCTACGATCTCTTTCGTTAATCCTCGTTCAGAACGGAAGATGGAAACATCCTTGTCAGCAAAACCATACTTGTAATCGCCGATTTCAGGTGCCTTTTTTGCCATCTACATTCACTCCAATCCATTTAGATTTAGTAGCGCAAAATTATTCGTTGCCTTCTTTTACGCCTTTTTCCATTGCTTTCCATGCAAGTGTCGCACATTTAATACGAGCAGGGAATTTTGCAACTCCCTGTAATGCTTCAATATCACCTAAGTCGATATCATCATCATATTCTTTACCAAGCATCATATTCGAAAAGATTTCAGAAAGCTTTAATGCTTCCTCTAATTTTTTCCCTTTAATGGCTTGTGTCATCATAGATGCTGATGACATTGAGATAGAACATCCTTCTCCTTCGAATTTTGCATTTTTTACCACATCATCCTCAAGATCAAGTGTTAAACGAATGCGATCTCCACAAGTAGGATTGTTCATATCGACCGTTAGGCTATTATCTAGAATCCCTTTGTTACGAGGATTTTTATAATGATCCATAATCACTTGACGATAAAGTGTATCTAGGTTTACGTGGTTAGACATTACTGAAGTACTCCTTTGTCTTTTTAATACCTGCAACTAATTTATCCACTTCTTCTTCTGTGTTGTACAGGTAAAAACTAGCTCTTGCTGTTGCAGAAACCTTTAGCCATTTCATTAAAGGCTGTGCACAATGGTGACCTGCACGTACAGCAATTCCCTCAGCATCTAAAACCGTTGCAACATCATGGGGATGAACATCGTCAATATTAAATGTTACTAACCCCGCACGATGTTTAGGTCCGTAGATGGTCATTCCGTCAATCTGACTTAATTGTTCCAGAGCATACTGAGCTAGTTTATGCTCATGTGCTTCAATTGCTTCTAATCCGATATCCTCTAGAAAATCAATCGCAGCACTGAGTCCAATAGCACCAGCAATAATTGGCGTCCCAGCTTCAAACTTCCAAGGAAGCTCTTTCCATGTTGACTCTTGTAATCCAACAAAGTCAATCATTTCTCCGCCAAATTCAACTGGTTCCATATTTTCCAGTAGCGCCCTTTTACCATAAAGTACCCCGATTCCTGTTGGACCACACATTTTATGTCCTGAAAAGGCATAAAAATCACAATCTAAATCGCGTACATCAATTTTCATGTGAGGAGTACTTTGAGCACCATCAACAACCATTACAGCCCCATTTTTATGGGCAATTTCAGTGATTTCCTTAATCGGATTAATTGTTCCGAGTACATTTGAAACAAGCATAACTGAAACAATTTTTGTATTAGCTGTAACCGTTTCTTCAACATCCTTAAGATCAATTGTTCCATCTTCTTGTAAAGGAATGTATTTCAATGTGGCTCCAGTAATTTTTGCTACTTGTTGCCAAGGAATTACATTTGCGTGGTGCTCCATATACGTAATGACGATTTCGTCACCTTCTTTTACGTTAGTAAGCCCATAGCTTTGCGCAACAATGTTTAACGCTGTAGTTGCACCACGAGTAAAAATGATTTCCTGCATTGACTTAGCATTAATGAATCGTCTTACCTTTTCACGTGCTCCTTCATATCCGTCAGTCGCTTTCGTACCTAACGTATGAACTCCACGGTGAACATTGGAATTGTACTCTTTATAGTAAGTTGATAAAGCTTCAATAACAGCAATTGGCTTCTGAGATGTTGCGGCACTATCTAAGTAGACAAGATCGTTGCCGTTTACTTGTTGATTTAGGATCGGAAAATGGGCACGAATATCATGGATATTCATTACTTAACTTTCCTTTCAATAACCTCAACTAACTGCTTCTTCACGCCTTCTATTGGAAGCTCTTTAACAACCGGTGCTAAGAAACCATGAATGACTAAGCGCTCAGCTTCTACTTGAGGAATACCACGACTCATTAAATAATAAAGCTGAATCGGATCAACACGACCAACAGAAGCGGCATGACCTGCTGTTACATCATCTTCATCAATTAATAAAATTGGGTTTGCATCCCCACGTGCTTTTTCACTAAGCATTAGAACACGTGACTCTTGTTCTGCGTTAGATTTTGTTGCACCATGTTCAATTTTACCGATACCATTGAATATTGAAGAAGCACTATCCTTCATCACACCATGCTTTAAAATATAGCCTTCTGAGTGCTTACCAAAATGAACTACCTTTGTTGTAAAGTTTTGCTTTTGCTCGCCACGACCAACAACAACTGTTTTTGTATCACCGAAAGACCCGTCACCCATTAGGTTTGTCACATTCTCAGAAATTGTGTTTCCATCATTCATTAAGCCTAAAGCCCATTCAATGCGTGAATCACGACCAGCAACTCCACGGCGGTTAACATATGTTGTCACACCATTTGCTAATGTGTCTACTGCCCCGTAAGTAACACGAGCATTCGTATTAGCAAACACTTCTGAAATAATGTTAAATACACCTTCAACCTTTTCTACTGTTGAAATATAGTTTTCAACATAAGTAACTGAACTGTTATCATCTGCTACAACGATCACATGGTTGAATAATGTTGTATTCGGGTTATCATGTACGAACACCGCTTGAATTGGTTCTGCAACTTCTACGTTCTTAGGTACATAAACAAATACTCCACCATTAACAAGAGCAGCATGTAAAGCTGTTAAGCGATGCTCGTCAACTTTAACGCCATCTTTCATAAAATATTTTTGCATTAAATCAGAATGTTCTTTTGCTGCTGTGTGAATGTCAGTTAAGATCACACCTTGATCTTTTAATTCAGTTGATAATGAAGTAAATGCAGCTGTATTGTTAACTTGAATATATAGGTTTTTGTTCGTTGATTCCAAATCGATTAAAGATTTTACATCTTCATGTAAATCATTAAGAGAATCCAGTTTTTGACTTTCAACCGTATGTTCTTTAAAGTTTGTGAAATTCCATTTATCAATTTTTGTTTTATCTGGTTTTGGCATTGGAAGATCCTCTAGTTTTGCAAGAGCTTGTAAGCGAAGATCTTTTAGCCAATCTGGTTCACCAAGCTTACTAGAAAAGCTTGTGACATAATCCTGATTGATCGTTAATGTTTCCATACGTCTCATACTCCCCCTTACAATTATGCTTCTTGCCCAACAGTTTCGTCTTCAATACCTAGTTCTTGCTTAATCCAGTCATATCCTTCTGCTTCTAAGCGTTGTGCTAGCTCAGGACCACCTGATTTTACTACACGTCCCTGCATCATGACATGTACTTTATCAGGAGTAATGTAGTTTAATAAACGTTGGTAGTGAGTGATCATTAAGCAGCCGAACTCTTCATTACGCATTTTGTTAATTCCTTTTGCAACGATCTTTAATGCATCAATATCAAGACCAGAATCGATCTCATCTAAGATTGCAATTTTCGGTTCAATCATCATTAACTGAAGAATTTCGTTACGCTTTTTCTCTCCGCCAGAGAATCCTTCATTTAAGTAACGTTGAGCCATATCTTGATCCATTTCAAGATCTTCCATGTTAGCATCCATTTTACGGATGAACTTCATTAGAGAAATTTCATCACCTTCTTCTCGACGTGCGTTAATAGAAGAACGTAAGAAGTCAGCATTTGTTACACCACTGATTTCACTAGGATATTGCATAGCAAGGAATAGACCCGCACGAGCACGCTCGTCTACTTCCATTTCCAATACATCTTCACCGTCTAATGTGATGCTGCCTTGTGTGACTTCATATTTTGGGTGACCCATAATTGCTGAAGATAAAGTAGATTTACCTGTTCCGTTTGGTCCCATGATTGCGTGGAACTCTCCGCCTTTTATTTCAAGATTTACACCTTTAAGAATTTCTTTCCCATCAATTTCTACGTGTAAATCCTTAATGATTAATGTAGAACCTGCCATATTGAAAACCCTCCATGTTATATAAAGTTTACTAATTCTCAATTTATTCTCATTCTAATATTATAACAAATGAAAAGTGAACACAACCTTTATGAAATCTCGTCGAAAAATGTCGTGTAAAATTTGCTTGTCATTCTTTTATTTTGCACTCCATGATATGTAGATAGAGAAATTAGCCAGTTTCTACTATATAACACATTTCTCTGTGAATCTACCCTTTAGATACCTTGTTTATTTTCTTCCTTTATATAAAAAAACATTCTCTTAGTGTTGATTTTTATTACAATTAAAATAAATAGACAGAACGAATTCAGTTGTTTATCCAGGTCCTTTCGAATAACCTTGCTTTATTCATATAAAAAGAAGAATCAGTAGCAACCACTGATTCTTCTATCTATAAAACCTACTTTTTCATTTTTCTTTCAATATCAGCATAAATCAATTGACTTTTCCGGTAATCTTCTTCACGACTCATTTCAACATCCATGCGCTTATCATGCTTTCTAGCATATTCTGCATATCCCATTCCGTGAGATTGATGCATCGCTTTTTCCATTTCCGACGTATAATTCAGGTCGATTGAAGCGTGATTCGAGTGAATAGTGAATCAATCCTTTCAGCTAATTATTGTTTACGTAAATAAGCATAACAATAATTTTCATACTACTCAAAGTTCGTAAGATAATCTGACAAAACATCCAGTCCGATTATCACTTGTTTTGTTAGATTATATTCACTATTCACTTTTTTCCTCATCGATTCTCTAGTTTCCTCAAGATTCTTGATTATTGTTTTAGTTGGTTAAGCTCCTGAATACATTCCTGCACAAGTGTAACGGCCTGGCTCATCGCAGCTCCTCCGCCGAAAGCTGCTGTAACACCAACTGCTTCTAAAATTTCATCTTCACCTGCTCCATTATCAAGACATCCTTTAGCATGGTAAATAATACAGTATTCGTCTTGGGTATTGATCGCAATTCCCAAAGCAATTAAATGCTTTTCTTTTTTAGAAAGTTTCCCTTCTTTAAAACATGCCTCTGTAAATGCATTATAATGTGTTGCAATGTCCGGCATTTTTTGAGTGAACATACCTAAACCCATTTTATATTCATGTAAAGCAGCTTCAGTAGAGGTCATAAGTTCTTCATTTTGTTCCATTTTTCACAGCTCCATTTCACCTTTTTTCACGGTTAGTATGCTTATTACATGAAAAATGTATTCAAGTTAAAGATATGGGTAATAAAGAAAAAATGCTGACAACGAATGATCGTTGTCAGCATTTTTATAGACATTACTCTCCTTGTGTAGCAGAGATAACAGAACCTTTGTATTTAGTTTCAATAAACTCTTTGATTTCATCTGATTGAAGAACTTCAACTAGAGCTTTAATTTCTTCTCTATCTTCATCACCTTCGCGAACAACAAGTAAGTTCACATATGGATTGTTTTCAGGTGACTCAAGTGCGATTGAATCTTCCGCAGGGTTTAAATCGGCTTGAAGAGCGAAGTTACCATTGATTAGAAACGCATCTGCTTCATCATTTTCATATGCTTTTGTTAACATAGGCGCTTCGATGTCTGCTTCAAATTCTAAGTTTTTAGGATTCTCTGCAATATCTTCAAGAGTTGCTGCTGTTTTATCAACGCCCTCTTTTAACGTAATTAACCCTTTTTCTTCTAACATTGAAAGCATACGACCATGGTCTGCTACAGAGTTACTCATAATAATTTTAGCACCATCAGGAAGATCATCTAATGATTTATGACGTTTTGAATATACACCGATTGGCTCAATATGAACGCCGCCAGCACTTACAAATTTGTAACCATTATCTGCAATTTGAGATTTTAAGTATGGCTCATGTTGGAAGTAGTTAGCATCTAAATCTTCAGATTCTAAAGATTTATTAGGTAATACATAGTCTGTAAATTCTTCAATTTTTAATTCAATACCTTTTTCCTCTAAAAGTGGTATAGCTTCCTCTAAAATTTCAACGTGTGGAACTGGTGAAGCACCCACTGTTAATGATTTTGTTTCACCTTCGGCACCTTCTGTTGCGCCTTCCCCTTGATCTGCTCCACCGCAAGCAACAAGTGCAGCCGTTAGGATGGTTAAAATCATAGCTAATAATGTCTTTTTCATTCTTTTTCCTCCTATCGTTTATCGATTGATTTAGTTATGATATCTCCAATAAATTGGATAATAAACACAAAAATTAAAATAATAATAGTTGCTACTAACGTCACTTGGTTATTTCCTCTATTAAATCCTTCCATAAAGGCAAGATTTCCAAGTCCACCTGCACCAATAGCACCAGCCATTGCTGTATAACCAATTAATGCGATAGCTGTAACTGTAATTCCTGATACTAAAGCAGGCATTGATTCAGGTAATAGCACTTTGAAAATGATTGTACTTGTTTTTGCGCCCATTGATTTAGCAGCCTCAATTACGCCTTTATCAATTTCTCTTAGGGCAATCTCTACCATACGACCATAAAATGGAGCTGCACCAATAATTAGTGCCGGCAATGCTGCATTAACTCCTAATATCGTCCCCACAATTGCTTTCGTAAAAGGTAATAATAAGATAATTAAGATGATAAATGGAATTGATCGAAAAATATTAACGATTGCTGCAACCAGATTATTAATTAACTTGTTTTCCCATATGTTTCCCTTAGCCGTTAAAAATAATAATAATCCAAGAAGAAGTCCCAAAATAAATGTAGCCAGGACTGACCAAGTCGTCATATAGATTGTTTCATAGGTTGATTCCCAAACCTTTTCCCAGTTCACTTCAGGTAAAAGCTGTTCAAGCATGTGCAATCACCTCTACTTCTACATGCTGTCCGTAAATAAACTCCAATGCTTTGTTAATTTCCTGCTCATCACCATCAAGGTGAATAAATAAGTTACCATAAGAACCGCTTTGAGTCTGTGCAATTTTTCCTTGAAGAATATTTACTTCTAAATCAAATTGTCGAATTAAATTAGAGATCAACGGCTGCTCAGCCGCTTCTCCAACAAAGGTAAGTTGAATAACTTTTCCTTTTGGATATAACTCTAATAAATGAGCTACAACTTCATTTGTCTCTTCAGGTTCTGTTACCTGCTTAACAAAGCGCTTTGTTATTTCCTTTTGCGGGTTTTTAAATACATCCAGAACTTCACCCTGTTCCACAACTTCCCCATTCTCCATTACCGCAACGCGATGGCATATCTTACGAATGACATGCATTTCATGCGTAATGAGAACAATTGTTAACCCTAAACGCTTATTAATATCAACTAATAAGTCTAAGATAGAATCAGTTGTTTGAGGATCTAATGCAGATGTAGCTTCATCACATAATAATACTTTTGGATTATTTGCTAGTGCTCTTGCAATTCCCACACGTTGTTTTTGCCCACCACTTAATTGTGACGGATATGCATTTTCCCGGCCTTCTAAACCTACAAGCTTAATAAGCTCATCAACACGCTTTAGTCGTTCAGATTTTTTTACACCTGCAATTTCTAATGGAAATGCGATATTCTCTCGAACTGTTCTTGACCATAACAGATTGAAGTGTTGAAAAATCATGCTTATTTCTAATCGAGCTTTACGTAATTTTGCTCCAGAAATTGAGTCAATTTGACTTCCAGCAACATTTACTTGACCACTAGTTGGTCTTTCCAGCCCATTTAAAAGACGAATCAAAGAACTCTTACCAGCTCCACTGTAACCAATAATTCCAAAAATCTCGCCTTTTTCTATTTCTAAATTTACATTGTTAACAGCCTGAACCTGACCTGCTTTTGTTTTATATATTTTATTGACATTTGCTAATGTAATCATCCTGTCACCTTCTTTCTCATTACTCTTAAGAAAAGCGCAAGCGCCTTGATCAGACCCGACAAGCATAAGGCGATTTGGAATAGAAGGCGTTCTTTGCCTTCAATTCCAAATTGACTAGACCCTAGAGGGGCTAGGCGCTGGAGCTAGACACCTAAACTAAGTACAAAACAAAAAAAGTCTGATACTAAAATAAAAAACCTTTCTACTAATGAGCAGAAAGGCACTGTTAAATCCTTTCTCTCATCTCTCAAAGCAACTGCTTTGTGTGAATTGGCACCATTTCAACATTGTGTTGATGGTTGCCGGGCTTCGTCGGGCACTTCCCTCCACCTCTCTTGATAAGAGCATCAATATATAAATTTAATTAAATAGCGATTTTTAAATACGAGTGTGATTGTATCATGTGATAAAAATTTATGTCAATTAAAAATGTTTTGTTATAAAATTTAAAAAATTCAGTATCTTGCGATGTATTCACCCTTTAAAAAAAAGTTTTATTTAACATAAAAAAGGACGACAAGAATATCATCCTTTTTCAGCTTCTATTTTTTATTTAACAATTGGTCTAAATTTCGAGTTAATAATTCAAGTAATGCTTTGATTTATTTTAATTTAATTAACGCATCAAGTTTTAGAAAATCGCGGTAGGATCCTTTAATCTTTATACACCCAAGTGAAATTAATTGCTTTAAGCTAATTTTATTTTCCAACATCTCCTTAATATCTTGTTCTTCTCCTTCAATATAAAAATCCACATTAGACGGTCGGGAAGCTAATACATTTGAATTTTTTGAAGAAAGTTCAAGAAAGTAGCTGGACTTATTAGTAGCTTTAATTTCAACTATTAGGTTTCTATTCGTTAAGATTGGTTTTATAAAATCCGCTTTATTTATACTTATAATAAAGTCAGTGATAAACATAAAAAAACCTCCCGATATCAATTAGTTACTTAACTAATTTCATTTTTAATCGGGAGAATCCTTTAAATATATCTCGACAGTTTCTGCCTTTCCTGTGGAAACCACTCTATTTCCCAAGAAATATGTCATCTTTTCTATTATATTGTTTTATAAGATCATAAAGATATCCCACTGACTGAAACGCATATACTCTTTCCATTATTTTTCCATCTTTAAATATAAGCAAGCATGGTACACTTTCAATTCCCAATTCTTTCGCTTCTTCTGGATAATAATTTAAATTAATAGAATGAATATCTAAATCTGGAAGTAATTCATCTACAACAGTGAGCATTTTTTTAGCAACCTGACATGTACCACACATTGGAGTATATAAATACATTATATAAATACCTTCGTTTAATATTGTAAGCTGTTTTTCCTTCCACTCAATCATAACCTAACTTTATGCACCCTTCTAAAGAAATTTAGCATTTACATCTATATTAGCACTAAGCAGGACTGATGCAACATGATGATCAGGCGCTGTTGCTACCTCACGATAAGCCCTGTCAATATAGATGTGGGATGCTTCAGGAAATTCTCTTTTAAATTGTTTACGCAAACGGTCTCCTGCATCATCTGAATCCACTAAAATATACACATCTTTAAGGAATAACTCGTCAATTAATTCATCCATTTTTGTTATACTGATGGTACCATTTGTGCAAATGATTTCTATTGGTTCACATATTACATTTAACACTTTCTTTTTATCTGATTTACCTTCAACAATTAATACTTTTTCAACCTCAACTAACGACATAACCATCACCTAATTCTAAAGTAAAAAGTCTTTTCTATAACGTATTCGATTTGTCGAGGTTGTTTCCCTTTAATTTCATGTTTTTTCTTAATCAGTATCAAAAACATGAAAAGAAAACGACCAATTTATATAAAGAAATAAGTTCAAAAAAGCAGTGGTGCTAGCCACTGCTTTTGCTTTAGCATTAACACCAGCCATTTTCATCGTCACAGTCGACATATTTTTGATCTGGTTCAGATACTACATCTGCAATTTGGTAAAAGCGGCTATCATTAAATTCGTAACCTGCTTTCAAATCATAATTATTTTCTGAGACCATTTGGCCGATTTTTTCTTTTTCCAGATAAAGATTCAACTGCCCATCACCAAATTTACCGACAACTCGATCAGTTATATCTAACCTTTTTTTTTGAATAGACATATGGACACCCTCCTTTACCTTACTTATAGGGTGTCCATATTTTATTACATCATGCTTATTAGTCTTGATTTGTCTTTTCTTCGTACTGTTCAGCAGTCATTAACTTTTCAACATCAGCAATATCTGAAGGTTCAATGACAACCATCCATGCTTTTTCATATGGTGATTCATTTACAAACTCAGGGCTATCATCAAGATCTTCATTGATTTCAACAATCTTACCACTGATAGGTGCATAAAGTTCAGAAACTGTCTTAACTGATTCAACACTTCCAAATGGCTCGTCCGCTTTAATATCGTCTCCAACTTGTGGCAGTTCGACGAAAACGATATCACCTAGTTCTGATTGGGCAAAATCAGTGATGCCAATTCGAACTTTATCTCCCTCAACTTTTACCCACTCATGCTCTTCTGAATAACGAAGTTCTTTAGGTGTGTTCATGTTCTCATACCTCCAGGATTCTTTTCTTTTTCATGTCATGAAATCGTTATATTACTTTAATTTCTAACCTAGTTAATTACTTCTGTTTTAGCAGTTTTTTAATACTGTTGCAAGGGATATCTGTTAATTCCCCCAAGTTTCAGCAAATTGTTCTTCCTTAAAACCTATTGTTACCTTTTGATCTCCAACTGTAAGCGGTCGTTTCACTAACATCCCATTAGATGATAATAGGTCAAGCATATCCATTTCTGACATTGCTGTTAATTTATCTTTGAGCCCAAGCTCTCGATATTTCTGACCACTTGTGTTAAAGAATTTCTTAAGTTCTACCCCGCTCTTTTGATAGATACTTATTAGTTCTTCTTTGGAAGGCGGGTTTTCCACAATATGTATTTCATTAAAATCAATGTTATGTTCTTCTAACCACTTTTTAGCTTTTCGACATGTCCCGCATTTAGGGTACCAATAAAAATCTAATGCCATTTGTATCACCTCCGACTCCCCTATAAATACACTCTTATTGAATTTATCTTATCACAGATTTTTGTCGAAGCATAATTAGGAATATCCTATTTTGGTTTAATAAATTTTTTTACAATAAAAGGGACAATCACACTGATTGCCCCCTTACTTTTTATGCTAAATAAGCATTTTTATCAATAATCGTTGCTGCGATTTCTCTTTTCTTTCCGATAACATTAATCGGTGTGTATCTAGTGAATTTACGTAAAGCTGATAACATCATACGCAAGGAATCACCTGTTTCAACTGCAATTAGTGATTCTTTTGCATGAGCCTCAATTTCATTAAATGCTTCCTGACAGTATACTTGAGTGTAAAGAAGCTTTTGCTTATTTTTTTCTTCACCAGTTTTTGCAATCGCCTTTTCTGTCCGAAGGATCGCTGATTCCATTGCATACACATTGCTCACTATGTCTGCTATATTCACTAATACTTCCTGTTCCTTTTGTAGTTCTTTTCCATATTTTTGAGCTGCAAGACCAGCAATTAATACGCCTATTTTTTTTGCATTTTTCAAAAGATATTTTTCTTGTTCCAGTGTTCCATCTCCAACTTCCTCAGGCATTAGCATCATTAACTCTTCTTGTAAGCTTTGTGCTTTCTGGAATAAAGGTAATTCTCCTTTAAGTGCTTTTCGTAAATAAGTTCCTGGTACTAAAAGACGGTTAATTTCATTTGTTCCTTCAAAAATACGATTTATACGTGAATCCCGGTAAACACGCTCCACTTCATATTCCGCCATAAAGCCGTATCCACCATGAATTTGTACCGCTTCATCGACAACATAATCAAGTGTTTCTGAGCCAAATACTTTATTTAACGAACACTCGATTGCATATTCAGCGATAGACTTAGCTACTTCTTTTCCATCCTTAATTTCCTCATCTGTCAGGCGGCTCATACGGTCTTCAAAAAGACCAACTGTGCGGTAAACAGAGCTTTCCATTGCATATGTTTTAACAGCCATATTAGCTAGTTTTTCTTGAATAAGGGAGAAGCTTGATATTGGTGTTTTGAATTGCTGGCGTTGATTCGCATATTGAACAGCAACATCGACCATTCTTTTTGAACCGCCAATTGTTCCAACTGCAAGTTTATATCGACCAATGTTTAATATGTTAAATGCAATTACATGCCCTTTCCCCAGCTCTCCTAGTAAGTTTTCTTTTGGCACAAGCGCATCCTCTAAAATAACTGTTCTTGTTGATGAGCCTTTTATCCCCATTTTCTTTTCTTCAGGTCCGGTGGACACTCCCGGAAAGTCTCTTTCAACGATAAAGGCTGAGAAGTGCTCTCCATCGACTTTCGCATATACGATAATGACATCAGCAAAACCTGAGTTTGTGATCCATTGCTTTTCACCATTTAACACATAATGTGTGCCTTCCGCGTTTAATCTTGCCGTCGTTTTTGCTCCTAATGCATCAGATCCTGAACTAGGTTCTGTTAGGGCATATGCTGCAATTTTTTCACCTGTTGCAAGTTCAGGTAGGTACTTCTTTTTTTGCTGATCATTTCCAAATAAAACGATCGGTAATGAACCAATACCTACATGTGCACCAAAGGAAAGGGAGAAGCTTCCTGCTCTTGAAATCTTCTCTGTAATAAGAGCAGAGCTTATTTTATCTAAACCGAATCCACCGTATTCTTCGGGAACATCTGCCCCTAATAAGCCAAGTTCTCCAGCCTGCTTTAACAGGTTTACTGATTTTTCAAATTGGTGGTTTTCAATATCATCTAAATGTGGTAAAACCTCGTTTACTGTGAAATCTTCTGTTGTTTTTGCAATCAGTTTCTGTTCATCTGTGAAGTCCTCTGGAGTAAACATACGATCATATGAAATATCTTCAATTAAGAAGCTGCCACCTTTAATCACTGAATTCGTTGCTTTTGACATGAAAAATTCCCCCACCTTTTCGTTATCGTAAATCCATGATCTTTTAATCTAACAAACTCCCAATTAGACTAATTCAAATACTCCGGCAGCCCCCATTCCTCCGCCGATACACATTGTGACAACGCCAAATTGCTGATTTCTTCGCTTCATTTCATGAATAAGTGAAAGGGTGAGCTTCGTACCAGAGCAGCCAAGTGGATGTCCCAATGCAATCGCTCCACCATTCACATTTACCTTCTCCTCATCAAGTCCCAGTTCACGAATAACCTGAATGGATTGAGAGGCGAAAGCTTCATTTAACTCAAATAAACCAATATCCGAAAGCTCAAGCCCTGCATATTTTAGTGCCAATGGAACAGCAGCAACCGGACCAATACCCATTACCTCAGGTGGAACACCTGCAACTGCAAATGATCTAAATTTTGCCATTGGCTCGAATCCATGAGATTCAGCCTTTTCCCGATCCATTAACATGACAGCCGCAGCACCATCACTTGTTTGTGATGAATTTCCGGCTGTAACAGATCCTTTTACAGAAAAGGCCGGCTTTAAGGTAGCTAAAACTTCTGATGTTGTATTCGCGCGAACCCCTTCATCTTGACTAAAATGAATAACACTTTCCTGAAGCTTGTGATCAGCTCCTACCGTTCGAACATTAACTTCCACAGGGACAATTTCATCAACAAATTTTCCTTCTTGAATGGCTTTTGCTGCCCGCTGATGGCTTCTTACAGCAAAAGCATCTTGTTCTTCACGAGATATCCCATATTTTGTTGCTACTTGTTCTGCAGTGTGCCCCATTCCCATATAGTATTCAGGTGCTTCTTCAGCTAGTTTTGCATTTGGTCGAACCACATGCCCCATCATTGGCACAAGGCTCATAGATTCAGCTCCTCCAGCTATAGTGGTATCCGAATGACCGAGCATAATCTTTTCTGCACCATATGCTATTGATTGTAGGCCTGAAGAGCAATATCGATTAATTGTAATGGCAGGAACCGCATAAGGAAGTCCGGCTAAAGCTCCTATATTTCTCGCCATATTTAAGCCTTGCTCAGCTTCAGGCATAGCACATCCTATAATTAAATCATCAATATTTCCTTCATATTGACCAGCTCTTTTTAACGTTTCCTTTACAACTAAAGCACCTAGATCATCCGGTCGCATATTAGCTAACGTCCCTTTTTTCGCTCTACCAACAGGTGTTCTAGCACCAGCTACAATGACTGCTTCCCGCATTTACCCAACCTCCTTTTATTAGTTTCTAAGCGGCTTTCCTTTTACGAGCATGTGCTGCATTCTTGCTTGAGATTTTCTTTCAGCAACTAAACTTAAGAATGCCTCTTTTTCTAAATTTAATAGGTATTGCTCATCAACCTCTGTTCCAAATGGAACTTTTCCTCCTGCTATTACAAACGCCAACTTCTTCGCAATTTTTAAATCATGATCTGATATATAACCTGAAAGGTACATAGACTGGGCTCCGAGTAATAGCGTTGCATAACCTGTTTCACCTACAACGGGAATTTTCTTTCTCATTGGAGGTCGATATCCTGCATCATATAGAGAGATGACACGTTGCTTTGCATCATGAATGAGGTGGTCACTGTTTATACTTATATGATCATGTTTATTTAAAAATTGGTTTCGCTTCGCTTCAGCTGCAGATGAGGATACTTTTGCCATTGCAATTGTTTCAAATACTTTATTGGCAACAGATTGTAAATCAAAGTCCACACCTTTTGGCATGTTGTTTAGTTGTTTAATATAGAGTTCTTTATTTCCTCCTCCGCCAGGAATTAATCCAACTCCAACTTCCACTAACCCCATATATGTTTCACTTGAAGCTTGGATGCTGCTTGCCGGAAGACAAATTTCAGCTCCACCACCTAATGTCATCCCGAACGGTGCTGCAACAACCGGTTTTTGGCTATATTTGATTTTCATCATCGCTTGTTGAAACTGCCTGATTACCATTTCAATTTCAAACAGATTATCGTCCTGTGCCTCCATTAAAATCATGCCAAGATTGGCGCCGACACAAAAGTTCTTACCTTGATTTCCAATCACAAGTCCTTTAAAGTTTCTCTCTACTTCAGCAATTGAAAAATTAATCATCTGAATAATATCAAGTCCGATCGCATTATTTGGTGAATGAAACTCTAATAATGCCACACCATCTCCTAAGTCAACCAGGCTTGCACCACTGTTTTTCTTAATTACTCCATGGATTTCTTTATGATGTTTTAGATTTATCACGTTTGGATTTTGCTTTACTTGTCGATAATCACCATCAGTATAATAAAACAGTACACCGTTTTCTTTTCTATAAAATGTACCATAGCCATTCCCAAGCATTTCCTTAATCCAAGCTGGCACCTTATAGCCCTGATGTTCCATTAGTTCTACTGATTTTTCAATGCCTATAGCATCCCATAATTCAAACGGGCCTAATTCCCAACCGAAGCCCCATTTCATTGCCTGGTCAATCGCTGTAACATCATCAGCAATATCACCTAAAAGCTCTGCTGAATAAATAAGTGTAGGAATTGTAATCCCTCTTAGTAATGCTCCTGCACGATCTTCCGCATATATAAGCGCTTTCAATTTATTTTCTAATCCCTTTGCTTGCTTTGCCTGTTCAACCGATGGTGCCAGTAATTTTTTTCGTTCCTCATATTGAAATGTTTCAGGATTCAATTCAAGAATGTCTTTCCCTATTTTTTTATAAAATCCTTGGCCGATTTTACTGCCAAGCCACTTATTATCAAGCATTTTTTGCATAAATTCAGGGATATCAAATATTTCCTTTTCTTGTCCATCTACCTGTTCATATACATTTTTTGCGACATGTGCAAATGTATCAAGACCTACGACGTCAAGTGTGCGAAAAGTTGCACTCTTCGGTCTTCCAATTAGTGGACCTGTAATCGAATCAACCTCTCCAACACGATAACCGCCCTTTAACATTTCTTGAACAGTTACTAATAATCCATAAGTACCGATTCGGTTGGCAATAAAGTTTGGTGTATCTTTCGCTTCAACAACACCTTTACCTAGTACATTCTCTCCAAATGCTTTCATGAATGATAGGATTTCTTGATCGGTGTCTTTTGTTGGTATCACTTCTAACAGCTTTAAGTATCTTGGGGGGTTAAAGAAATGCGTTCCTAAAAAGTGCTTTCGGAAGTCATCTGAGCGTCCTTCTGACATGGCCTCTACAGAAATTCCAGAGGTATTTGAACTAACGATGCTACCTTTTTTTCTATATTGATCTACAAGAGTAAAGATCTTCTTCTTTACAACAAGATTTTCGACTACAACCTCAATAATCCAATCTACTTCACCAAGGCGATGCATGTCGTCTTCAAAATTACCTACCTCAATACGCTCTAAATGGCTCTTGTCTGTTAAAGGTGCCGGTTTTTGTTTTAGAAGTTTTTGTACAGCTGTTTGCCCTAATCGGTTTCTAACTGCCTTATCTTCAATGGTTAGACCTTTTTTTACCTCATCTTCATTTAATTCACGAGGTACAATATCTAGTAATAAAACAGGGATGCCGATATTTGCTAAATGTGCTGCGATTCCTGAGCCCATTACCCCAGAGCCTAATACTGCCGCTCTCTTTATACGGTGGACCATACATTCTCCCCCTCTTTTTGAATGAATACTCATTCATTTTATTCTGAAAAAAAATGACTTCATATGAATGAGGTTCTTTATTATTAATATAAAAGATTTGAATCACTACTTCAATAGATTTATCACATTTTTTCCTAAATAATCACGCCCTACATTGGACAAGTTAATCTTTAGGAGGTGATATATAATGGCAAGATTAAAAAAATCTCCTTCAAAAGCAGGTGTTAGTGCTGCAAGCGTCAAGGGGAATGCGGGTCCTACTAACGAAAAAGCTGGTGGCGGAAAACGCACTAGTCAAAACCAACAGTACAAACAGCATAATATGGGTAGTGACGATATGTAATATTAGAAAAGCGGAAGCGCCTCGATCAGCCTAAGGCAGGCATAAGACGCTCAGGAATAGAAGACGTTCTTTGTCTTCAATTCCTGAGCGGCTTATGACCCCGAGGGGCTAGGCGCTGGAGCTAGACACAACAACTAAGTACAAAACTTTTAAACTCTATCATTAGCGCTTGATCAATCCTTTTAAAACAAATGCAACATTTGCTGGCCTTTCCGCCAATCTTCTCATAAAATATCCGAACCAATCCGTACCATAGGGAACATACACCCTCATTTTATATCCTTCATGAACAATATCCAATTGCTTTTCAGGTCGTATTCCGTAAAGCATTTGAAATTCAAATTGAGTCTTAGGTATCTTATATTTGTTCACAATTTGTTTTGTATATTCAATGATTTGATCGTCATGTGTGGCAATAGCTGTATAATGACCATTAAGCAAATGCATTTTAATAATCTTTTTAAAATTCTGATCTACATCTTTTTTATCTGGATATGCAACATTCGCCGATTCCTTATAAGCCCCTTTAACAAGTCGTAAATTTGCTTGATAAGCACCTAAGTCTTCCACATCTTTTACCGTTCGATATAAGTATGCTTGCAGGACTGTTCCTACATTGTCATACTCAGATTTAAGTTGTTTATAAATTTTTAATGTTCTTTCACACCTTGAATAATCTTCCATATCAATCGTAATGAAAACTCGAAGGTCTTTTGCCTTTGCCAGGATTCTGCGCATATTTTCTAATACGACATCATCTGATATGTCTAACCCCATTGACGTTAATTTGATGGATATTTGAGATTTTAACCGTTCCCTACCAATTACCTCAATCGCTTTTATACAATGATCGGCTGCTTCAGCAGCTTCATTTGCATCTGTATTAAACTCACCTAAATAATCTAATGTTACGTCAAGTCCTTTATTATTTAATTGTTTAATCACATCTTTTGCTACATCTATCGTATTTCCTGCAACAAACCTTGCCGCTCCAAAACGCAAGCCATATTTCTTCGCAAGCTTTGTCATCATCTTATTTTTGGATAAAAACATAAAAGAGTTCCGCAGTAATTTTTCCATATAAAACAGCCTCCTCTTAGGTTCTTATACCGAAAAAGCACAAGAGATCTCTCTATAAAGGGGCGAAGACGCATTTCAGATTTTATTAAAATCCCTTATAAAATCTGTATTCGTCTTATTGTTACTATATGTTTCTTACGGAAAACTGTTCAAATAACGACAATCAGAAAAGGACTGTTTTTAAAACAGCCCTTTGTCTTAACCTTGATTTTTTGATTCTCTGTGCTTCTCATTTAAAACCTTTATATCATTAATAATGGCTTTTAGGTTGTCCTTTGCATCAGGATATGTGGCATTCCAATGCTTAGCAAGCGGTGGCATTGATTTCGATATATGAGTATAAAGTGCCCACATTTTTACTTTTTCCTTCACTTCATCAGAAGAATCTCCTACTAATAATTCGCTATACTTCTCAACGAGCCCATCAAATTGATCTTTTAGCTTTTGATCCATTCATGAACACCTCCTAATTCGGACTTTTGCATTCAATCGGACATGTACTACATCGATCATTATTTTTGGATGTAAGGTAAAACAAACAACAAGTTGATCTTTTTCGTACATTATTTTGCTTTTCATTTAAGAATGGTGTAAGTGGATTTTTAGCTTTTACTCCAAAAAGATGTGGTGCTGCCTCAAATACAACATACAAAAAGTCATCTTGTATTCTAGCTTTCGTTTCTTCTGCTAAGTCCGGATCTTCTAATGTCGATTCATACATCCAAAAAATATAAACAGCTACATTTTCCCATAAAATAACCTTAGCAACACGAGATATTTTTGAAATGGTTGTAATCATACGGGCTATATTCTGTTTAAATAGAGCACCTAATACCTCATCACGCCATTCATTTCGATTCGAAGCTGGAGTGGTGACTTCCATGTTTGTAAAACGGAAACTCGGTAACCAAAACGGGTCATCTTCCTTTGTATATAAAGAAAGGTTTTCTATGGAACTATTTATACCTTTATTAAATATACTCATACTATATAAAACAAGAGCACCTAAAAAGGCATAACTCTTTAGAAGCATCGAACCTAAGACCTGATGTTTATCTGTATTGTATTTTATTTGCAGGTCTTCATTAAATAATCTTATCAACTGGTCTTCTTTCAATAATTCAGAACCTTTGACCATAACATTTGGTGAAATCTCGTGTAAACATAATCGATATTTCTCTAATATTTGCTTTTCTTCTTTCGTTAATTCAGCCATTTAAAGCGCCAACTTCCTTTAGAATACATCTTCCTCTTCCATGAGGGATACAGAGTGGAGTTCCAAAAATTGGATCAACGGTTACATCACAGTTCATTTGAAATACATTTTGCATTAAGCTGCAATTAATCACTTCTTCAGGTTTCCCCTGTGCATACACCTTCTTATCTTTTAATGCAATTAAATTATGAGCGTAGCGGCATGCTAAATTTAGATCATGTAGCACCATAACAATTGTTCGATTTTCCCGCTCATTTAATTCAAATAATAAATCAAGAATTTCAATTTGGTGTGTCATATCCAAATAAGTTGTTGGTTCATCCAACAAAATAATATCTGTTTTTTGTGCCAATGTCATGGCAATCCATGCACGTTGTCTTTGACCTCCTGATAATGAATCAACTGGTCGCTCTGCTAACTCCTGTAAGCCTGTTGCTGCTAAAGCACTATTCACCGCTTCCTCGTCCTCTTGCGACCATTGCTTCAACCAGCTTTGATATGGATAGCGCCCTTGTTTTACTAGCTGTAGGACCGTTAATCCTTCTGGTGCCACTGGACCTTGGGGGAGAATCGCAAGCTGCTTGGCTACTTCTTTTGTTGATAATTTCGCAATGGCATTTCCCTCTAATAAAACAGATCCTTCCTTCGGCTTTAATAGCCTTGCAATAGATCTGAGCAAGGTAGATTTTCCACATCCATTACTTCCGATAAAAACAGTAATTTCACCTTTAGGAATTTTCACATCTAACTCATTTATTATAATCGTATCTCCATAGGAAAGTGTGAGCGCACTTGTTTCAATTGCTGACATCTAAAATCGCTCCTTTTTACACAGCATTTATTAGTTGTTTCTTGTTTTATATAACAAATAAATAAAATATGGGGCTCCAATTGCTGCAGTAAATACTCCTGCCGGCACCTCTAGAGGGGAGAATAGAACCCTTCCTAAAAGATCTGCCATCATGACCAGAATAGCCCCGATTAATGCAGATACTGGCAAAAGCGCTCCAAATGAAGATCCTACAAGTCTTCTTCCTATATGTGGTGCCATTAATCCCACAAAACCAATAACTCCTGCAAAAGCGACAGCACTACCTGTTAAAGCTGTACTTAAAAGTAAGAGTAAAAAACGATTGCGTTGAACGGCACTTCCTACTCCCGTTGCTAGCTCATCACCGAGCTCTTGTATATTGACATTTCGAATTGAAATAATGCTAATCAAAAATAAGATGACAACAACAGGTAATAAAATCCATACCTGTTCCCAAGTTGCCCCGTAAACAGTTCCAGTAATCCAAACATTTGCTTGTGCTGCCTGGTAGATTGGACCTTTCACCATAAATAATGTTGTCAGAGACTGTGTGAGCATGGATAAACCAATCCCAATTAACACAAGCCTAATGGAAGATGCTCCATTTTTCCATGATAACAAATAAACGAGAATTCCAATAATCGTTGCACCAATGAATGCCGCCACAGGCAACCATTTAATACTTACAAACAGTGAATTGTTTTGATCACTGAACAGCATAAGAAATAAGACAACACCAACAGATCCTCCACCTGTTATTCCTATGATATCAGGTGATGCTAACGGGTTCCGAATTAATCCTTGTAATATAGCTCCAGCAACAGCTAAACTAATTCCTACTAATAAGGCAATCATAATTCTTGGCAGGCGAAACGAATAGATAAATAAATTTTCCATGTCATCGCCATATCCAAATAATGTCTTTAGCACATTAAGCGGACTAATAAAAACTTCACCCACTCCCGTACTCGTCAAGAATACAATACATGTAACTGCAAGTAGAATGAAAGAAATAGTAACTGCTTTTTTATCAATTAAAAAGGACAGTTTATCTGTACCAATGCGTAGCTTATAATATTTTTTCATGAATGGTTGAACCCCCTGCGCGCAATATAAATAAAAAAGGGAGTTCCTATAAATGCCGTCATAACACCAACCGGTACCTCTTCAGGCATAACAACATATCTTGCTAAAATATCAGCAAAAACAAGGAGAGAGCCTCCGAGAACAACGCAATATGGAAAAATCCAACGATAGTCATTCCCTACGATAAACCTTGCAAAGTGTGGGATCACGATCCCAATGAATGCAATTGGTCCAGCTACCGCTACAGCCCCTCCGCCTAAAAGAATAACGAGTAGGGCACCTGTTAATTTTACAAAACCGGTTCTTTGTCCTAAGCCTTTTGCGACATCTTCCCCCATTATTAATACATTTATTTTCTGGGAAAGAATCAAGCTGATCATGATTGCAGGTAAAATATATGGTAGAACAGCAAATAAACTTTCCAGACTTCTCCCTTGAATCGAACCTGCCAACCAAAAGAGAACTTGATCTAATGCAGCTTCATTCACCACTAATAATCCTTGTGTTAAAGAAGAAAACAATGCTGCCATTGCTGCACCTGCTAATGTCAGCTTCATTGGTGTTAACCCCTGACGTCCAAAAGAACCTACAAAATAAACGATAAATGCTGAAAAAGCTGCACCTGCAAAGGCAACAAACGTAAATCCTTGATAAGAGTTAACATAAAAAAACGTAACAGCAACAACGATAAAGAAACCAGCACCAGCGTTAATACCAAACACACTCGGTGATGCGAGAGGATTCTTCGTCAATGCCTGCATAATTGCCCCAGCCAAAGCCAAACTTGCCCCAACAGTAGCACCAATTAATGCTCTTGGTAACCTGACCTCGTAGACAATAATATGTTCATTTGAACCATTAAAACTCATAAATGCGTCATACACAGTTTTTAAGTTTGTATTTGCGTAACCAAAGACAAGGCTCCCACAAAATAATAGTAAAAGTAATATAAACCCTAGAATAAGACCAATTGATTTTTGATAATTTGTTTTTAATATCATATTTTCTCCCTGCGACTTTCCTTACTTCAACTTCATCTTATCAAATTTGATTGATCTTGAAAATCATTTTCATTTAAGTGTTGACAATATTTCGACAACATCTTATCATTCTCTTATAAATGAAAATCATTATCATTAATGGAGGACATAACATGAGCAGTACTTACAGAAAGTCTTGGTTATCATTATTTTTACTAAGCATTACAATTCTTATTCTTGGGGCATGTGGGAATACAAATGAAGAAACAACTGAATCTGAAGGTGCGAAAGAAAAAAATGATACACCATCAGAAGAAACATATACAGTTGAACATGCTATGGGAACAACTGAAATTACTGGAACTCCAGAAAAAGTTGTTATTTTAACAAATGAAGGAACTGAAGCTCTGCTTGCAATGGGAGTAACACCGGTTGGAGCTGTTCAATCATGGCTTGGAGAGCCATGGTATGATCATATCTCTGAAGAAATGACAGATGTTCAAGTCGTTGGTACTGAGAGTGAAGTAAATGTAGAAGCCATTGCTGCACTAAAACCAGACTTAATTATTGGAAACAAAATGCGACAAGAAAAGGTCTATGAACAATTAAAGGCGATTGCACCGACCGTTTTCTCTGAGACATTAAGAGGTGACTGGCAGGAAAACTTTAATTTATATGCAAAAGCATTAAATCGTGAAGAAGAGGGCAAAAAGGTCATTGCTGATTTTGAATCACGTATTACATCATTGAAGGATTCACTTGGCGATAAAGCTAATCAGGAAGTTTCTGTTGTACGTTTTATGGCAGGTTTGACAAGAGTTTATTATACTGATACATTCTCTGGTGTCATTTTTGACAAGCTGGGGTTAAAACATTCCAATTCCGTTCAAGAGTTATTTAAAGATAACCCGGATGATTTATTCGTACGTGAAGTTGGAAAAGAAATCATTCCGCAATTAGATGCTGATATTTTATTTTACTTCACATACGCACCACCGGGTGATACAGAAGCAACTAAAACTGAAGAAGATTGGACAAACGATCCTCTCTGGAAAAACCTGGAGGTAGTAAAAGCTAATAAAGCATATAAAGTTGATGATGCGATCTGGAATACCGCCGGTGGCGTAATTGCAGCTAACTTACTATTAGATGATATCGAAAACAAATTAGGTTCTGAATAAGATACTGGCGGCCAACACTGTTGGCCGCCTTATTATTTTTCCACTCCAACTTTTTACCTATCAACTTTTCCGTTTTATCTCACTAATTAAGGGAAAAATAGCAATATAACTATTTACAGGAGATGAGCTATCTTGCTTCAGGCAGCGTTTTGGGGAGCTTTTGCCGGATCACCTATCCTCTTAGGAGCGTTGGTAGGGATTTTCACAAATCTTCCTAAGAAGATAACAGGACTAATCATGTCATTTGGAACCGGTGTTTTAATAGGAGCTGCCGCATTTGAATTACTTGCAGAAGCAGTTAATGAAGGCGGTTTATGGGCAACATCCCTTGGATTTCTTTCAGGAGCTTTAGTTTTCACCTTTTCTGAAGCCATTATTTCAAAAAAAGGTGGAAGTGAGCGAAAGCGCTCAAAAAAAAGCTCTGAAAATCATTCCGGTTTATCAATCTTTATTGGAACAATCATTGACGCTGTTCCTGAGTCGATCATTATTGGAGTGAGTTTACTAGAACAAGGAACGGTTAGCTACTTAATGGTTATTGCTGTTTTAATTAGTAATTTTCCTGAGGGTCTTTCCAGTACTGTTGGATTAAAACAAGACGGGTATAAACGAAAGAAAATATTGCTGATGTGGCTAATTGTTGTAGCACTTTCATCAATTAGCTCGTTATTAGGTTATGTTGTACTTCAGAATGCACCTGTACATATCGTTTCAATCATTTCTGCTTTTGCAGCTGGCGGAATTTTTGCTATGGTATCCTCGACCATGATGCCGGAAGCATTTGAAGAAGGCGGTGCAGTAGTAGGATTTATTGCTTCTTTAGGACTTTTGGCTTCTTTGTTCTTAGCTAATATCTAAGAAAAGCGTAAGGCGCCCGCCTATCGGCTCGAGCTAGACACCAACACTAAGTACAAAATTTAATACTTTTTATCCTATAAAAAAGGGCTCCCTATTTGAAGGAAGCCCTATTAGATTTATCCAGTTAAAATATCTTCTTCCGGATAGCGAATTTTCTCTTTTGAAGGTGTTGCTAAAGAAAACATCAAGGTCAATGGACCAAGTTTTCCTAAGATCATAATAAAAATAATAAGCTGTTTTCCAACAGATGTTAGTGTTCCAGTTAGTCCTGCAGACAGACCAACAGTACCAAAAGCAGATACCACTTCAAACATAATATCAATAAATGAAGCATCTTTTTCTGTTATATTTAAAAGAAAGATACCAATAATGACAAATACAATACTGATCATTGAGATCGCGAGTGCTTTAAGAAGAAAAACTGAGTTAATTGTTCTTCTTAATATAACAATATTAGTTTTCCCTCTTAAAAAGCTGATTGTTGCGAGTCCAATAATTAAGGCAGTTGTTAATTTAATCCCCCCGCCGGTAGATCCACTTCCTGCTCCGATAAACATAAGGATAATCATAAAAAACAATGTAGTTTCATCCATACTTCCAATATCAATCGTATTAAATCCGGCTGTTCTTGGTGAAACAGCTTGGAAATAAGAGGCCCAGAGCTTATCCCCTAATGTAAGATCACCAATTGTATTTGGGTTACTATATTCCAAACAAAAGATAAATAGCATAGCCACAGTATTTATAATAAAAGTACCAATAATCATTAACTTTGTATGAAGAGATAGTTTTTTAAACTTTCTCTTTTTCCACACATCAACTAAAACGGTAAATCCAATTCCACCAATGATAAACAAAATAGAAATCACAATATTCACCAGAGGATCGCCTACATATTGGATAAGATTATCTGACCAAAGTGCAAACCCTGCATTATTAAATGCGGAGATCGAATGAAAAAAGCTAAAAAACAATCCTTGAGCCCATCCGAATTGTGGTATCCATCGAATTGCAAGGAAAATCATCGCAATCAGCTCGATCGTAATGGAAAAAACAAATAGGTATTTCACAAGCTTAATAATTCCACCAACCGATGTTTGATTTAAAGCATGTTGCATAAGCAATCTTTCTTTAAGTCCAATCTTCTTGCCTATCATAATATAAATTAAAACCGCAAATGACATGATCCCAAGACCGCCAATTTGAATAAGTACTGCAATAATAAATTGTCCAAAGGTTGTAAAGGTAGTAGCAGGATCAACTGTGGCAAGTCCTGTTACCGTCATCGCTGAGGTGCTAATAAAGATAGCATCTATCCATTTAATTCCTTCATAAGTAGAAAAAGGTAGCTTTAAAATACATGTTCCAACTGTTATCGACACAACGAACACAATAACCAATAATTGCGACGGATTCAACTTAATGAATTTTTTCATTTTACATACCGAATTCTTCAAAATCTATAATATCTTTATTTTTACCAATAATTAGTAATACATCTCCAATAGAAATTCGTTCATTTTCCGATGGTGATACACAAATCTCTTCACCTCTTTGAATGCCGACAATATTGCAGCCGTATTTAGAAGGTATATCTAAATCACAAATTGTCTTGTTACATAGCTTCTTTGTTGCAACAACTTCCACAAGACTGTACTCTCTGGATAGCTCAATATAATCAATCATTTTTTCGGATATTATATGATGGGCGATGCGCTTTGCCATATCTCGCTCAGGGTGAATAACACGGTTCACACCAATTTTATCTAACACTTTTTGATGGTAGTCATTTTGTGCTTTCGCCCATACTTGTGGAATGCCTAATTCTTTTAGAATGAGAGATGTTAAGATGCTCGCTTCAATATCGTCACCAAACGAAACGAATGCATGATCGACATTTCGAACCCCCAGCTGCTTTAAGATTGTTTCATCTATTGCATTTGCCCTTACTGCATGTGTAGCATATGCAGCATATTGCTGGATTTTTTCCTCACTTTTATCGATCGCCAGAACTTCAATTCCAAGCTCATGGAATTCCTTAACAAGACTCCCGCCAAAACGACCTAAGCCAAATACAGCAAATTGCTTCTTCACAAAAATTCCTTCTTTCAATACTTAATGTTGTTAGTTACTTTTATTTCCTTTTATAGGTACACATTCATACATTTTTTGAACAACAAAAAAAGACACAAGGGTAGTGAGTCCCTGTGTCTTTTAAAAAGAAGCACATGGTCATCCCTTTAACGCTTGCGGAGTTAGCTGTCGGATTCGGGCAAAAGAGAATAGCCCTACAAACACCTTTAAAGACGTTTGATTCACCCCAAGTCTGTTAAGACACTTTCATGGGTCCCCCGCTCCTAATAATAGGATTAAGCGATCTTTGATCATCTATTCTTTTTTATTTAAAAACAAATTAATCATAATAAATAGTCAACTAACTAATTAATTCATATTATTTACGAATGTAATCTTACTCCCCCCAACACTCAATCGTAAAGGATGAAAAAATTCATTTTTTGATAATATATGGTCAAATTCGTTAATTTAATCGCTCTCAACTATCATTTCCTTAGTTAATCTTTTTATTTTGAACTTTTTCTAGGTTCCTTGTTATCCTATCTCCATAAAAAAAGACACAAGCAATATCGCTGTGTCTTATATATATCGTTTATGGATTATTTTTTTTATTCACAGGCTCTTCATCATCCATAAGACCCTTTGTAGCATTTTTAAATTCTCTAAGCGTTTTACCTGCTGCTTTTCCCAGTTCCGGTAATTTTTTTGGTCCAAATAATAACAGCGCAACAAACAAAATAAGTAAGATTTCTCCGAATCCCAAATTCATGTGTTCACACTTCTTTCATAAGAATGATAGACTTTAACTACCATTATAAATCAATCTAGATAAGAATCAAAGTTAGTTATTAGACTTTTCTAATTTGAAAATAAAATAAAAGTGAAACAAAAAGTCCGGTGACCACGGCTATTGGAACGATGATAGACAAATGATATTCCTCTCTCTTTTGGTTCACCACATCTTCATTTGTAACAATCTCACTTTTCATCTGTTCATTTTTCTCTTTATTCTCAACTTGATCAAGCTCTACTTCCGTTATAATCCTTTGATCCTCACCCTTAACAATAAGATCACCTGATGGACTTACATCTTTTTCAATCGTTTCTCCTTGTCGTTTCGTAAATGAGGTATCTTCTGTTACTAAGTACGAATGTTCGAATCCATCAGTATATTTTTCATTTCTTAGGACCTGATCTGTTTCAAAGTGTTCGAAGCCGTAATTGAATAAGGCTGTGGTGTCTTCATAGGACTGTTCACTGTACATCGAGTTTAACGTAACAGCAATCAAACTTATATTCTCTCGTTCAGCCGTTGTGACAAGTGTAAATCCCGCTTCCTGGACAAACCCGTTTTTTCCACCTGTGATACCTTCATACTCCTTGTCGCGTACCATTTCATGATGATTGATAAGAGTTGTATCCCAGGTCTCACCGTCCCATTTTAATTCACTCGTTTGAAAAATGTCTCTAAACGTTTGATTTTGTATCGCATATTGCGTGATTTTGGCCATGTCCTCTGCTGTAGTCAAATGCTCTGTTTCATAGAGCCCATGCGGATTTGAGAAATGAGTATTTTGCACCCCCACTTCTTGTTGTAAAAATTCATTAAAATCTTCCGCAAATTGTTCAACAGAACCACTAAGGTGTTCAGCAATCGCAACTCCTGCATCATTTCCGGAATTAATGATCAAGCCTTGAATTAACTTTTTTAATGGAACCTTTTCACCTGCTTCTAAGTAAACTCGAGTTCCATCCACATTTCTTGCATTCTCACTAACAGTCACAAGATCATTTATATTCCCTTTTTCTATCGCATAAATAGCTGTTGCAATTTTCGTTATGCTTGCAGGCGGGAGTTTTTCTTTACTATTTTTTTCATATAGTATTTGACCTGACTCTGCATCAACCAATATAACTGCCTCACTATAAAGGTGTAGATGTTCTTTCTCGAGGTTAGCAGTTGTCTCTGTCTCAGCTTTAATGGTTTTCGGCAATATAAATGAGCATATGACGAAAGCTATCAGAACATACTTAAGGTAGAATTTTTTCATGATGCTGCTCCTATACTTTATAGTTCTTATTCTTTCTTGAATAGGATAACAAGCGGTTACTGAAAAAAGCAATGTCAGTATTTTGAAACTATCCCTACTTTTTTACTACAAGAAAACTCTGGATTGACACTATAAATGAAGGCAATTATACTATAAACTGACGAACGTAAGGAAGGTTGATAATATGTCTGCTTCAAACATTAAACATGCTGCATTGATTCAATTTGCACAAAATGGTTATGATGGCACATCTCTTGCTACAATTGCCAATGATGTGGGGATAAAAAAGCAATCCATCTATGCCCATTTTAAAGGTAAAGATGAACTGTATTTAAGTATATTAGAAGATGTAATCATGGATGAAAGGCGCTATATACAAGATTATGTTTCCTCTCAAACCACATTACCTATACACGATAGGCTCTATCAGTTTTTAGCGGAATATAGTGAGCGATGTGAAACACATGCTTCCTCAAAGTTTTTATTGCGTAATGGGTTTCTTCCTCCTTCGCACTTGCATGAGCTGATGATGCAGAAGGTATACAACTATTTAGATGATATCGAACAACTCTTTCTACAGTATTTAGAGAAGCAACAAACATTTTTTACTGTACCGCTCGAAGAGGTAGTGATTTCCTTTATTGGTCTTATTGATTCATTGCAGATTGAACTTCTTTATAGTGGAACAGATCGATTTCAACGGAGACTTCATGCCTCATGGAACATTTTTTGGAGAGGCATTTCAGCTTTTAAGGAGGAATAAACGAAATGAATAAGTATTGGTTTCTTGTTTATATATCGACATTTTTCGAGGTTAGTTGGGTAACAGGGTTGAAGCATGCATCAACTGGATTGGAATGGGCTGGTACGGTGATATGTATTATTGTGAGTTTTTATTTATTAATTACTGCAACAAAGAAACTTCCAATCAGTACTGTATATGCAGTATTTACTGGTTTGGGAGCTGCAGGCACGGTCATTGTTGAACTCGTCCTTTTTTCGAATGAGGTAAACTGGTTGAAACTTTTATTGTGTGCGATTCTTATTGCAGGTGTTGTTGGTCTAAAAATGGTCACGACTGAAAATGGCCAGCCTGTGAAAGGAGAGAATTAAGATGGATTGGTTTATGCTGATTTTAGCAGGACTCTGTGAAGTAGCAGGTGTTGCTGCAATTGCCCGTTTTAATGAGAAAAAGAATCTTTTAAACGGATTATTCCTTGCCTTAGGATTTGGAACGAGTTTTTTGTTGTTAACTTTAGCGTTAGAAACCATTTCAATGGGAACAGCATATGCGGTTTGGACGGGGATTGGAACAGCTGGCAGTGCACTGTTTGGTATCCTGTTTTTAAAAGAACCTGCAGATTGGAAACGTGTCTTGTTTATTGCTATGATCATATCCGCGACGGTTGGGTTAAAGTTTTTACCGTCTTAAATTTCATTAATAGTATTAGTAGGAAGACAGCTTACAACTGTCTTCCTACTCTTTTTATATTCTTGGCTTTGTCGGATTACAAGATGGCATTTTAGTCTGAGCTGACTCTGCTAACTTCATTAAGTAATAACATTCTTCTCTCATCATATGATCTGCCATTAGAGGTGAAAACGTACTAAGCATCTCCTTGTTTAGCTCCATTTCTTCCACTTCAGCTAAAAACCCTCGAAATAACTCAATTTCAAGTTGTACCTCCTTATTCATTCTTGTTAACGCTGGAAAAGAATCGATATTAGCTCGTAAATATCCTGATAATTCAACTGCTTTTAAATAAAACTCTTCAAATTCCTTTACATATTCATCGCTTTTACGTTTAAGCTTTTTTTCTGTTGCATCTAATTCATCAGAAATAGCTCCTGCATGACCTGCCGCATCTAATAGCCATAATAAGTGATGGTGCAACTCATGAAAGATCGGTGGCGCCTCCTTTCTTTTTAAATATGAAAGAACGAGTAAATACTCTTCAAGCTCATTTACCATATGATTGATGAAAGTAGGAGTAAGATGAATCTTTATTTCCCCTGAAACATGTCTTCTAATAATAGATAGCTTAAACTCACGAAACTCCTTCACATATTCTTCTGCTTCTAAGGTTAAAGTTGTCAGGTTAGATTGTTCTCTAGATTTTTTTAGTAAGGTATCAAAAACATCTCTATATCGCTTTGCTTTTTCAATATCCTTCGATTCCATTACTGCCAGTGATTCCAGAATAAATCTTGCATGGTCACCGAGCACCTGTAACCAAAATTGATGTTCAAATGCTGCAGCTTGTTCAAATGTTTTCATACTTTCCCTCCTTATACCATCTTCATTAATATGTATGTTTGTGAAGCTTGTTTTAGTAAAAGGATGAGTAAATGAGGAATAGGACATTTCATCAAAGAATATATATATCCTTGTTCACCAATCCAAACAAGGAGGGTTTCTTCATGTTTTTTCACATCAAGGAGCTTCAATACAACGCGAAACCCGATCGGCCGGATGCTGTTTATGCCAAGAAGCTTCAGGAAATTTTAGGTGGTCAATTTGGGGAAATATCAGTTGCCCTACAATACTTATTTCAAGGCTGGGCAACAAGATGTCCAGGGAAATATAAAGACATGTTATTAGATATCGGAACTGAGGAGCTTGCCCACATTGAAATGCTCTCGGTCATGATTGGCAGATTGCTAGATAATGCTCCTTTAAAAGACCAAGAGGAAGCTGCCAAAAACCCTGTTATCGAAGCTGTACTTGGGGGAATGAATCCACAGCATGCGATTGTATCAGGGCTCGGTGCACTGCCTGTTAATAGTACAGGTGTACCATGGATGGGAAGCTATATTATTGCAAGTGGTAATTTACTGGCTGACTTTAGAGCGAATTTAAATGCGGAGTCACAAGGAAGATTACAAGCGGTTCGTTTATATGAAGCAACTGATGATCGCGGTGTTAAGGATATGCTGTCATTCTTAATTGCCAGAGATCGGATGCACCAAAATCAGTGGTTAGCAGCCATTGCTGAGCTTGAAGCCAAGGAAGGAAGAACAGTACCAAGTACATTCCCAATTCATTTGGAAGCTCAGGAATTCTCTTATAAATTTATGAATCTATCAAGAGGAGAAGAAAGCGCACGGGGCCGTTGGGCAAGTGGACCAAGCATGGATGGGCAGGGTGTTTTTGAATATGTACAGCATCCACAGCCACATGCTCCAAAACCCGTCCCACGTCCAGCACCACCTGAATATCATGATACACCGCCAAGTAGCTGTTAAGAACAAGGTAAAGGTTCAAAAAAATGACGGTTCTCACTTGTGCAGAGTAAGGGCCGTCATTTAATTAATGAAAAATATGTTTCTCCCAATACACCATATGTTCGTCTTGTTCCACTATATCCATGAACAACTTTTCTAATACACGAATGGAGGCATGGTTCGTTTTTTTGCATTCCGCTATAATTTTATTTACTTTACCTGTTTGAAAGGCCCAGTTAACTAATGCCTCTACTGCTTCAGTTGCATACCCTTCGTTTTGTGCATCAGGGGATATTCCGTATCCAACCTCTACAATACCGTTAACAGGCTTTCCTTTGAAACCTATATCACCAACTATTTTTTCATCTGTTTGTGAGAATACAAGCCAAACTCCCCAGCCAAGAAGATCTTGATCTATTTCAAGTTCTTCTAGATAGTGGTGAATATGAGGCTTTATATCTTCATCTTCTTCTATTAATTCTCCTGTACAAGGCTTAATAATTAATCGTTTCGTCTTAATCTCCATTGTTTCCCTCACTCTTTTTTACTATTTAATCTTCTGGTTTTGAAATAGGGAGTTGAATTGAAACTGTTGTTCCATTTGAATCACTTTCAATAGTAACAGCTCCATTATGATGTTTCATAATTTCAAGGCTAACCATAACCCCGAGACCTGTCCCATTTTCCTTTGTTGTAAAAAAGGGTTCGCCTATTCTATCTAGGATTTTCTTCGGAATTCCTGACCCTTGATCTTTTATGTTTACCACAACAGAGGAATCATCGTATTTTTCGACTATTAGTGTGATGGTCCCCTCATTTTTCATTGCTTCTATTGCATTTTTAATGAAATTTATAAACACCTGTTTGAGTTTATTTTCATCACATAATACAAATACAGGCTCTGGATGAAACGTAGTTTTTAAATTAACATTATGTAATATTGCTTGAGTTTTTGTAAGTGTAACAACATGCTTTAAAATACTTTGAATGTCTCTATGTCGATACCGTTCTAATTGAGGCTTAGCTAAAGCTAATAACTCACTCAAAATAATTTCCATACGATTGATTTCAGCAGAGATAACTGAAAAAAATTCTTGTTTATAGTTTTTACCGCTCTCCATCAATTGCATAAATCCTTTTATCGCAGTAATCGGGTTGCGTATTTCATGAGCGATCCCTGCTGCTAGTTGTCCGGCAACCGTTAACTTTTCCGAGTTAATCATCATTTCGTGTGCTAATTTACGCTCAGTAATATCTCTAATAATGAAATAAACTGCATGATCTTCTTGAAATATTGTAGGAATGGTCTTAATTTCAACATCTATTTCTTTATTGTTAAGCTGGACTATTTTTACTTCATGTAGTTCTGAAGCCAGTCCTTTTTCAGCCATGCTAAAATTATTGATAAGCATACTTGAATATCTTTTTAAAAAAGTGCTTACATCTTTTCCCAAGACATCCTCAACCTTATTTCCACCGAGTAACTCAGAAGCTTTTTTGTTCGCAAATACAACCCGTTGCTCTTGGGTAATGATTACTCCATCAGGAGAGTGCTCAATCAGGCTTCGATGGAGCCGCTCACTTTCCTTTAGCTTCTTTCTTTGTTCGTTAAAATAAGTAATATTCTTTGCTATTCCATAAACACCGATAATCTCATTATCAACAATAATAGGAGAATTTGTTACTTCTAAATCGACTCTTTCGTTACTTTTAGACAATATTGTACATTGGTATTGCTGAATGGCCCCTGTTAAAGAATAATGAAACTTTGTTTGTACATTTTGAAGGTGAGATTCAATAATTAAATCACTATAAGAGAATTGGTTTAATTCTTCCTGACTATACCCAGATATTAATTCACAAGCTCTATTTGCTATTACAAATTTCCCCTCTACATCCATAGCATAATAAGCCTCAGGCTTTGTGTCTTTAAAGATCTGTTCAACAAATAAACTCTCTTTTATAAACATTTCTAGCTTTTTTCTCTTTTTCTCTATATTTAAGCTATTCATGGTGGTCCCCTTCCTAGTTTACATAAGAATCTAGATAAATAGATATGTGTGCATTATGAACTAGTCCCCATTTTTATTGTACACTATATAGTTTTCAATCTCTTCCCTTTTTTTACAACTGTTTCATACGTATTACCTAAAATAAAAAAGCTGACAGTTGTAAATGACCTAAAAGGGGGAGATAGATCATTTAGCATGTCAGCTTCATTATTTATATGAAGAGTAATGACTTTTCCTATTGCAAGATGTTAGAACTATGCGTTTGTTGCATCACGGTTTGTTAGTTTGATTTTAAGTGTTACTTTTTCACCTGCACGATATAGCGTAACATCTACTTCTTCACCTATTTCTGTTTCAGTATAAAGAAACTTTCTTAGGTCACTCGCATTCGTAATAGCTTGATCGTTCATAGAAACAATCACATCTTGTTGCTTTAAGCCTGCCTCATCTGCCGGGGAGTTTGGTGAGACATTTCCAACGATTACTCCTTCTGTTACATCTTCAGGTAGGTTTATTTGTTCCTGCAAATAATACTGAGGAATTTCACTCATCTCTACTAAACCTACTCCCAGGAATGGTCGTTGAATTTTTCCGTTATTCATTAACTCTTCTGCAATAGGTAGCACATCATTACTCGGAATTGCAAATCCTAAACCTTCGACACCACTTTCAGAGATCTTTAAACTGTTGATTCCAATAACCTGTCCGCTCATATTGATTAAAGGACCACCACTGTTACCAGGGTTTATCGCTGCGTCTGTTTGCAGAACATCTAATGCCCAATCTCCTTCAGAGGTAGTGACATCAATTGTTCGATCAACTCCGCTAACAATCCCTTGTGTTACTGTTCTTGTAAACTCTTCGCCCAATGGATTTCCTATCGCAATAACATCTTCTCCTGTACGAAGCTGTGAAGAGTCACCCATTTCAGCGACGACTGTCACATGCTCGGCATTTATTTTTAGAACAGCAATGTCTGTTAATGCATCTGTTCCTACTAATTCGGCTTTAACTTTATCTCCGCTATAAAGTGTGACTTCGATTGACTGAGCTCCTTCTATAACATGGTTATTTGTAATAATATAACCAGCGTCTCCTTCTTTCTTAAAGATCACTCCTGAACCTGTTCCGGTTTCAATATTTTCCCCTGATGAGTTTCCAGAGGAGTTTCCAAAGAAATTTCCATTTGTTTGAGCTTGTAAGTTTGTAATTCCAACAATTGCTGGTGAAAGGCTGTCTACAATATCAGCAATAGAGTTTGAACTGGTTGATATAGCTTGTGTATCAACCTTAGAAGTTGAATTTCCGTTTTGCGCAGCTGTTTCTACAGCTTGGTTATTTTCAGTGCTGCTTGGTTGTTGATCATTTGTAAAAGTGGTTACACCAAGCACAAGTGCTCCACCAACTACACCGCTTATTAATGAAGAAAGAATTGGTTTAAAGCTTCTACGTGGTTTTTTTTGTTCGCGTGTTATTTCCGTTTCATCATAATATCCCATGTTAACATCCTCCTGTTTTTCTTTTTTCAATATTATATTTAAGCACCTTGTGAACTTACAAATCCACCAATGACAATTAATAGTAAGAGTAGAGAAATACCTGCAAAAATAATAGCTCTCATCGTTTTCAGATCTCCTTTTTGAAATCACTTTATTTACTTGATTTTTGATAGCTTAAGTATATGAAAAGAGTTTGGGATAATAATGAGAGAATTATGGGAAATTGTGAAAATGGTGAAAGAGACAGAATGAAGGATGTATAATAGCGTTGAGAGGAAGTGAAACAATGAGTTACAACGTATATTTAGTCGAAGATGAGCAAAATTTAAATGAATTATTGACGATGTACTTAAAAAATGAAAGTTGGTCTGTTACGTCTTGTCAGACTGGTTCAGAAGCTAGAAACTTAATAAACACTCCACCACATTTGTGGATTTTAGATATCATGCTGCCTGATGTTGATGGTTATCAATTGATTAGAGAGATTAAAGCTGTTACACCTGAAGTACCTGTTATCTTTATTTCAGCAAGGGATGCAGATATAGATAGGGTTTTAGGGTTGGAGCTTGGAAGTGATGATTACATCTCAAAACCATTTCTTCCGAGAGAACTTGTGATTCGTGCTCAAAAACTGCTTTCAAGAATGTATGTAGAGCAATCAAGTGCAACAAGCCACTTAATACAACTTGATCCATATGAAATAGATGAACAAGTGCGTATCGTTTATTTTAATGGAGAAGAAGTCAATCTAACTTCAAAAGAATTTGATCTTCTTCAGCTTTTTCTTCACAACAAAGGCCAGGCTTTTTCCAGAGAACAAATACTAACAAACCTGTGGGGCGAAGATTACTTTGGAACAGATCGAGTCGTTGATGATTTGGTAAGAAGATTACGGAAAAAAATGCCGGAACTTAAATTAGAAACAATCTATGGTTTTGGCTATAGGATGTTAAAAGGATGAGAAACAAACCGTTAGCCTTTCAAATTTGGATTGTTTTCTCAGGTATTCTCCTTGTTATATCACTTTTATTGGTTATTTTATTTCCCACAACTTTACGGGGATTTTTCACAAAAGAAATATATAAAACGATTGAGAATGAACAGCTTGTGTTACTGGAGTATGGAAATCTAGGAAATAATATGGGAATTGAAAAACAAAACGATCGTACCGTTACCCATTTAATGCTTCCTATTCAACGGTCTTTTTACTTTAATTCTAATGAAATTGAATTACCGGTTGATTTTCTAAGGCAAACACAGGAATTGGCAGCTAATCAAAAACAATCAACATACCAGTACGAGAAAAACTTAAAAAACCAAACTTTGTTTTATGTCATACGCAAAATTACTGTAAATGGAGAACCTAGTTACCTCCTTTCTTACTCTTGGGATTCCTATCGAAATGATCTTGTCTTTACACTATTCAGACGATTAATGATTGTAATGGGCGTCGTCTTTTTATTTAGCTGGATTCCCTCTATATGGTTAGCACGCTATCTATCAAAGCCGATTGTAAAGCTTGAAAAGCACGTAAAAAAAATCGCTGATCAAGAATGGCATGAACCTGTTGAAGTTGATCGAAATGATGAAATTGGCAAACTGGGACAAACTATCGAAAAAATGCGGCAACATCTGGTAAGAAAGGATGAAGCTCAACAGACTCTCTTACAAAATATCTCACACGATCTAAAAACACCTGTCATGGTCATTAGGGGTTACGCAAGGTCTGTTAATGATGGAATCTTTCCAAAAGGTGATTTATCAAGCACGATGGATGTTATAGAAGATGAATCAGAAAAGCTTGAGAAAAAAATAAAGGATTTGCTTTATTTAACGAAGCTCGATTTTTTATCCACTCGAAAGCCTAGAAAAAGTGAATTTCGCATTGATGCTCTTATACGAGAAGAAATTGAACGAATAAAATGGGCAAAAAAAGGTTTAAATTGGACTCTCGAGTTAGAAGAAGGAATAATTGTTGGCGATTCTGAACAATGGGAAAAGCTTATTGAAAACCTCCTTGAAAATTCCTTACGATATGCAGACCAAGTCATTTCGGTTTCCATCAAGAAAAATCCTACTAAGCTTCTCTTGTCCGTTTGGAACGATGGCCCATCAATTGATGAAAATATGATGGACCACTTATTTGAGCCATTTCAAAAGGGGCAAAAAGGGGAGTTTGGAATTGGACTAAGCATTGTAAAACGTATTGCTGATTTACATGATGCCAAGGTTTGGGCCTCTAATGAACGAAATGGCGCTGCATTTTATATAGAGGTTCCTTACAGTAAATAGCCTGGCAAACTAGTTGCCAGGCCTTTATTATTTTGGATAAGTCATTTCTTCCGGTTTTACATATTGATCAAACTGCTCTGCTGTTAGTAATTGAAGCTGAAGAGCTGCTTCCTTTAAGGTTAACCCTTTTTTATGTGCAAGCTTGGCAATTTTCGCAGCATTTTCATAGCCTATATGTGGATTAAGTGCTGTCACAAGCATCAAAGAATCTTTCACATACTTTTCAATAACCGGTATGTTTGCTTCAATACCTACAGCACAATTATCATGGAAAGAATTCATGCCATCTGATAAAAGTTGAACTGATTGTAGAAAATTATAAATAATGACCGGCTTAAATACGTTTAATTCAAAGTTTCCTTGACTTGCAGCAAAGCCAATTGTTGCATCATTTCCCATTACTTGAACAGCAACCATCGTTAATGCCTCGCTTTGTGTTGGATTGACTTTTCCAGGCATAATTGAGCTCCCCGGCTCATTTTCAGGTATAGTAATTTCACCAATTCCACATCGCGGTCCACTTGCAAGCCAACGAACATCATTTGCAATTTTCATTAAATTGGCAGCTAATGCTTTCAACGCTCCGTGAGCATATACAGTTTCATCATGGCTTGTTAGTGCATGGAATTTATTACTGGACGAATGAAATTTCTTTCCTGTAAATTTACTAATTTCCTCTGCCACTCGATCACCAAACTCAGGATGTGCATTAATACCCGTTCCTACCGCAGTCCCTCCAATTGCCAAATTTTTCATGTACGGAAGAGCATTCCCAATCATTTCCTTCGTTTGTGATAGCATATGAGTCCAGCCGCTGATTTCCTGACCTAAGGTTAACGGTGTTGCATCCTGTAAATGTGTACGACCAATTTTCACTACATCTTTAAATTGATCTACTTTCTGATTTAAAATAGCATAAAGCTGTTCGATAGCCGGAATTAGTTGTGTTTCTACAGCTAACACACCTGCAATATGCATGGCTGTTGGAAACGTATCATTTGAGCTTTGACTCATATTGACATCATCATTTGGATGGATGACTTCATCAATACCTGCTTCCTTTAACAGTTCATTTCCTCTTCTTGCGACAACCTCATTAACATTCATATTACTTTGCGTACCGCTTCCTGTTTGCCATACAACCAGTGGGAAATGATCATTTAATTTCCCCTCAATTATCTCATCACATGCCTTAACAATTGCAGCAGCTTTTGATGTATGTAACTTTCCTAGTGAATCATTAACAATTGCAGCACTTCGCTTTAAGATGGCAAAGCCGATAATCACCTCATTCGGCATTTTTTCTCTACCAATTTTAAAATTCTGCTTGCTTCGTTGTGTCTGTGCTCCCCAATACTTTTCAGCTGGTACTTGAATTTCACCCATTGTGTCTTTCTCTACACGATAATTCAAACCTACACACCTCCGAGATTGAATGATTCCACTTCTTTAGTGTATATTTTTTCCTTTCATTTTAAAAGGAATGTGATTGGGCTACATCCAATTACTAATCGAAAAAACCTGTCAAGAGGTTCTGTTCAACGCTCTTTAGTTAAAACTTTGTTATTTTCAAAAATATACTGAAACAAATATAGTATAAATGACTTAGAAAAGAAATAGAGAAAAAATTGAACATTATTAATACGAACTAACCTATAATATCGAAATTTTTTGGCTAAGTATGTGATTGGAAATGCAAAAAAAGCATGTACTAATCCGTTGAGCAAAATAAACTTCTTAAAATCCCCGTAGGCAATTTTTAACGTCCACAATGAGATGAAAATAAATGGACCTGTACTATAAGGTAACTCATTAAATAAGAAGGAGTTTGGTTTGTTGTAAAAAACCCAGTATTTGCGTTTCTTTCCAATTCGCGCATGTAGCATTTCGAGGATTACAATTAGAATTGTTGCGGGGAAAAATTTTTTTAAATGATGAATTCCTAAAAGAGATACTGATGACCATGATAACAGCACCATTATAATATTAAATACCTTTTGATTTTTTACGGACATAGTAAGAACCCCCTCTTTTTTATTAGGATTCATTTTTAGTTATAACAATATTCATGTTACATCAAATATCGTTAGTGATTTACTTTCATTGCTTTTGAACTTTAATCATGACAATGAAACACTAAAAAAGCGTTGGAATACCAACGCTTTTCATCTTTACTAAATAGTTTGTAATCCTGCCTGATTTAAGAAATTCCATGGCTTATTGTAATGTGGCTGGAAGAAGAAATCCACAAAGCCAAGCTCATCCATTGTCATATTATTTTGGATACATACAGACAATGTATTAATAGATTGGGTAACGTCAACTTTAGACATAACTTGAGCACCTACGATTCGTTTTGTGTCCTCTTCATAAACTACTTTTAAAGAAATATCTTCAAAAGTCGGCATGAATTCAGGACGGTCATGCTCCAAGATTGTGATACTTTTCACATTCATTCCCATACGAAGTGCTGAAGTTTCGGTTAATCCAGTTGTTGCAATGTTTTGGTCATAAATTTTTATACCTGAAGTACCTTGTGTTCCCATATAGCGAATGGTGGGTTTCATCAAGTTTTTCGCTACTAATGTCCCCATTCTTACTGCATTTGTTGCTAAAGGGATATAGGCATATTTACCTGTTGGATTGTAGCGGATGGCACAGCTATCACCTGCAGCAAATACATCCTTATTACTTGTTCTCATGTAATCATCAACTTTAATTGCTCCATTACCAAGCATCTCAATTTGTCCTTTTACTAATTGTGTATTCGGTTGGAAACCAATACAAAGGATCACAAGCTCTGCTTCATATGTTCCTTTCGTTGTTTCTACACCTGTTACTTTACCATCTACACCAGCAAAACGTGTGACTGTCTCTCCTAAAGCAAGCTTCACACCACGTTCTTGAAAATCTTGTTCAACTACGTTTGTAAATGATTCGTCTAAATACTTGCTTAAAATTCTTTCTTCCCCATCAATAAGTGTCACGTTCTTACCACTCATTTCAAAGGCTTCTACTAATTCGATGCCTATATAACCTGCACCAACTACAACGATGTTTTGTGCATCCTTTGCTTTTTCAATAATTGTATTAGCATGATGAAAGTTTTTGCATAAAAGTACATTTTCCATATCTATACCTTCAATTTTTGGAATTACCGGCCAAGATCCTGTTGTTAGAACAAGTTTGTCAAATGTATCGTGTACAATCCTATTCGTTGTAAGGTCTTTTGCCATAATCGTTTTTTCTTCAATATTAATATCATTCACTTCATGCTTCATACGCATGTTCACACCGAGATCAGTTAATTCTTCAGGAGTACAATAAAATAAACCATTTGGATCTCTTACCACTCCACTAACATGTAAAGCAATACCACAAGATAAAAAAGATATATTATCATTTTTTTCGTAAACTGTAATTTCTGCCTCCGGGTAAAGTTTTACCATATTTGAAACTGCAGCAGTTCCTGCATGTGTACATCCAATAACAGCTATTTTCATTTAAAATTCCTCCTAAGAGTTTTTATTGTGAAGTATTTCACATAATATTTGTGAAATGTTTCACATTCATTTGATGACTTTATTATAATGCACCCTTTTCGAAAATACAATACATTTTGTGAAGTTTTTCACAATATATTTTAAAGATAGGCTTTGTTACTGTTTATTTGAACGTTTGGTCAACGGTCTCTATGTATATAAAATTAAGACAAACAAAAAGCGACCTTGTTATTCAGATTAGAATAGACAAGCTCGCTTATATAATTTTATTTCTCATCACTTTATTATCCCTTCAATTAGTTAATAGATTGTTTTATAAGTTTATCCTCTGTATGATCACTATCCGCATTAAATTTATCAAATAAATAAGTTAAGTAAGAATTTAATTCAAATCGATCTCCATTAACAAAATCAGATAAGACATGCTTTTTTTCCATTATCATTTTCCTCCTTTGATTTTCATTAATTCTATTATTCCCAAACTATTAAAATCTTATACAACTAAAAATAACGTTTCTTGAAAACAAGCAATCTTTTTCACATCTATCCACTCAGTACAGTATTAACATGTTAATTTTTCAGAATATAGTGCATTTAAATCATAGACCTTAACACATTCACAAGGTTTAATTCCTTCAGAATAAGATCAATGTATATATCGCCCCACCTTCGCCAAATGTTATGATGACAACTCGTGCCATCCCATCTAATTTAATTATAAATGATAACGCTTACAAAAGTAAAGGGATTAAAGGTGGAGTTTAAAATTATAAAGGAATTAATGGCGCGGCAACGAAATACCTCGACCATTATTTATAGCTGGTTTCAATTTTTAGACCAAATTAAACATCATTTAACATGGCTTAAAAATAAGATGTGAGCCCTCATTTCTGTGGGTCACATCTTATCATTTTCTTTTTATTTATTCTTCCATATATTCAATGACAACGCCATCGACATGCTTTCTTTTCATTAACTTTTTCTTCTTACGAACATCTTTTTCTTCAAAAACCTGGTTCAAGTCATATTCTTCGGGATATAATTCTTCAGACTGTATAAAAGGTTTTACCCGTTTATGATTGAGTGTTATTTTTTCTCCTTTCACAATCAACTTTAGTTCTCCCATCGGATTTATTGTTTTTTCTATAATTCCCTTAGTTTGAAGATGTGGAATCCAAACCGCGTCTCCTACTTGATAGGTGTGAATTTGCTTATTCATCACTCTATGTTCATCCTTTTTAGGTGTTCTTACTCTATCCTTTGTGGCAGGAATGATTGTTATCTCTTCTGTTGAGTGACGATCGCAAATCTCCTTTGCCCTTTGGATAATCTTCATCGGCATCCCTAGCTTTTGGGCAATTGAGAACGCTTGACTATCTCCTCCCTTACCAACAATTAATTTATATAGAGGTTGCAGAGTTTCAATATCAAAATCCATTGAGCCATTTTGGAATCCGCTTGCTTTCTCTGCAAAATCCTTAATTTCACTATAATGTGTAGTAGCAACAAGCAGGGCTCCTGAATGATATAGTGCTTCAAGGATTGAAATGGCTAATCCCATCCCTTCTCGCGGATCTGTCCCCGAGCCGATTTCATCAAGAATGACGAGAGTGTTTTCACGTGAATGATTTAATATCTCGATGACATTTGTAATATGAGACGAAAACGTGCTTAAGGAGTGCTCAATGCTTTGTTGGTCACCGATATCCACATAAATATTTTTCACAATACTAAAACAGCTGGTAGGATCTGCTGGAATATGAAGTCCTGATTGCACCATCATGGTGAGTAGACCTATCGTTTTTATTGTAACGGTTTTACCACCTGTATTGGGACCAGTTATAACTAAGGCCATGTAATCTTTTCCTAAAGTCACTGATAGTGGAACCGCACTTGCACCAAGTAATGGATGTCTTGCATTCAGTATTTCAAACCCTTCATCGGATTGGATGTTCACCTCATATCCATTCATATGTTTACTTAACTTTGCTTTCGCAAAAATAAAGTCATACGAAACCATTCCTTCAATATTAATGAGTAATTCCTGTTTATAAACTGCTGTCATATCTGTTAGTTGTCCTAAGACCTTTTGGATCTCTAATTCCTCTTCTACTTTTAGGTAGGTCAGTTCGTCTTGCAGTTTATTTAAATCACTCGGTTCCATAAAAACGGTTTGCCCACTTGAGGATTGATCAACAATTGTACCGGAAAATTTCCGTTTATATTCACTTTTCACAGGTACAACATATCGTCCGTTTCGAATGCTAATGACCTGTTCTTGGAGGTACGAGGAAGATGCCTTCATAATTTGGGCGATCTTTGTTTTTATTTTCTCATCAAGAGTGACTAGCTTGTTTCTAATTTTTGATAGTGCTCTACTTGCATAATCATCTACCTGATTATTCCTTATACACCTTGTTATTTCATCTGCAAGATCTTGTAACTCATATAAAGAGTATGCATATGAACTAACTGTCGGAGCGTGATAGTCTTGTTTCATCATAAATCGTTTAATTTTTTTCACACTATCTAAAAAGGCTCCTAAAAACTCGAATTGTTCTGGTGTAGGCAAGTAGCCTTTATCAACTAGTGTAACGATTTGCTCTACTCCGTGTAATGAGTGAACAGGGATACTTGATGATTTCTCAATGATTTTGCATGCTTCTGTTGTTTCGTTTTGCCATCTTTTTATTTTTCTTTCATCAGTGATAGGTAAAAGGTTTAGAGCTCTTTGTTTTGCTGCCTCGCTCATTGCGTATTCACTAAGTAATGCTAAGACTTTATTGTATTCAAGACTTTCAATTGTTTTTTTGTTCAATGGTAGAACCTCCTGTGTTTTTTTAAAAAAGGCTGTTTTAAACCTTTGCTGCTTGGTAATTAGTGTTGAGATGGTTGATTTGAGCTCCAGGATGCTCGCTTTCCGTGGGGCGGGCGGTGAGCTTCCTCGGCGCATGCGCCTGTGGGATCTCACCTGTCCCGCTACTCCCACAGGAGTCTCACACCTTCCGCTCAAATCAACCCAAATAGTCTTTTTTCAAAGAACCTTGTTTTTAGAAAAAAGACAATAAAAAGAGGTGCTGAACAATGGTTGTTCAGCACCTCTTTTAGATCATGATTACATAGGCTTTACGTGTGCACAAATAGACAAATTCCCCCTTTAAAAAGGGTTATTTGTTTTTAATGTGTGGATACAAAAAATCCGTACTTAAACAAGCACGGATTTTTCACACGGGCACTATGCAAGAAGATCGCAAATTGTGTACGATAACCGTTTTTGTTCTTAACCGTCCACATGTACATACTTAAATAAACCTCCGATATAGGTAAGTTTTTTCAACTATATTCATGTAGATGAAGTATTGACTTCGTTAGTTAAGAACAGAAACCCTCACAAAACACATCTCCTAAACTGTAATTACTTTTAAAATACCAGAGAATGGAATAAAAAGTCAAGATGGAATTAAATTGTTATAGCCCATTTTGAATGTCCTTTATACTTTTTCCTCCCAGAAACGCATGACCCGACTTTACATTTAAAATTGTGTCAAATCCAGACTTTTGGTAAACCTTTTCCACTCGCTCATTAATTGGGTGCACCCATAACCGGTCAACCTGCTTCTTCAGCATATCTTCCTGTATGTAATGGATAAGCTGGCCAATTAAACCATTTCCTCTATATTCCTTAATGGTTGCTACACTTTCTAATCGTGCATCTTGTTCATATAAAAATATGCATGCTGTAGAACAAGCGGTTCCATTGTATTTTAATAAATAATGGATATAACAGTCTTGCGAGAATTCTTCTTTAAATGCTTTTTCTCGAATTGAACCGCCGAGCTCCGGAATTTGACACTCAATATGAATGGCGTCTTGCATATTATCGCTTGTTACCTCTTCAATCGTAACAATTGAATTCGGTTCAATGTCTATTTTCCGTTTCCATAATTGAACCGGGCTTTCAAATTCTTCAAAGCTAAAACCCTTATTCTTTAGCAGTTCAAGAAATTCCGCTTGTCCTTCATAGTTTGAGAGATAAAAGCGTGGTATAATATTTTTTTCTTTATAAAAGGCAATTACTTCATTAATGATCTCTTCATAATGACCATTGTATGTAGAGATGTGTGCGTGATTTGCATCATAATAATTCGGTTGATTTTCATTATAAAAAAGATATCCCCAGCTTCTTTCAAGTTTTGTAGCAAAGGATGAAACATATGCAATGTCTAAAGCTTCAATATAGTTCTCAATCATGACCGTTTCCCCGCGTTCGTTTTATATTTTCATTCCAATCATACAAGGTTCAGGCCTTTGAATCTACTAAAATATTGATCTTATACCGTGCGTCCTCCCTTTTTTATTTTCTCTATTTTTTCACTTACCCATGGTAAAATACGATAAACTACTGTATAGAAGGGAGTTAACGGGGTGAATATCTTGTTAGCTGAGGATGATATAAAGCTTGGTGAGCTTATCACATATATGTTAGAACAAAAGGCAAACTATCATGTGGATTGGGTACCAACTGGTGAAGATGCTTATGAATATGCGATTGCCTCTCATTATGATGTGATCATTATGGATTGGATGATGCCTGATGGTGACGGAATTCAAACATGTAAAAAATTACGAAATGAACGCTATGGTGGTGCAATCTTAATGCTAACAGCTAAGGATGCAATTGCCGACCGGGTTGTTGGACTTGATGCTGGTGCAGATGATTATCTTGTTAAGCCATTTGAAATTGATGAACTTTTAGCACGCTTAAGAGCGCTGGGACGCCGAAACTTTTCACCTATTCGTGAGGATGTTCTTAAAATAGAGGGTTTAACCATCAACCGTACAAGCCAAACAATTGAAATGAATCAACAGCTTATACAATTAACTCCAAGAGAATATCAATTGCTTGATTTGCTTGTTCAAAATAAGGGTCAGGTCCTAACACGGGACATTATATATGATCGTATCTGGGGAACTGAAACAGATGTTTCTTATAAAACAATTGATGCTACTGTTAAGTTACTTCGTAAAAAACTTGCCAAGTTCGACAAAGAAAATTGGCTTCATAGTGTAAGGGGGGTTGGATACAAGCTTGAAACGTAGAAACAAGGATCTTTTTATAAAAACACAACAAAGCTTAACTGTTAAATATAGCTTACTAATTCTTTTGTTTTTATTTCTATTTATCACTCTTCTTTACGCTATTGCTTATTTCTGGTTTACAACTGCAGAAAAAAATGAACTAAGAGAAATGGCCTTATATGAGGCAGAATCTGTGGAAAAGCTTTTAGAGGAGCCTCGTGATTTTATACGAGAGCCACAATTTTTAACTGTGAACAGTAATCAATTATTTTATTATGTGTTCAACACTAAAGGTGAACTCGTCTTACAAAATGAACAATTGTCACTCTTTAAAGGTGAATTTTTAAATATGATTGATGATTGGACGCCCGCTAGAGAACAAATCAAAACAGAAGTTATAGAGATCAATCATGATAAAATTCTTAAACATAAAAAAGAAGATCAATTCTCTACGTATATCCCTAAAGGTGAAAAACTAAAAGTAATGATGATTGCCGAACCAATATATGAACGAAATCAGCTTGTCGGCTACCTTTACTTAGGAGAGGATATAACAGATTTATCAGAGCTCTTACGGGGACTTTTTATCCTTCTCGTTATAATGATTGTCTTTTTTTCATGTATTGCCTTTTACTTTAGCTCTGTCATGTCAAAGCGTGCCATGGTTCCAATTCGCCACGCTTTTAAACGACAGCAGGATTTTGTAGCAGATGCTTCCCATGAACTCAGGACTCCTTTAAGTGTGATGCTGTCTTCCATTGAAATTCTTGAGATGGAAAAAGATCAATTAAGCAATATGCCGGCAAGAATGGTTGATAATGTAAAAGAAGAAGTAAGACGTATGACTGAGTTAGTTGGAGATCTGCTCACTCTCGCAAGGTCTGATACAGATGATCCAAAACAAATTAGTTTTGAGAACATTGATCTACAGCCTATATCTGAAAAAACTGTTCACTCGTTCGAACCACATGCATTAGAAAAGAATATACAGCTTAATCTGGACGTGCAGCACTCTATAACTGTATATGGTCAAAGAGAACGATTAATCCAGCTGCTATACATTCTTCTAGATAATGCGATAAAATACTCGTCTGAAAACGATCATGTAAAACTAACCGTATGGAAAGAAAAAGACGATGCTTTTATTTCTGTATCTGATACAGGTATTGGAATTGACGAAAAAGACCTTTCATATATATTTGAACGATTTTACCGTGTGGATCGTGCACGAACGCGACAAAACGGAGGTCATGGTCTAGGCCTTTCCATTGCAAAATGGATCGTTGATCTCCACGGCGGGCAAATAAGTGTAGAAAGCAAATTAGATGCAGGCACGACATTTGTTGTTAAATTACCTCAAAAAAAATGATAACTTGTAGGGCAAATCGCTCTACAAGTTTTTGTTTTTGTGATGAATATCCATATAGTTTCACTTCAATATAGTTCACATTATTTGTCCCTCTTGACGCCGCAACACCCATTTTCTAAAATCATGCAGACTTACAAAACCGCAAATCACTTCTTGTTTCAAGAGCACATGTTGCAGGAACAACAAATAAAATGGCAGACACATTTCCCACTCAATCAGAAAGCAAAAGAAGCATATGGAAATAACTAGTTTAAAAGGGCCTTCCAACGGAAAGGCCCTTTTAAGCAATTACACAATAACAACATACCCCTTGATTTATTTTATTTATAAAGAATAAATCAAGCATGACTCTCTCTCCTGTTGCTTATACATGAAGTAGTACTGATATTTATAGGAGAGTGTAAACGAATGCGTAACATAATTCACTGTTTTTCTGTTTTTATCTATTTTTTCATTTTAATAGGATGTGCCAGCACTGAACATCCTAAAGACACTGCAGCAACAGTTGAGGATTCTATACACGTAAAGGCCATTTATATTGGATTAATAGACTCTCATTCAATTGAGGTCATCATCGACCAAACTCCAACTGCCATACAACTATCTGAAGAACACTACAAAACATTAGAGTCTTTGCCGACAAATACACCTATTACCATCACTTACTCTGTTCAAAAAAGCACCTCTCAGAATATTTTAGAGCATGTGGAAATAAATGAATAACAATAAAAAGAGGATCCGCTTCCAAACAAATGAATCGGTCCTCTTTTCCTTTAATTCTTTGTTTTCAACTGCTTGTCTAGTAAAAACGTTCCGAATGGAATAAAAGCTAAAAACACTGCCCATATTACAAAAAAGAAAGACCAGCGTTTTTTAAAAAACACAAAGGCAACCATAATCACGTAGGCCACAAAAAGAAAGCCATGTATTCCACCAGTCATGGTGACAGCAAAAGGAAAATCTAAAAAATACTTTAACGGCATGGCAATCAGCAATAAAACCAGGTATGAAATTCCCTCTAAATTTCCTGTGAACCGAAGTATTCCTACCGATGTATTGAACATCTTCTCACTCCATTTTCAATATCAATACTTCTATTATACTAACTGTCTCTTACTTGAAAACGATTAACTTTGACAATTTCATAACACTGTTACTTTTTGGATAAAGGATTCAACTATTTTCCATACTATAAAGGGAGGTGTATCTTCTATGGAGTTTTTACATAAATATGGAGTTGAACGTCAAAAGGATGGAATCATTCTTACTCTGTATGTATCAGATTTTGACACTGAGTTTGCCAATGAATTAGGATCAGAAATGTCTTCTTCTCATCAAGAGTCTGTCTGCGAATATGCTACTAATCGATTTCCCCATTTAAACATTAAAGCTGTGAAGATTGTTTGTGGAGGGATAATGATGGGGTTATGTGAATATTAGACGTTTGCACAACCGAAATAAAAGGGGCGAAAACGCCCCTTCCGCATATTTAGTACCAGCCATATCCAGAACCATAACCAGGTCCATAGCCACCTGAGAAAGCACCCGCTCCAACAATAATTAATAGGATGAACAATACAACGATTAAAGCAAAGCCGCTACCGTATCCAGCTCCACCATATTTTTCACTCATTACAATCACCTCCAAGGTCAATACCTTAATACAGTATGTAAAACCTTTAAAAAAGTGATATAGGACTTTTACATAATAAAATCCTTATTTATTCTGTTACCTTAAATTTATTTATCGTATTCTCTAATTCTACAATCGTTTGAGAAAGAGATGATGCAAGATCACCAAGTTCTTCCGCTGCAGCTGACTGCTCCTCTGTTGTTGCGGTTACTTCCTGAGCTGTAGCGGAAGACACTTCTGCCACATCTACCATCTCATTAATGGCATGCTCAACTTTTTCTTTATTTACATTTATCTTATCGATTGAGGCTTCAATATAATCAATTTCATAGATAATTGAATTTGTTCCTGCTAATATATTTTCAAATGCTTGTTGAGTATCATGAATGGATACTGATTGTTCCTTAAAAAGAGTTATTGTCGTTTTGACAAGCTCTACTGATTTTTTTGTTTGTGACAGGATACTTGAAATGACCGTTTCAATTCTCAGCGATGAGTTCTTCGTTTGGTCGGCAAGCTTCCGTATTTCTTTTGCAACGACAGCAAATCCTCTGCCTGCAACCCCTGCTCTTGCTGCTTCAATACTTGCATTCAGGGATAACAAATTCGTCTCATCACTTACACTTTTAATCATTTTAACGATTTCTTTTATTTGTTCAATTTCTTCATTTAATTGGTCCATTGTTTCATCAACTTGACTGATGTTTGTCCCCATCTTTTTGTTCTTTTCGGTTAATTCCTCTATTGTCACGATCGATTGACTACTTAACTTTTTCGTTGTTTCCGTTATAGTTGATACCTTGATCATATTGTCAGCTACCTCATTGATTTCACTTGATAGCTCTTTCATTTCGAGGTTCGTTTTTTCAGAATAATTAACCTGACTAACAGCACCCTTTGCCACCTCATCAATAGCAATTGCAATTTGCTCTGTAGCACTAGCAGATTCTACAGATATTCGCTTAAGATCATTCGCACTGTTTACTGCATGTGTTGAAGCCTTTTTATTTTCCCGAATCATTAGGGTCATATTATCAATCATATGATTAAAGCTGTTTCCTAATTGTCCGACTTCATTTTTATATAGATAATCCGCTCTGTGGGTTAAATCGCCTTTTTCTGCTTTTTTCATAATGGCCACAATTTTATTAATTGGCCTTGTCATACTTCTCGCCAGGAAAATACTTACAACAACTGATAGCAAGACAAAGCCTAGAATAATCAAATAAACGAAATAGATAACGTTTTGAATTTCCTTCATTAAATAGGATTTTGAAGTTGAAACAGCCACATTCCATCCATTCTCAGTTTCTTTGACAGAAACCAGGTTATCCTCTGTATTTTTTTGATTATCAAAACTGGATCCTACTAAATCCGGTTTGTTACTGGAAATGATTACTCCATCTTCATTATAGACTGAAATTTCTCTTACTGAATGGTCCTGTCCATTTTCATATACCTCTTGAAATACATCTCCATTTGCAACAAGGATGATCGTACCAATTCGGTCAAACTTCCGGAACAAATAAATATTTTCATAATTGTTTTCGATCCCTGCCTTCCAGGAGATCACACCTTTAGCGTTTTCAACCTCCTTTGCATAGGGAGAATCGTTATAATTTTCTAAGGAAAAATCTTCAATGTTTTGTTCCCCATACACCGTATCTTCTCTATTTACGAAGAAAATTGCTTTGGCATTTTTGTTAGAGAATGTGATACTGGATAAGAACTCTGAAGCATTTCGCTCCTTCGTTAACTTTTCAAATTCAGATAAACCATCATTTGATTGTAGCGTTTCCATCAGTTCCATATTTGAAAAAGGGACTAATGATAGATTATCTAACTCTCTTAGAGCATTATTTACATTTTTTGTTACTTGAACATTTATATCTTCGTTCATTGTCGCAACTTTATTTTCAATTGTATTTTTCGAAACAAAATACACGACATTTCCAATGATCAAACTTGGGATAAGAGTAAATAATAGCAAAAACAAAATAATCTTTGACTTCAGTGTCATCGCTTCTATATACCTTGGTACTTTTAACCTAAATCCCCCCTTTTTCTTTTGAGCTCCCTCTTTAATTGGTACTCGTTTTTTCATTTTTCCATCCCCCTTCTTATAAACTACCAAAGATTAGTTCTCTATCTTTAATTTCTCAGTTGTCTTGTCGCCTCTAATGTATCCGTTTTCAATTATACAATATATTCGACTAAATTCTTCATGTAATTATAATATTTTCAAAAAAACATAGTATAAATTTCACTTGAAATCATCAAATAAACTACCATCTGTTTTGGTAAAATATACCTAAATTCTCCACTGAATAATATTCGAATTTTGTCGATAATAAAATGAAACTGAATATAAAAGATACATGTTTTTATGGGGGGATTTATTTGTTAAATCAGTTGCGATGGAAAAACACAAAGATTGGTGGTAAATACTTCTATGTATTTCTCGTTGTTACCATTACTTTTTTAGTTTCCATTATTATTACGTATAGTTTGCTCATGCAAACGAATCAAACGATTAAAAATTCATTGATAAAAAATGAAGTAGCGCTTCATTCTGCAGACTTAGTCTCCTTATATCATGAAAAATACAATCAAATACCAGAATATTTATTATTGGCTGAAGATGAAAAGCTTCTAGAGTATTTAGATGATAGTCACAGGTTTATAAAAATTGCAAAGAACTTAAAAAGCCAACTAGAAAATGAAGAGCAAATTAAAATTTTCAATAAAATCATGGAAAATAACCATAAGCTCGATGAATACTTCTTTAGCACAATTGTTCCAAATGTCCAACAAATTAATACAAAAGAGTTTAAGAGATTACAAGAAGAAGCTGGTACGTTAAAGGTGGAAACAAGTCAATTAAGTGAACAATTAAAAACAATGGCGACAGATTCAAATCGCGCAGCTTTAACAGAATCACAAAAAAATATTGGGCAAACTATCACTCTTCTTATCATTTCTGTGGTTGTAGCGCTCATTGTTTCAACAGTTCTTCTTATGATCATTAGCAGAAAAATTTCTGCTAATTTGAATCAGCTCGTGATAATGAGTGAGGAAATTGCAAGTGGTAATCTTACTTTTGAGCCTTTAACCAGCAATGGTAGCGATGAGATTGGTCAATTATCTAAATCTATTAATCATATGGGTACTCGCTTACGAGAAATGATCGTAGAGGTTTCACACATTGCAACAGATGTTGATCAACAAAGTTCTGCATTTGCAGAATCTTCAACAGAATTAAAACAAGGTAGCACACAGGTTGCCAACACCATTGAAGAATTATCTACAGGTGTGAATAGCCAGGCAGATGAAGTATCAGATATCTCAGAGCATATCAAAGATTTCAGTCAGAAATTGATTGATGTTAATCATGACGGTCAGAAATTAGTTCAATTTTCTGATGAAGTTCTTGTCGTATCCATAAACGGTGATAACCAAATGAAAAGGTCTTTAGAACAGATGGACATGATATACAAAATAGTTGAACTCTCTGTTGAAAAAGTAAAAAGTCTTGAAACAAAAACACAATCGATTACAGAACTAGTTACTGTTATTAAAACGATCGCAGACCAAACAAATCTCCTTGCTTTAAACGCATCTATAGAAGCTGCAAGAGCAGGGGAAAGCGGGAAAGGATTTGCGGTTGTAGCATCAGAAGTAAAGAAGCTTGCTAATGAAGTGACGTCTTCTATTGAAAACATTACAAATATCGTAACAAGCATCAAAGAAGAAACTAGCTCAATGTCAAATGAGCTAAATAATGGCTTCCAAAAAGTGAATGAAGGAACACAGCAAATCCAATTATCAGGTCAGTATTTTTCTGATATTAAAAATAAAGTAACCGATATGACAAATCGTGTAAAAAATATCTCATCTGCCTTCCAATACTTTGAACAAACGAGCCAAGAAATTAATCAATCTGTTGAGCAAATTGCTGCCATTTCTGAAGAAACAGCAGCAGGTTCAGAAGAAATCTCTGCTGCTGTTTATGAACAAACTCAATCAATTGACTCGATCTCAACAAGCGCAAATACGCTATCTCAAATGGTTGAGCGTATGAACAAGATGATCAGAAAATTCAAAGTGTAAGACATAGAGATGGAGGAAAGACTAGTGACTTTATTTTTCAAAAAAGTAATCATAGGTTTAATGCTTACAATAGTAGCTCTTGTAGGCGGCGCTTGTTCTACGAAAGAAACGATGAGTAAACAAGCATCAGAAAAATTAATTAAAGATGAATCTGTTCCATACATTGGATTTTTATTAGATACACTTGAAGAAGAAAGGTGGTACAAAGATAAGCAATTGTTTGAAGATCATGTAAAATCTTTAGGCGGCCAAGTCAAGACTTTAGCTGCTAATGGCTCTGATGCTGTTCAGCTTAAACAAGCACAATTGTTGATCGAAGAGGGTGTGGACGTTCTTGTTGTAGTTCCGCACAATGCCGAAGAAGGAGCAAAGATCGTAGAAATGGCTCATAATAATAAGGTCAAAGTTATTTCTTATGATCGTCTTATCACAAAAAGTGAGTTAGATTACTATATTTCATTTGATAATAAAAAGGTCGGTGTCCTGCAAGCAACTGAAATCGTAAAACATACACCTAGAGGAAACTTTGTCTATATTGGTGGAGCAGAAACTGACAATAATGCACTTTTGTTTAGAGAAGGAGCTATGAGTGTTCTTCAACCATTGATTGATAAAGGAGACATTACCTTAATTGCAGAACAATACACAGAGGAATGGAATCCAGAGAATGCAAAGAACAATATGAAAGCTATTCTTAAAAAAGCTAATAACAAAGTCAATGCAGTCGTTGCAGCTAATGATGGAACTGCGGGTGGAGCAATTAGCGCACTTTCTGACGTTGGATTAGCAGGTAAGGTCCCTGTGTCTGGACAAGATGCCGAGCTTGACGGCGTTAAACGACTGGTAACAGGCACACAAACTATGACTGTATATAAGCCTATTCCTGTTATTGCCACCCAAGCAGCAGAAATGGCTTTTAAGGTCGCAAAAGATGAAGCCATCTCCACGGATACAACCATTAATAATCATAAAATCGATGTACCTACAATCCTTCTCGAACCTACCACTGTCATGAAGGAAACGATTAATTCTACAATTGTAAAGGATGGTTATTTATCAGAGGAAGAGATTTATAGGAATTAACTTATAAAAAGCGGCAAAACCTTAAAAAATTTATGCCATATTCAATCTTAATTGTCTACCTTCTATAGTAGAACCTATACATGACATAGCACATTTTCAATTTCAAAATATATAAAGAAAAAGATGAACACTGTTTAGTACAGTGTTCATCTTTTTCTTTGAACTATTGAGCCTGTTCCTTTAAACTCTTCATTTCCTCAACCCATTTATCAACATTTCCTTTTATCTCGTTTACTTTTGTATCAATTTTTTCCTTGTTTCTTTCCTGTAATTCATCTTTAAGTTTTTTTAATTCCTCTTCACGTTTGGTGAGTAATTCTTCGACTTCCGCTAACGTTTCATCTGTTAAACTTCCTTGTTCTTTCCAGATCTTTAATCCTTCCTGGAATCTTTGATTTTCTCTCGTAGTTGAAGCAGTCCACCCCTGTGTTAAGTCTGTGACTCTTTCAGTTTCGCGGAAAATCTCCCAACCATCTGGAACATAATTAACTGGAGCCCAAGTGAGCTCTAGCATGGAAGGAAGCCATTCGTACTCAATTGTGGACAATAGCTCCTCTTCACCATTAGCAGCAAAATATTCTCCATTACCTGCATTTGCAACAGCTTTTAGCTGGTTTTCTGCTTCATTGTCAACTTGAAATCCTATAATATTAACAGAAATATTGTCCTCTCCTTTTTGCTTAACAAATTGCTCTGCCGCTTTAGTTGGATTTCCATCACATGTTTCAACACCATCGCTAACAATATAAATTGTGATTTGACCATCAAGATTCTTACTAAATTCACTAGTCTTTTCTATTGCAGTTGCTAAAGGGGTCCATCCTTTTGCCTCAATGGCAGTAAGAGCTTCATTCATAGCTTTAGCATCATAAGCTCCCATTTGATAGACTTCTTCAATTTTCGAGCATGATTCTCCCTTTCCATTATCAGAATCGTCACCTCTATGACCAAATGCAACAAGTGAAACCTGACTTGAATCACTTATGGCCTCCGCAAAGCTTTCAACAGCATTTTTTGCAATATCCATGCGCAGCTTTCCCTCTGAGTCTAGTAACATACTTGAACTTGCATCAAGTAAAATATAAGAATAGTTTTCCTTACCAGTACTTTCACTTTTCGTAACCTGTTCGGGACGAGGAAGCAACGGCTCATTAAATCCCGGAGTAAATGAATCTAAATCCCGGACAATTTCATCATAGCTCGGACTCCCTGCATAATACACCAGTGCTTTCATAAGAGTTTCCGGATCATCCGCCTCCTCCGTTAATGGTTCTAATACTTCTTTCATGTTATTTATATACTGAGGTTCGAGTTCTTCAAGTCCCCACAAAACTTGCTCTGTATCTTCTTCATATGTAATATCTTTTGTTAATTCTCCTGCCTTAAATTCCATTAAGGACTCCACTGTTACAGATGTGGAAAGCTCATTTATTTTAGATAGCTCCCCTTGACTCTTTTCTTCCTGGTTTACCGCAGCCTGTTCATTTTTCTTCTCATTTGCTGTTGATACTTGTTTATCATCAGTATTTGCACATCCTCCACAAATAAGTAGGATTGAGAAAAACGAGATAAGCCAATATTTATTAATCATATTTATCACCTCTATTTTGCCTATTCATAATTTTTCCATCATTATACTCCCTTACATAGTACGAATAGATAGAATGAAAGTTTCATCTTTTCCTCCTCTTATCATCATACCAATGGTTATATGGTTTACGATAACTGATTTCTGTTAAATATATAAGAAATATCTAAATAAGAAAGGGCTATTAATCATGTTAACTAATCATAACCTTAAGGGGAAAGTAGCTGTTATCACCGGCGGTGGTTCCGGGATAGGACGTGCCACTGCTTTTCGTTTAGCAAATGAAGGTGCAAAAGTATGTTTGTTAGATATTCATTTTGAGGATGCGAATCACGTTAAAAAACAAATTGAAGAAGCTGGTGGCAAGGCGATTGCTAAAACATGTGACATCAATTCATCACAGGAAATAGAGGATGGAATAAAAGCTGCAGTGGATGAGTGGGAACGTGTGGATATTTTATTCGCTAATGCCGGTATAGCTGGAGAAATGGCACCGATTGAAACGATGAATGAAGAAGATTGGAATCGTACCATTAATACTAATTTAACAGGAACTTTCCTAACAGTTAAACATGCGATTCCGTTTATGAAAGATGATGGAGGCAGCATTATTATTACAAGCTCTGTTAGTGGTAACCGCATTTTCTCACAAACTGGTTTTACCGCTTATAGTACATCAAAAGCCGGGCAGATTGCGTTTATGAAAATGTCTGCATTAGAACTTGCCAAATATAAAATCCGTGTTAATGCGGTTTGTCCCGGTGCGATTGAAACAAATATTCAAGAGTCAATTCATCAATCCTCTGACCTAAAAAAGATTGAAATCCCTATCGTTTTCCCTGAGGGAGACCAGCCTCTCGACCATAAACCAGGGAAATCCGAACAGGTAGCTGATTTGGTTACATTTTTAGCATCTGATTTATCTTCACATATAACCGGAACAGAAATTTATATTGATGGTGCAGAATCGTTATTGAGATAAACATCAGCATATTAAAAAACGCCGAGTATACCGTACTCGGCGTTTAATTTGTTTCTCTATCAAACTGCCATTGTCTTCTGTTGTTCTTCTGCTAATTTACGTTGTTTTTTTGACTTCCTAAAGTATAATAATTCATACACAACAGGAATCACAACAAGTGTTAATAATGTCGCAGCACTTAACCCGCCAATAACTACAACTGCTAAACTTGCAGAAACTAAGTTACCTGCTTCAGCTTCCTTAAATAAAAGAGGCAGCATGGCAGAAATTGTGGCAACAGCTGTCATGATAATTGGTCTCATTCGAATGGTTGCCGCTTCGACAATAGCATCACGGATAATCATCGTTTGTTCATTTTGCTTAACTCGATCTAATAACACAATGGCATTCGTCACTACGATTCCAATTAGCATTAATGCTCCTAATAACGCGGTAATATCAACGGTAATTCCACTGATAATAATTCCAAGGATCGCTCCAATTGCCGCAAGGGGTAATGAAAAGAGAATGGCAATCGGTGCACGTATCGTTTTAAACGTAATGACCATGATAAGAAAAACAATTCCTATCGACGCTAACATCGTCATAAACAAATCATTAAAATCACTCGCTTGATCTGCACTTGCACCACCAACAAATACGTCAACATCGTCCGGCAGATCAATTCCCTCTACATCTTCACTTCCAAAAATTTCACTATTTATTTCTGTTGAAATGATTGATAGTTTTTCAGGATCAACATTCACCGTCACTCTTACATATTGTTTTCCATCTTTATGAAATGAACTCGTTGGTTCTTCAGTCTCTGTTAATTCAGCTACCTCTGAAATAGGTGTCATTCCTGACTGAGTCATAATTGGTACTTCTGAAAGGTCCTTTTTCGTTTCCGGTGTGTAAACTGGCTCCAGCATCACCATTGTTTGCTGATCATTTACCTCTATTGAACCAATAGGTGTTTGATTCAGCATAACAGCAGCTTGTTGGGCAATTTGATCAGCCTTTGCCATACTTGGATCAACGACAAATGAATAGACTGTTTTTGTTTCTTCCTGGTTTGTAGTGACCTCTTCAACTCCATCAATTTCCTTGACCTTTTGTTGGATATTCTCAGAAACTGCAACAAGGTCATTTAGACGATCACCCATTATATCAATTGTAATAGAGGTACTTCCTCCACCCATCATGGAAGCTTCAGTTGCTTCTAAGGTAGCATCCTTATATTCATCCTTTTGCTCAAGAACTTTTTCAATAAATCCACCCATATCTGCATCTTCTTTTAATATGGCCATAATCTGAGTTTCTGTCGGATTTCCAACTGCCCCATATTTTGCTGCATCAGCTGAGTTTCCTAACTGAAGATATATATTGTCTAATTCTTTTTGTTCGAGGATATAGTTTTCAAGCTTAACAGACTCTTCTTTTACTTTCTCAATTGGTGTATCATTCGGATACGCTAATGATACAAAAACATAGTCAGCTTGAGTTTTATTCACCGATCCTTTAGGAAGTGCAAAATATGCTCCTATAGAACCTGCAAATAGAACGAATGCTGTTAAAAAGACAACCCATTTATGATTCAAGGACCATGTTAAAAAGGCTGAAAAACGGACGGATGGTTTATGTTCCTTAATATTGGCATTTTTAAGTAATCCTGCACTCATTACAGGAACAATTGTTAACGCCACAATTAGAGATGCTAACAGTGAATACGTAATCGTTAAGGCAAACGGTAAAAGGAAATCCTGTAGTCCCCCATTAAGTAATCCCATCGGTAAGAAGACAGCTACTGTCGTTAATGTTGAGGATGTTATTGCAGAGCCAACCTCCTTTGTCGCCTCTGTGACCATGTTAACTGAAAATTTCTCTGTTTGTGCTTTTCTAAAGATATTTTCAATAACAACAATACTATCATCAACAAGTCGGCCAACCGCCACAGCTACTCCACCAAGTGTTAAAATATTTAATGTGACACCAGATTGAGCTAGTAAGAACAACGTCAAGCCTAGTGACAATGGGATGGATACGATTGTAATCAATGTTGAGCGTAAGTTACGTAAAAATAGCATAATCACAATTGTTGCAAATAAAGCACCAAGTAGTACTTCCTTAATCATACTGTGAACAGAAGATTCAACCATATCAGCAGATGCTAAAATGACAGTTGTTTCCAAATTATCGTATTTTTCGTTTAGCTCTTCGGACACCTTTTCTGCTTCTTTACTAATTGTAACTGCATTTGATTGACTGTCTTTTGTAACGACGAAGGTAAGAGCATCAGCACCATTTACTTTTGTTAAATTGCCTTCTTGCTTTTCCATTGATATGGAAGCTACTTGATTTAGTGAAACACTTGGTACCACTTCTGTATATTCGAGATCTTTAATCGTATTTATATTTCCAATCACTTTTATGTTCGCGGCTTTACCATCAACTGTGTTTTCCGAAACAGCCGCAGCGGTATTTTGACCTTGAAGCATCGTCATAATATGTTCAATTGAAACATTTTTTTCAGCCATCTTTTTTTCATCTAATTCGACAGAAACAAATGAAGGAATAATACCGTTTGTTTGAATTTCTGCTACACCTTTAATATCCTTGAATTGTGGAACAATTTCATCCTGTGCATACTTAACTGTCTCAGGGGTAATTCCTTTATCAAAAGTTAAGGCGATATAGGAAACTGGAATCATTGAGGTATTTAACTGAACAATATTTGGCTTCATAACATTTTCCGGAAGTGTTACATTTGAGAGTGCCTCTTCAATTTCCCGTTTTGCTTCTTTTTTATCAACACTGGATTCAAGGTGAATATCAACGGAAGAATATCCATCACCAGTTGTCGAAAACACATTTATCTTTCCATTTATACTCTCAACCGCCTCTTCAATAGGGGTTGTCACTTGCTCTTCCATCGTGCTCGCATCGACTCCGTTCCCCATCGTCACCACCGAAATAAACGGCTGATCTGCCGAAGGCAAAAACTCCATTGGAAGTCGGAAATAACTAAAAACTCCCATCACAAGAATAAGTGCAGACATTAAGAAAACGGCTGCTTTGTTTTTAAATGACCATTTTGTAAACCATGACATTTGCTATTTTCTCCTTTCAAAATCCATTGAATTTTTTGTTGTTAATAGAGCTGGATAACTCCTTTCCCGATTAGGTCTCAAGATTTATAATCAGTTCGTTACTACAGACCTTATTTTAATAACAAAATGTGGAAACGATAATTGACTTAAGGTGTAAAATCTTCTAAGGCTTGAGACGTATCTTGTATTGGGAGGTGATAAAGAGTAGTAGCAATGATTAGGGGAGTTCGCCGAATGTGGAAGGGATTATGCGTCAAAATGGGTCTTTGTTGCGTCATTATTAAGGAGGGTTGCACCTTTTCTCGTGCTCTTTGCATTTTTTTAGTGTGGTTGCAGCTTTTTCAGGCCGGGTTGCGTCGTTTTTCCTTTGGGTTGCGTCAAATGCGGAAGGGGTTGCATCAAAATGGGGTCTTGTCGCGTCATTATTTTGAAAGGTTGCACTTTTCTAGGATTGTTACATCGATCTATAAAAAAAAACAGACTTAACGTCTGCCCTTGTACCAATATTCAGCGCTTTCTAGGAATACTAAATCCGTTATTAATAGGTGTAAAGCCTATTTTCGGGTAATACTCCATTGCCTGCTGAGAAGCAAGTAATAAAAGGGATACTTCTTCATCTATTTCTTCTTGCAGCAACCGAACAAGCTCTTTTCCAATTCCTTGTTTTTGGTGTTCTTTATCAATGGCTAAGTCGGATAAATAACAGCAATAATTAAAGTCAGTAATTGCACGAGCGACTCCTATCACTTTCCCATCACATCTGGCAGTAATGATAATATCTGCTTTTTCAATCATTCGCTGTAATCGTGGCAAATCATCTACAGGTCTTTTAATTCCTGAGGCTTTAAACACATGAGATAATTCTAATGCACTGATTTGATCATGGACTTTATATGTATATTCCATTTTGAGATCGTCTCCTCTTCCTTTTTTCACCTAGTATAATTGGATAAGACCCATTTCTCAATACATAGAAATGGGTCTTACTAAATGTTATTTATTTTCTAATACTTTAATAAACTCTCTCATATAATCAGGTAAATCCGGTGGGCGTCTGCTTGAGACGAGATGGCCATCAACTACGACCGCTTCATCCAACCAAGTTGCCCCTGCATTTTCCATATCATCGCGGATTCCAGGTGTACTTGTTACATTTTTTCCTTGTAAAATCTTTGCAGATATCAACACCCAGCCAGCATGACAGATCTGACCGATAGGCTTTTTCTGTTCCTCCATATGCTGGGTAATGTCAATTACTTCCTTAAAACGGCGAAGCTTATCTGGAGCCCAACCACCAGGAACTAACAGTGCGTCATAGTCATCAGGATTGACTTGTTTAAAATCAAGATCTGATGTTGCGGGAACACCATATTTCCCTTTATACGTGAAATTTGCTTCTTCACCAGCAAGATGAACAGTGGCTCCTTCCTCACGCAAACGATGAATTGGATACCACAGCTCCAAATCTTCAAAATCTTCATGAACAAAACTAAGGATCTTTTTATCAGATAATCTCATAACTTTCCCTCCTTCTATTTGACGATAACGTAATTTTCTAGAGTAGACAACTATGATCCCATATCTGCTAAAATATTTGCCGTATGTTGATCTGTAATTAATACATTTGCATACTTACCTTTAAGTGCACCATATATTGCCTCAACCTTTTTGGGACCGCCGGCAACCAAGATTGATTTTTCCTTTTTAGCCAGTTCATGTAACTCAATACCAATTGTGCGATTATTTAAACTCTCTACACAAATTTCTCCATTTTTATCGAAAAAGCGTGAACAAATCTCTCCTGCTGCTTTGGACTGGATTAGATGTTGATCTTCCTTTGATAAATATTCTGCTTGTAAAAGAACTGAATCTACCACAGGAGTTCCAAGACTAAAGATCGCGATATTTGCTTCTTTCCCTAGCTCAAGGATTTTATGAATATGTCGATCAGCCTCAATCGCTTGTTTCACAACGATATGATCTACAATGGCTGGTAACGGTAACAAAAACGTTTGGGTATGAAATGCCTCTCCGAACAAATGAATAATTTCAGATGCATAGGTTTTTGTTTCTGAATGACTTACACCACCATTTAATTGAACGATGGTAGTATGACTTAATGGTCTTTGTTTCAGCCTCATTGCTACCTCATAAATCGTTGTACCCCATGATGTAGCAATAACATCATGATCTTTAACATTTTTATGAAGGTAGTTTGCAGCTACTTCACCAAGCTGTTGTTTAATATAACGATTATCGTACTCAGATAAAGAAGCAACGACAACTTCCTTTAATCCAAATTTTTCTTTAAGGCGCTCTGTTAATAATTTGTCTGCTTCCGTTGGATTATTAATTTTAATCTCCACAATTCCTAAATCCTTTGCTTGTTTAAGCAATCTGGAAACAGTTGGTCTTGAAACATCTAATTTTTTCGCAATTTCCTGCTGACTATAATCTAATTGATAATAAAGTCTGGCCGCTTCAACAATTTTATTGAGTTTTTCTTTTTCCATTTACAGCACCTAATTATCTTTTTTATATGACAAACGAGAGGCTGACATCGTAAGTCGTCAGCCTCTGTTGTTAGTTATTATTCAGCAAGTAATTTTTTTACACGAGCTACTACATTTTCAACAGTGAAGCCATATTCAGCTAGAATACGATTTGCCGGAGCAGATGCACCAAATGTATTGATAGCTAAGATATCACCTTCATCTCCTGAATAACGATCCCAACCTAGTGGAGATCCCATTTCAATTGCAAGACGCTTTTTCACTTCTTTTGGAAGAACAGAACGCTTGTATTCAACAGATTGCTTTTCGAAGCGATCCCATGCAGGCATACTTACAACAGCTGCCTCAATGCCTTCTTGAGCAAGAGCTTGTTGTGCTTCTACTGCTAATCCTACTTCAGAACCTGATGCTAGTAAAAGAACATCTGCTGTTTCTTTTCCAGCAGGTGAAACGACATAAGCACCTTTTTGAACACCTTCATAAGCCGTATCTTTTGTTCCTTTAATTGTAGGTAAGTTTTGACGAGTTAAAACAAGTGCAGTTGGAGTTGATTTAGATTCGATAGCTGTTTTCCAAGCTGCTGCTGTTTCGTTACCGTCTGCAGGGCGAACCACTGAAAGATTCGGCATTGCACGTAATGATGCAAGTTGTTCTACAGGCTCATGTGTTGGACCGTCTTCACCAACAGCAATACTGTCATGTGTGAATACATATGTTACTGGTAAATTCATAAGTGCCGCTAGACGGATTGCAGGGCGTAAGTAATCAGAGAATACAAAGAATGTTCCACCGAATACATTTAAGCCACCGTGAAGCGCCATACCGTTTAATGCTGCACCCATTGCGAATTCACGTACACCGAACCAAATGTTACGGCCACTGTAATCTTCACTTGTGAAATCACCGCTACCGCTAATTGTTGTTTTATTAGAACCAGCTAAATCTGCTGAACCACCAAAGAATGATGGAAGGTTTTTCGCAATTCCATTTAATACTTCTCCTGAAGAAGCACGTGATGCAAGGCTTGATCCCTCTTCGTAAACTGGAATATCCTTATCCCAACCTTCTGGAAGCTCACCATTGACCGCAACTTTGAATTGTTTTGCCAGCTCTGGATATTCTTTTTCATATCCTGCTACTAATTCATTCCACTCATTTTCTTTTGCACTTCCAGCTTCTTTCACTGTTTTGTTAAAGTGGTCATATACTTCATTTGGAACGTGGAAATCTTGTTCAAAAGTCCACTCATACGCTTCTTTTGTTAATTTAATTTCATCAGCACCAAGCGGTGAACCGTGTGAAGCAGATTTACCGGATTTATTTGGTGAACCGAAACCAATTGTTGTTTTTACTTCAATTAATGTAGGACGGTTTAAATCTTGTTTCGCTTGTTCAATTGCATTTGAAATTTCGTTCAAATCATTTCCGTCTTCAACACGGATAACTTGCCAGCCTTGTGCTGTAAAACGTTGTTCAACATTTTCTGAGAAAGAACGATCAAGATCTCCGTCTAATGAAATATCGTTTGAATCATAAAGAACAACTAAACGACCAAGTTTTAAATGAGCTGCTAATGATGCTGCCTCAGAAGAAATACCTTCCATTAAGTCTCCATCACCACAGATTGCATATGTGAAATGATCCACAACATTGAAAGATGGTTTGTTGTATGTTTCAGCTAAATGACGTTCAGCCATAGCCATTCCAACTGCCATCGCAATTCCTTGTCCAAGTGGACCAGTTGTTGCGTCTACACCTGGTGTATGACCGAATTCAGGATGTCCTGGAGTTTTACTTCCCCATTGTCTAAAAGATTTTAAATCATCCATTGAAACATCATAACCTGTAAGGTGCAGAAGGCTGTATAAAAGCATAGAACCATGTCCAGCAGATAGGACAAAACGGTCTCTGTTAAACCATTCCGGATTAGTAGGATTAACATTCATGAATTTTGTCCATAATGTATACGCCATAGGTGCTGCACCCATCGGCATACCCGGGTGACCAGAGTTTGCTTTTTCAATAGCATCAATTGACAATGTACGGATTGTTTCAATTGATAATTTTTCTAAATTCGTTAATTCGCTCATTATATTCCCTCCGAATATGATATTTCTTTTAATTCTACTTTTTTATCTTTTATGATCAATTGACCTGATGGTTGATCAGATATGGACCACTCAATAATCGCTTTCTTAAATTGATTTGTAATAAGGCGATCTAATGCAGTCGGATATGGACCACTGCATTGTGATTCATCAATAACAACGACCTTCCAATCAAGATCAAATTCTCCAAAATGTTCTCCTAATGCAACAGGATCAACATCTTGATCCATGATGAAAAAGGTGTATCCTTCATTGTTCATTTCTTTTTGTTTAATATGTTGTTTTAAACGAGCCACTTGGGAAGAATCAACTTGCTCAACTACTTCAGCTTCAACTGCTATTGCAGTATCATGTAACAATCTCGATTTCTCTGCACCAGGAATTTGCACGTTAAAAACACGTACCTTTCCATAATCTAGAGAGCTGGCAGTATCTCTGACTCTTTCAATATTTTCTACAATAGAATTTAGTGCAGTATCATAACCTAATGTCAGGTCTGACTCCTCTATGTTATTAAAGATACTAACCGGTACCCGCAATATTTTCCCTGATAAATTGATCACATTGACTTTTGTATCCCCTAATAAAATAACCTGATCAAGCTCTGTTAATTCACCTGCAAGCGCGGATAATTGATTGTTCCAGATGGTAATCGGAAAAGCATTCAATACATAAGAACCCGAACCAAACGAACGATATGTATTCCCATTAAGTTCCTTACGAACTAACTGCTTCTCTGTATCGTCCCATTCAATCCCAATAACTTTATGACCTTGACTGGAAAGTTCTTCTACTAGGGTACGAACGATCTGTGCTGTACCTGCTGAAGCACAACCAAAATGAACTACACCTATTTTCATTATCGTAACCCCTTTATACGAAATTTCGTTCATACACATATGAACATTTGTTACGTTGTATAGTATACCACGAAGTACTTATAAAGATAAATAGGTAAAAACTGAAATTTCGAGAAATTTCTCAATGTATAAAACACCTGATTAAAAACTTCAAGTCTTAATGTTGATAGCTTAGTTTTTCTTAAATATTCATCTATCATCCATAATACTTACTGATAGAAATATAAAAACCGACCTCAACGTCAGGTTAAGGTCGGTTCATTATGCGTTTTCCGGTAATCTAATCACAAAAGAGGTTTGATGCTGATCTGACTCGCAATAAATTGTTCCCCGATGTTTTTCAATAATTGATTTACAAACAAATAACCCTATCCCCGTACCAAAGCTTTTTGTTGTGTAAAAAGGTTCAAAGATAGTTTCCCTTATTTCTTCAGGAATTTTAGGACCATTGTTTGTAATCGTAAAGGAGATCGTATGATCTGTTTTTACACAGCATATCCATAGATTTCTTTCCCTTGAATTTTTTTGTTTTAATGCATCAATGGAATTTAAAATGATATTAACCAATACTTGTTTTATTTCATCCCTTACGGCTATGATTTTACAGTTAGGCTCAATCTTAGTTGATACATTTACATCTCCATCAACAATGCTTGGGTATAAAAAGGAAATAATATCATCAAAGAGACTTTCTACGTGAATCTCTTCCTGATTTTTCTCTGCTGATTCTAACCTGGAGGCATGTAAGAACTGAGTGATTCTAAACTTCAGCTGATCTAATTCATGCTCAATTGTATCCATATATTTAAGGTTTGGGTATTCATTTTTTAACAGCTTCATAAATCCCATTACAGATGTTAAAGGGTTTCTAAATTCATGGACGAAGCTTGAGGACATTTGACCAAGTAGTGATAATCGATCATTGTGAGATTGATTAACAAAAAGCATTTTTTCATTTATTTCAATATCTTTTAACTCCGTATATCGTGTAACGGCTAGAAAACAATATCTGTCAAAATGATCATTGATTCTATCAATGATTGGCTGAAGGTCCTGGATGGATACACCGGACTTGTTTACATATTTAATGAGTGTACTTCTTCCAATATTCATATTGAATACAAACTCGCCAATATTGCTTTTGCTTAAAACCCGTTCTTTTGCAACCTTATGAGCAAGTTCTATCAATTCTTCATCACTTATTGTCTGCAGCAGTGATTTTTTCGCCAATTGATACATTTGGAATCCATTTTTCCTGACTCGATCCTTAAAGATATCATCATCATCAAGAATAACATTTTCCAGCCACAATGCTAAAAAATCTTCCTCTGATTCCTCCAAAAACTTGATTACCCTCTCTTCAACAGAATGCTTTGATCCAGATACCGAATTCACTTTTTTCACCACTTTCATTGTGTGAATGTCCTTAATGTAAATTAGACAAAAACTGATAAATATCCTTCTTTTTTATCACTTTATTCAAATTTCTATAAAATATGTTACAATTTGAAAAATCCGCTCTCTTTTTTTTACATATTGTCAATTAAACCCATCCATTATATGTAAAAAGACTGCTCCTAGGAACAGCCTTATCTTATTGATCTAATAATCCGTATTTTGTCTTAAATCGTTGTAATATTTTTAGCCAACTTTTTGCAAAGAGAAGCAGGAAAAAGACATTTGACAATGCATGGGCCAGGTCAAAATAAATGCTGGCTCCATAATAGGCGAGTACTTCCACATAGGTTATTTCTTTTCCAACACTTATAAAGGACCATAGGTTCATGACCCAACCAAATAGAATACCTGTGATAAACCCAAAAATGACTCTTCCGATCACGGTTGTTTTTATCCATGTTCCCCTTAATAGTCCTGCACATAATCCGATCATCCCCCATGTATACATTTGCCAGGGTGTCCAAGGTCCTTGCCCTAAAAATAAATTAGATACTAATGCTGCAAGAGTTCCTACAACGAAGCCACTTTCAGCTCCAAAAACAAAGCCTGTCATAATAATAACAAATGTAGTAGGCTGAACACTCGGGATTGACGCAAAAGGCACACGACTAACAGCCGCAACTGCAGCTAAGATCGCCAATATGACAAGTTCTCTTCCCTGCACCTTTTTCCGTTCAAATCTGATCATAAAAGGCAGAAATGTACCAAACATAACGAAAACACTAACGAGCATATAATTTTTTGTTGATAAAAGAACAAGCATGACGCTAATCGCCAAAACAATTGATATTAATAGAGCTTTTCTTGAACGGACCAAGATGAACACGCCTCCTCAACTGTTAAAGCATTTGGCACATGACTACCTCTTGTCATTCGATTCATTACGGTTGTATAAAACGCATTGCCTTGGAAAAAAGATCGAACTTGTGCTTCGGTTGTGATAGAGCCTTGAAACATCATGGCACACCTGGTTGAGAACTTTGCAGCAAATTCAATATCATGTGTGACCATGACAATCGTTAGCCCCTGTTGTTGTAATTGCTTTAGGAGCTTCCCAAAGCTTTGCTTCGCTTCAGGATCAAGACCTTTTGTAGGTTCGTCAACTAATAATAACGTTGGGCTTCTTAATAATACACCTGCTAATGCAGCTTTCTGCATCTCTCCGCCACTTACATCATAAGGATGACGCTTTTTTAAAGAAGAAAGATTAAACATTTTAAGGAGCTGTTCCATCTTCATTTCACCAGATGTTACTTGATGTTTTTTTATGATTTCTTCTAACTCAATCTCTATTGTGTCGTGCAAAAAAAACAATTTCGGATTTTGTGGTAAATAGCCAATTTCCTCAGATACTTGCTTTTTAACCTTTTTCCCTTTATAGATCATGGTCCCTCGCTGTACTTTATCTAGACCTGCCATAACTTTTAATAAAGTCGATTTTCCTGTTCCATTCGCTCCAACAATTGTCAGCCATTCACCTTCATAAACAGTTAATGATAATGCATCTAAAACCTTCTCTGTGTCTTTTGCATATTGAAAATCCACCTTTTTCAATGATAACAATTCGTTTTGATACACCTGCACTACATCATTAGGCTTATTTTCTGTAACGTGAAGCCTCCTCAACCACTGCTTCCCTTCCTTAACTGACAGAGGTATCATCTCATCCTGCTTTAGAGAAGTATATTCTAAAAATAGACGGGCAGGACTTGGTAAATAGTGATACAAAGGATGATTGATTGTTGAACCCAGTTTTTCAATTACTTTGCGAGGTGTATCAAAGTCCAATACTTCCCCCTTATCTAAAACGAGTGCACGATCTGCAATGCCAAACAGTTCCTCCAACCTGTGCTCAGCAATAATCACCGTGATACCGAATTCCTCGTTCATTGTTTGAAGCATCCCAATAAATTCTCTTGCAGCCACCGGATCCAGCTGAGATGTGGGCTCATCCAACAGCAATATTTTAGGCTCCATTAATAAAACAGCTGCTAAGTTGATCAATTGCTTTTGTCCACCGGAAAGTTCGTATGTTTTTCGTTCTAATAAATGTTCTAATCCAAAGAAATGAACGATCTCCGCTACTTTCTTTCTCATTTCTTCCGTTGATATCCCCATATTTTCCATTCCAAAAACAAGTTCCTCTAAAACTTTATCCATGACAATTTGGTTCTCCGGATCTTGAAATACCATTCCAATTTGTTTAGCCATTTGCTCAGAGTTTGCTTTAGCAATTGATTGGTTTTCTAAATAAAACTCTCCTGATTTCATTCCATGAGGAGCAATTTCACGTTTTATTAACCTTAGCAATGTTGTTTTTCCACTACCTGATGATCCACAAAGAACGATAAATTCGCCAGGTTCAACTGAAAAAGAAACGTTTTTTAAAACAGGTTGTGACTCATCAGGGTATTTAAAACTTATATTCTTCGCTTCCAATAATGCCATTGTAACGCCTCCTTCCCTTCAATAAGCTGTGGTGCTGAAAGATATAGAACAAAAACAGTGAGATAAAACCACTCCCTGCCTTGTATAATAGGGGACTCCAGCACTGGATAGATACTTAATACACCATCACCAAGCCACCAACCAGTTATTGCCGTACACATTACTATAGTTAAAATAGAAAGGAACAACCAATCACTTTGTCTCATCTTATAAGGCGTATATTTGCTTCTCTTTTTCACTCCATAACCGCGAGCTGCCATGGAATCAGCTGTCTGAATAGCCTCTTCAAGTGACCAAGTTAATAATATCTGTACAAGCAAGATGCCATTTTTTGCCCGTTCACGGACTTTCCCTTCTTTGACCGAAAGTCCCTTTCCTTTCTGAACAGTCTCAATTTCACGTAATCTCCTTCTTAGCAAAGGTACAAACCGCATGGAAAGCATGGTGAGCAACGCCCATTGCGGCAAAACTCTTGAAAATAAAAATAGAAACTTCTCCGCTGTCACAACAAGATGAAAAGTAGAAAATAGGACTAATAAAGTAAATATAGATAAAGCCAAAATAATTCCTTGGATCACTGCTTCAAGTAAAACAGGATTATCGTGAAGATAAAATAAAATATGCGTTCCTCTTCGATTAACTAATGGATTGAGTATAAGAAAAAATACAGATAGATATAGGAGCATACCAAACCAATTTTTCAGTGTTTTTCCTCTATCTAATTGAAGATTAAATAAAATAAACAATATGGCCGCAACAAACAAAAACACCGGATGCTTATATAGCATGACCAGTGCTGTTGCGCCAATATAATAAGTAAAACTCACGAAGGGGTGAAAAGAATGAACACCTCTTTTCATAGTAATCAATCCTCTTTATAATTTGTTGTGTAAATCCATTGAATCTTGTCACCATTCGAAACCTTCGTCACACCTGCACTTCTTGATAAAGTTGATCCATTTTGCTTCACTGTCCATCCACTAAGTGGTCCTCGATCAAATTCAAACAAGTTACCAATTCCCTGCACATACGCTGTAGAACCGCCACCTGTCATACTAATTGGAATGCCCTTTGACTTAAGTATTTTTAATGTTACATCTAATACTGTGTTTCCTTCACTCATTTCTACCTTAGTAGCAGAAAGAATCGTACCTTTTTCGCTATCGCCGACTACTGAGATGGTTACAGTTGGTTTTGGTTCTTGTTTTTTGGGTTCTTCCTTTTTTTGTTCTACCTTAACAGGGGGTGTAGTGGTTGTTTTATCTTTTACTGGTTCAGATTGATTCTTATTTTTGTTTTCAGTATTCTGTATCGTAGTTTTCTCTGTATTTTGTTCAGGTTTTGTCGCAGCCTCTACTTGTTTTTTTTCTGTTGACTCTGTTTTACTAGTAGTTGTTGTTGTACGCTCGGATTCCTTAGCTTGTGAACTTTTTGATGTAGTTGCAGTTTGCTTTTCCTCTGTACTTTGGGAATTTAAGTCTTCCGCATGCCCAGCATCTTGTTCAATCGGTTTTACTTTTTCTGTTGTTTCATCATTTTTTTCTGTGTCTTCATTCGTTACCTCAGTTTTTTCAGATTCTGTTGATTTCGATTCTGTATCTAACGTTTGCTTAACTGCATTTTCCCCATTTGCTATCTCTTCAGCAGGTTTTTGCTCAAGTGCCGGAGTCACCTCATCTTTCGCACATCCTGATAGAAATAAGAGAATAGTAGTAAATAGGATCATAAGGAGTGTTTTATATTGTTTCAATTAATAGTCCTCCTATTTTTCATATTATTTTACTAGAAAGAGCAAACGCCCTCAAATATAGAGGGCATTTACACTATCCTTTATTCATTTGCTGCTTACGATAAACAAGCACAATAGCTCCAATTGCAACGAGAATCATACCTACAATTATCAGATTATAGTTTGATGTCGCTGTATTAGGAAGAGGATTACCTTTACTTGGTGAATCTACTTTTTCCACTGGGTTTGGCTGATTTATTGTCTCAATTGACTCTTCATCATCCGCACTTTTAGGTGCCTCTTCTTTACTATCTGGCTGTTCACTACTTTGAGGAGTCTCTTCGTTTTCATCTATTGGTTCAGGTGAATTTCCCTTATTAAGTGAGAAATGATATAGAGAACTATCACCTAATAACTGATAAGCTACTAAACCTCTATATGCTTGATCTGTTGAGAATGAATCACTCTCATCCCCACCTTGCCAATCAAATCCGCCATCTTTGTTTTGGAATGATAAGAGATAATTAATTAAACTGATACCTTCATTTGTAAAATCATCACTATGAGCATCAATTGAGAGTGCTGATAAGGCAATCACCACTTGAGCTGCGGTTGAACTATTATCGATTTTTGATGACTGATACTGATTTGACAAGTATAATACCGCTTTATCTATAGATTCTTTAACTTTGGTTTGATAAGGTGCTAGAGCAGTTAAAACCATTGCAGTTGTATCAACATCACTTGCTGCATCTCCGCTCCAAGACCAGCCTCCATCACTATTTTGATTTTTTATTAATTCATTTACCAGTTTTTCTTGATTCCACTTTGCTGAAGATGGAATTGAAAAATCAGCACTATCCAGAGCGATAAGGGCATATGCTACACCATTTAGTCCCTGCTTTGTAACATTTCCATTATAAATGGACTCTACTAGATTATAGCCTTCGAAATTTGTTGGATCTTCACCGGCAGCTAAAATACCTAATGTCAATCTTTCATAATCTGTTATTCTGGCAAAACTACCTTGGCTATCATTAACCTGTTTTTTTAGATTGGTAAGATACGTGTTTGGTATCGTTTTACCTGCTTTCTTAAGAGCAATTGCTTGCCAGTCACCAATTTCATTTTCTAATACATACTCACTTGCTAAATTAACACTGTTATTAAATACTTCTTTATTAAATGGTTCAAGCTTGTTTTCTTCTTCAACCGGTTTTTCTGTTTCTTCATTCTGTTCACTTTGTTCATGTTCTTCCTCTACTGGATCCTCAGATGGAGTTTCCCATGATTCGTATCTTAATGAAATTTGATCACCATTTTGAAGCTTGTAGCTGTCAATTCCTACTGAAGCTAACTCGTCATTTACATACAACATCCAGTAATAAGGATCTTCTTGAGGAACTCCTCCAAGACCAGTAACCATTACACCATATTCAGAGGTGGTATATTCGATATTCTCTACACCATAAGCTGTCTTTAATAGGTCAAAGGCTGTTGGTTCGTGAATAAAAGAAACACTCATTGGCTCTAGCAATATTTCACTTTCTTGTTCTCCAATAATACTTATAGATGCACTATTTTCCGGAGTCTCTTCCCAGTTTGTGTAAACAAAACTTAGACGATCTCCTTCTTGAACAACATAACTCCCTGCACCTACTTGTGATGAGACGCCGTTTATATAAAATGCCCAATAATATGGTTCTTTTTCGCCGGGTTTTACACCGTTTATCCCCTCAATATATACTCCATATTGAGATTCACTATATTCTACATTTTCTTCTCCTACCGTTTGCAATAGTACGTCAAAAGCAGTAGTATTCTCAGAATATGTATAGTTTGTGTCATCAAGCAAGACTTCATTGTCCTTACCAATAACCGAAATGATTTCATTTTGTTCTACTAATTCTTCAGCAAAAGCATTAGTAGGGGACACACTTACAACATACGTAAACACAAGTAATAAAGATAGAAATAGATTTCTAGCCTTATTTAGTACCATATAGACTCTCTCCAATCTAAATATCAAAATTTTAAGCATTAAAAAAATCCTCTACAAAGGAGGATAAGAAACGTTAAGATATTTAGACAAAGTGTGCATTAAACCTTTCCCTATCTTAACCTTCTCCTATCCGCGTAGGCAGGTAAAAAATAGGCAGGTCTCCTGGCTCATGATCAACACTTTAAACCGCCTTCCCATCAATGACAGTGGCATATAGTAAAAAGCTCCCATTTACAGTGGCGGGACCGCGCCGGATTTGCACCGACTTCCCTTTTCATGATAGATTCTATGAATCTATCAACCTATTTTTGTATCCTATTCATTTTTGCTTTTTTAATCATAGTCTAGTATGAAAAGAGTGTCAATATATGTATGACAGAATCGCTTAATATTAGAAAAACGCAAACGCCTTGGTGAGCCCCGACAGGCATAAGACGCTCAGGAATAGAAGACGTTCTTTGTCTTCAATTCCTGAGTGGCTTATGACCCCGAGGTAGTCAATAACGGGACGTCCTGTCGCACTAACTGCACTTACACATTCTGTGCTTCGGGACTAGGCGCTGGCAGTCTAAAAACGCGACGTCAATCTCCACGACTGCACTTGACTTCATGTGCTTCGGAGCTAGACACCTACACTCTACAAAACCTTATGCTATTTGGTAATACAAAAAACCATGACTAAAGAGTTAGTCATGGCACATCTCTATTTTGTTTCACGATGTAATGTATATCTTTTTAACCTCGGAGAATATTTTTTCAATTCAATTCGATCAGGATTGTTCCGCTTATTTTTTGTTGTGATGTAATTACGATCTCCTGTTTCTGTGCATGCCAATGTAATTTTTACTCTCATTATTTTTTTCCTCCTAAGATTTAATTTACCTCTGTAAAGGCTGGTAGAGGGTCAGTAAACTGAGACCAGTCTTGTTGCATTTCTTCATCTGTTAATATGCATTGATTAAGAGATGCTACAATTTCATCATGGTTCATATCAATCCCAATCATCACTAATTCCGTCATGCGATCACCGTATTGATTGTCCCATTTTTCATGTAATTCTGGTTCCTCTTTCAACATTTCCTCTTGTTCATCCTTTGGATAAGACGCAATCCATTCACCTGCACCTTGAATTGTAATGGAAGGTCCAGCCTGTGAAAGAAGACCTGTCACATCGTTTCTAGATGCGAGCCAAAAAAATCCTTTTGCCCGAACAACATCTACTGGCCAGTTTTCCAGCCATGTCATCAATCTTACTGGATGAAATGGACGCTTCTTCTTATATACAAATGAAGAAATCCCATACTCCTCTGTTTCAGGTATATGTTCATTTACAAGCTCTTGGATCCATCCAGCAGCTTGACTTGCTTCTTCAAAATCAAAGAGATTTGTTTCTAAAATTTCAGACATAGCTACCTTCGAAAAACTAGTTTCAATTATTTTTGCTGTTGGGTTCAATTTATGGATTACTGCACGTAATTCTTCAACATCTTCTTTATTTACCAAATCGGTTTTATTTAATAGTAAAATGTTAGCAAATTCCACTTGGTCAATGAGCAAATCAACAACTTCTCTCGTATCAGATTCATCTGTCGCTTCTTTGCGATCCAGCAATGTCTCACCTGAAGCAAAATCATGCCAAAACCTGTTTGCATCTACAACCGTAATCATTGCATCAAGTATACAAATATCAGTTAAATTAATACCAAGCCCCTCATCAATATAAGAAAAAGTTTGTGCCACTGGTATTGGTTCTGATATACCAGTAGATTCTATAACTAAATAATCAATATCACCTTGGTTTACAAGCTTTTTCACTTCAACAATGAGATCTTCTCGAAGTGTGCAACATATACATCCATTTTGAAGTTCTACAAGCTTTTCTTCCGCCCTCGTAAAACCACCTTGTTTAATAAGTGAGGCATCAATATTAACTTCACTCATATCATTAACAATAACAGCGATTCGCCTATTTTCCCTGTTCATTAAAATATGATTTAATAATGTTGTTTTCCCTGCACCTAAATATCCGCTTAACACAGTTACAGGAACTTTTCTTTTAATCATTTAAAATTCTCCTTATACAAACCGTTATTATTACGATTTAAATTTTAGATCTATATATCAACAATCCCTACCTACGAACATAAAACGTAATGTTTACGTTTTAAATAGTATTATATATCCCTTTAAAACGCAAGTTTTTTTACATTTTTTATTGCATATATGTTTAGAATTCGTTTAATCGGGAATTTATGAACTAAAGATTATTTTTCGCAACTGAAGCTACTCGCATACTAGCGAGCAAAAAAGATGAAACATGTGTGTAGTTGTGCTAAATTCTATACTTAAAAGCAGACTCTACATGGAATAATCTTCCTTGCTTCTAATTTAAACATTTTAACGCACAAAAAAGCTGACAACTTTGTGCCAGCTCTTTAAGAATATTACATGCTTACGCGTACTACACGTCCGTTAAATTTTTCTGCCCAATAACCGCTAGACATATTTGCAATTGCAACACCAGTTGAGCTTTGGGATCCGATAAATTTGCCTCCACCTACATAGATGCCGACATGTCCATCTGTTTTGTAAGTGTTAAAGAATACTAAGTCACCAGGTTGCATATTACTCGTTGAAACCTGTTTACCTGCATATTTAAGTGAGTCAGTGCTTGCACCTACGCTTACACCGATAGTAGAGAATGCCCAATGTACAAACCCGGAGCAATCGAAACGGCCGTTTGCTACATCATAAGAATTTCTTCCGCCACCAAATACATATACTGAGTTACCAATATACTTATAGCCGGCACGAATTAAATCATTCACTGTTCCATTCGGATTTACAGGAGTTGATTCAACAGTTTTTGAAGAATCGGCAGTTTTAGAAGTATCAACAGTTTTTGAAGAACTTCCTTTTGCTAATTGAACAGATTCTGAAGAGGAATCATCATTTGAAGATCCTTGGGCGATTGCTGCAGATGCAGCCTCTTGAGCAGCTATGTTAGCTTCTTTTTGCTTAAGGCTATTGAGTGCAGCAAGCTTGGCTGATTCTTCATTCTTCAGCTGCTCTCTTAATGTATCATTTTCCTGTTTTTGAGAAAGAATGTGTTCCTGCATACCGTGTAATTCTGATTTCATCGCTTCTAAATCAGAAAGCGCTTCAACTTTTGAAACCTTCTTTTCATTTAATTCCTGTTCGTCAGCTTCTTGTTGTTGAATCATTGCACGGTCAGCTTCCAC